>JAHECY010000026.1:7567-43916 GCA_024641505.1 Gammaproteobacteria bacterium
ATGGTGGCTGCTCAAGGCCTGGAGAAATTCCTGGCGCCTGGCGTCATCCACATACAGGGATGACACCATGATATGCAACAGTTCGTTTTGCGTATATCCCAAAAGTCGTTGCGCGGATTTCGAAATCATGACGATGCGTCCATCGAGATCCGTGCGGTAGAAGGTGTCGACCATTTCGTCCAGAATGTTATGCAACGCGCGTTCGGACTCCCGCAGCGAAGCTTCCGTGGTGCGGAATGCGCTCAAATCCCGCAAGGCGACGATTCTGAAGGTTTGGGTATCATAGCGCACGGTTCTGGCGCGCACTTCCGTCGGGATCAAGGCGCCGTTCTTGTGGACAACGAAGGTTTCATAGGGGCCTTCATCTTCCGCGGTCATGCGTGCCATCACCGCGGCGCGTTGCTCGGGAGCGACGTAGGTCACCAGATTCCGGCCTAATAACTCCGCGCGCTGATAGCCGTAGATATCGCTGACGACGTTGTTGATGTCCAGAATCCTGCCCTGCTCGTGGAGAAACAGGGCATCAAACGCGGCGTTAAAAAACTGCTCCAAACGTTTGTCGTAGCGCGTCGGGACGATAGGGTCCGTGTGGCGCCGGCTGGACGGTTTGAGGGTTATGGTAATGCATGCGCCGCTCCCCAAGCTGAGCGGAGCGGCTTCCAGCAACCGGTGGCAGTGGATACTCGTGGTCGCGCGCGCGGAGTTTTTTTGCAGTGGAATATGATACTCCAGGATCGGCTCTTGAGTTTCCCGCACCTGTTCAAAGAGGCTTCTGGAGGCGTCAGCGAACAGCTCAAAATGGTTACTGCCGGTAAAGCTTTCTAATGGCAGGCCATATTGCCGGGCATAGTTGGCGGTGACGCGAACATAATTGAAATGCTCGTCCAATATACCTACGCTTGCGTGGTCGTTGATGAATGATTCATCAATTACGGGTAGGTGGTCAGGTGCAAGCATGCGAGAAACCCTGTATTCAGGCGATACGCATGCCGCAGTGATGGGAGCGATTGCCATTCCGAGTGCCACGGTCGCGAGAGAACGAATCTTGCGATTAAGCAGGTTGTTTTGATTCTACACATTATTTCCTAATAATGTCTAAGGTTTGGAGGAGGGGAATGTAAAAAAATGTTAATTCGACCCGTTGGCTTAGGGACACATCCAGGCCACCGGCAGTGGCGTTGGGGCGCAAGATCGGAGAAAGAAACGGCGTACCGAGAGTGCGCTCAGGAAATATACGGTTGCAGTTCAGTCATTGTCCAATGGCATAATGTTCGCCAGTGGGCGAGGCGGCGCCCGCCTATTCAATTATGTTGCATAGAAAGTTTACCATCGCTCTTATATGGTGTCTTTGCAGGGGCGGCCCTGGAGAACGCATACAGACCATGCGTTAACCGACACGGCACATAATCATCAGTTGATACGGCTCCATGGTCAGTTCCTGGGTCGCGGTAATGGGCTGGCCTGCATACAGATCGATCATGGTTTTGCGCATGCCCATCTGGCGCAGACGCCGGGCTTCCAGATGCTGTGTGCGCTCGCTGAAATTAGCCAGAATAAACAAGGCCGATTGCTGGTGGCTGCGAGTGAAAGCCAGTACATGCGGGTTGCCGGTTTCCACGAAGTCGGTATCGCTGCCCGCGAAGGCTGGATTCTGGTTGCGCAATTGGATCAGCCGCAACAACCCCTGGAACACCCGGCCTGGCAGGCTTTGCGGGTCACGGCGCAGTTCCGCGCGGTCCCAGTCAAAAGGCGCGCGGTGCAGCCAGCGGGAATCGCCGGTCTTTTCCCGATCTTGTTCATAGCTGTAGTCATTGAGGGTGGCAATTTCGTCACCGAGGTAGAGTAAAGGAATGCCGCTGATGGTGATGATGACGCCATGGATCAGCAGGATGCGCCGCACCGCAAGATCCAATGCTGAGTCATCTTGTTGTTGCAGGGCCAATTCAACGCCCGCCAGTGAGGCGCAGGTACCGGAGACTCGCGCTTCACCGGTGAGGCGGTCCTCCTGGAACGGCGCGCCCCGGGCGAAACTGCCGGCAAACTTCCCGGTGTAAAAGCGCGTCAGGAAGGGCCGGTGTTCCCGTGGGGTAAAGCCGGCGCTGATGACATCGTCATCGGCGAAGGCCCAGCCGATGTCATCGTGGCAGCGCACGTAATTCACCCAGGTACAACCGGGCGCGATCGCAAAACGTTGCTTCATCGCCTGCTGTAAGATGCGCACATCCCGAGTCGCCAGCGCATCCCACAACAGAGCCATCAGTTGCGGGTTGTAGGAAAGCGGACATTCTTCCGTGCTGATGTATTTGCGGACCTCGTCGGGGTGCACAATGGCTTCGGATTTGAAGACCATGGCGGGTGCCGCGATACTGGCCAAGGCATTGAATGCCTGGATGATCCAGTGGGCTTGCGGCAGATTTTGGGAATTGGTGCCCAGCTCCTTCCAGATGAAGGCGACCGCATCCAGGCGCAGGATCTCCACACCTTGATTCGCCAGAAACAGCATTTCTTCCAGCATGCGGTGAAACACCGCGGGATTGGCGTAGTTTAAATCCCACTGATAGGTGTGAAATGTCGTCCAGACCCATTTTTTCAAATGTGATCGATAGGTGAAGGCGCCGGGATGATCGTCGCTGAATACCTCGGGCATGGTTTTCTCATAGGCATCCGGCAGTGTCCGGTTGGGGAACAGGCGGTAATAAGCCTGATATTCAGCGTCGCCGTCGAGGGCCTGACGCGCCCATTCATGTTCGTCCGCGGTATGGTTGAAAATAAAATCCAGGGTCAGGGATATGCCGTGATGGCGCAACTCCGTGGCTAACTCAGCCAATTGCTCCATGGTACCCAGTGCCGGATCAACTTCCCGATAACTACTGATCGCGTAACCACCGTCGTTATCACCTTCCGGTACTTTGAAAATGGGCATCAGGTGCAGGTAGGTTACACCCAGTTCGGAAAGGTAGGGGATTTGTTTGCGCAGACCTTCGAGGTCACCGGCGAACAGGTCCACATAGCACATGGCGCCGACCATGCGGCTGGCCAGATACCAGCGGGGATCCGCTTCCCGTAACGCATCCAGGGCTTTCAGCTCGGGCGGGCGCGCCAGCCACATTTCCGTGGCGCCGCTGATGATGGTTTCGAGATGGTAAAAGAAATCATATTGGGCGCCATACAGCGCGTACAGGCGTCCGAACAGCCGGGGGAAGTGTTTTTTCATGCGCGTGAGGTACATTTCCCACGCCACCGGATCGGTTTCGTTCTTGAAGCGGTTTTCGATGCGCGGCAGCAGGCGGCGCAGGGATGCGGCGCTCTGCTGTTCCAGCCATAGCGGATCTTTGTCGGTCATGGGTCCTCATTTAACATCAGTCGTATCGGGCGTAGTCTACCCGATATGCAGGTAAAAACCGAAATAAACGCAAGTTTACCGCCAGCGGGTGCGTTAAACGCACGGGTTTTGCGCAGGGTGCGTATTACGCACCGGCTTTTTATTTTCAGAACGAAGCATGGCTTTGTTCAAAAAAAACAATGGTGCGTAATACGCACCCTGCAATCTGCGCCGGCATCCCATGGTGTCTTGGGAACGGAAGAGTGCCGGACCGACCGATATTTTACTGAATCACAAGGGCCGCAGCATGCGCCCCCAGCGCCACAGGCGAATGATATCGGTGAGGGCGACGGCGAGGTAAGTCAGTGCCGCGGCGCGCAATATCCGGCGCAATACCGGCAGGTGCCGGTCGTCAACGTACTGACCCGCCGCCAGGATCGGCAGCGCTTTGCCAAAACTGGCGTCCCATTCCATGGGTAAAATAAACGTATAGCTGACCACCGATGCCAGCAGCATGGCGAGCGCGACAAACACCGGCAGTAACGCGGCGGCCGGAGCATGCAGCACCGCGGTGGCGGCCGGTGCCAGCATGAATAAAACAGTGCCGATGCGCTTTAGCCGGTTCGCCCAGGGCATGTATTGGTGCCACAGGGTGGATACCGCTTCCTGACGATGAAATTGCAGGGCATGCCCCACTTCGTGCGCGGCCACCGCCACCGCGGTCAGCGAGCGTCCACCGAAGTTCTTGGGGCTCAGACGCACCTTGTTGGTTTGCGGGTCGTAGTGATCACCACCGGCGTGAGTTTCTTCCACACCGGTTTCTGACAGATCGAACCGCTGCAACAGGTGGCGCGCCAGTTCCGCGCCGGTACCGGGAATGTCGGACCGGTCCGCGCTGTTCTTGTGCATGACCCAGCGTACCCAAAGATAGGGACCGAACACCAGGCCGAGGAACAGCAGGCCGGAAAGTCCAATTATCATTTTTGACGCCGCCGTTGCGCCACGGCCTCCGCTAATTGGTGGAGTAATGGCTGGGTCTCCGCAAAACTCAGGCACGCATCCGTGATGCTTTGTCCATAGCGCAGGGGGGTGTCGAGTTGGAGTTTTTGATTGCCCGCCGCCAGATGGCTTTCGATCATGACGCCGACGATGGCATGTTCCCCGCCGGCGATCTGCGCGGCCACATCCCGGCCCACGGTCAATTGATTGAGATATTGCTTCTCGCTGTTGCCATGGCTGAGATCGATCATGAGGCTCGGCGCCAGGCCGTTTTGGGCCAATGCCAACTTGGCTTGCGCCACATGTTCGCGGTCATAGTTGGGTGTTTTCCCCCCTCGCAAAATCACATGAGTGTCAGGATTGCCGGTGGTAGTAAAGATGCCGGTCTTGCCGCTGCTTGTGGGTGATAAAAAAATATGGGGTCCGCCGGCGGCGAAAATCGCATCGCAGGCGATAGTCAGATTGCCGTCGGTGCCGTTTTTGAAACCCACGGGGCACGACAGGCCGGAGGCCAGTTCCCGGTGAATCTGGCTTTCCGTGGTGCGGGCACCGATGGCACCCCAGCTGATCAGGTCCGAATAGTATTGGCCGGTAACGATGTCAAGAAACTCCGTGCCCGCGGGCAGGCCCAAGGCATTCAGGTCCAGCAGCAGCTTCCTCGCCAGACGTACGCCGTTATTGATGTCGTAGGTGCAGTTGAGGTGAGGGTCGTTGATCAGGCCCTTCCAGCCGGTGCGGGTGCGCGGTTTTTCAAAATAAACGCGCATTATGATCAGCAGGTGTTGCGCCAAAGCGCGACGCTCGGCGAACAGTCTCACGCCGTAGTCCAGCGCCGCAACCGGGTCATGTATGGAGCAGGGACCGACCACTACCAGCAGCCGGTCATCCTTGGCGCACAGGATCTCATGGATTTCGTGGCGCGTGTCTGCAACCAGGCCGGCGGTTTCGTCACCCAGGGGCAGTTCGCCGCTGACTTGCTCCGGAGGATCAACGGGGCCGATATGGCTAATGCGTAAATTGCTGGTTTGAGTCGTCATTGGGTGGAGGCATCATCCTGGCAAATGGTCTCACGTCAGAGGGTCCTACTTTACGACATACTACAGGCGGTAAACAGCCGTTGCCGAGGGCGCCGCAGAGAAGCAGTCGGCCCGCCTGGACGGCCTTCTCGGCCAGGCTGCGGCATAAAAATATACATTATATAACTTGATGTATTATTGCCAGAGTCCGGTCTGAGGCAAGCCCCAATATGAATCATTTCATTATAGGCGGATAATGTGTATCTTCATGATTTTACGGAAGTTAACAAAAATTCCGCATGGCACTAAAAAAGCGCAAGCTTTCCCTACAGGGCTCGGCTAGAATCTTAATTACCCATTAACCGTTTTGGAAACTTCTATGACCTATTGTGTTGCTATCGCAGTGCAGGATGGCTTGGTGTTTTGTTCGGATTCGCGTACCAATGCGGGGCCGGACATGATTTCCACCTACAGTAAAATGCATGTGTTCAAGCCGGCAGCGGACCGGTTTTTCGTGGTGTTGAGCGCCGGCAACCTTGCCACCACGCAGGCGATCATCGCGCGCCTGGAAAACCAGGAAGAAGATCCAGGGCAGGGGAGTCTGGCGAACTGCAAGAAAATGATCGATGCCGTACGCTATGTCAGTCAGGTGAGTCGCGATGAACAATTGCAGGCGGCGGAGACCCTGGCTACCGCGAATGTGGATGCTTCCGCTTCCCTGATCTTCGGCGGTCAGATTCTCGGCAGCCCGCCGGCGATCTACATGATCTATTCGGCGGGCAATTTCATTACCGATTCCGACGAGAATCCGTTTTTGCAGATCGGTGAAAGCAAATACGGTAAGCCCATTCTGGATCGGATCCTGACCCGCGAGACAAGCCTGGAAGATGCCGCCCGTTGCGCCATCGTGTCCATGGATTCCACGGTACGTTCCAATGCCACCGTCGGGCCGCCGATCGAAGTCATGGTGTGCATCACGGATTCCGTGGAAGAGAGCCACTATGCGCGTCTGGAAGATGATGACGAGTATCTGCGCACGGTCCGGCAAGCGTGGAATGACGCCCTTAAACTGTCATTCGCCGAGCTGCCCCGTTTTGATTGGGAAAAACGTCAACCCCCGCGCTCATTGCGCGCGGTAAAAAATGACTGAATGTACCGCAACACCCCAGGATTAACCGTGTAACGCTCTCGGGCCGGGGTTTCACCCAAGAAACCCCGGATCAGTATTTTACTCCTCTCTCTCTTACCGACAAATTTACATAGCATTGCCATCGAGTAGCCCATCATCCTCGCGGTGTCGTTCAAGAATGCGACACGTTAGCCGTACGTGGGCACGTCATAAAACGGGCACACGTTGATTGCCGCGCTTGAATGCGGCGCAGATGGTGGTCGTGCGCACAGGATTTCATGGCGTTGGTGAAGCTCGAAAAATTTCGGCGGTCAGTATTGACTTATGCTTATTCTCGTGGTGAGTTGTGTTTGCCCTGTGAAATAGTGTAATGTAATCACACGTTAACAACAGAGAGATCGCATGACTATCCGTTGGGGCAGTTACAAGATCAAAGGGTTTTACGACGAGTTATTACGCGCCTCCGGGCGGCCACGGCCGGCAGCCGCTTCATTGTGCAAATACCTGCGCACGCTTAAAGACAAAGAAATCGAAGAGTACAAGGCCGCCTCTGATCTGGCGATACAGGTCATGGGTATCACTTTCCGGGTGTATTCGGAAGAGGAAGGCTCCATTGATCGCGCCTGGCCCTTCGATATTATCCCGCGCATCATCGATCGCAAGGAATGGCAAGCCATTGAGGCAGGTCTGGTGCAACGAGTGCACGCCTTGAACCTGTTTATCGATGACCTCTATCACGACCAGAAAATCGTCAAAGACAAGGTGTTTCCCGCGGAGCTGTTGCAGGACTCGGTGAATTTTCGCAAGCAGTGTGTCGGGGTCAAGCCACCATTGGGCATCTGGGCACATATTTGTGGTTCGGACCTGGTGCGGGACAAGGACGGCACGGTGTTCGTGCTCGAAGACAACCTGCGCGTGCCTTCCGGTGTGTCCTACATGCTGGAGAATCGCCAGGTGATGAAGCGTGTGTTCCCGGAGTTGTTCGAGGACTACAGCATTCTGCCGGTGGATGATTATCCCTCGCAGTTGTTCGATACCCTGGCCTCCCTGTCGCCGCGCCCAGGTGATCAACCGGAAATTGTGGTGCTCACGCCCGGTGTCTACAATTCCGCCTATTTTGAACATGCCTACCTGGCGCAACAAATGGGCGCGGAACTGGTGCAAGGTTCCGACCTGGTGGTGCAGAAGGATAATTGCGTGTACATGCGCACCATCGAAGGTCTCACCCGGGTGGATGTGATCTACCGGCGCGTGGATGATCTGTTCCTGGACCCGGAGGTATTCAACAAGGACTCCACCCTGGGCGTACCCGGTCTGATGCGAGCGTGGAAAGCAGGCAATGTGGCCCTTGCCAACGCCCCGGGTGCCGGTGTCGCCGACGACAAGGTGGTCTACGCTTATGTGCCGGACATCATCAAGTACTATCTTGACGAAGATGCCATCCTTCCCAACGTACCCACCTATAAATGCAACGTCAAGGAAGAACGGGACTATGTGATCAACAATATGGACAAGCTGGTAGTGAAGCCCGCCAATGAGTCCGGTGGCTATGGCATGTTGATCGGACCTCAGGCCAGCGACGAGGAACGGGAGAAATTCGTGCGCCTGATCAAGCGTGATCCGCGCAACTACGTGGCGCAACCCATGCTCATCCTGTCCACAGCGCCGACCCTGGTGGGTACCCATGTGGAGCCGCGCCATCTGGATTTACGCCCGTTTATTCTGAGTGGCGACAAGACGGTGGTTACCACCGGCGGGTTGACGCGTGTCGCCCTGCGCAAGGGATCTACCGTGGTTAACTCTTCCCAGGGCGGTGGCAGCAAAGACACCTGGATCGTGGATCTGGAAGGAGCCGGCGCATGAGTATGCTGTCACGGGTCGCGGAAAATCTCTATTGGCTGGGACGGTATATCGAGCGTGCGGAGAATACCGCGCGCCTGATCACCGTCAACAGCAATCTGTTGCTGGATCTGCCGCGGCGCGTGCGTCTGGGCTGGCAACCCATCGTCGATATCATCGGCGCCAGTGATCTATACAAGGATCAACATGACGCCGTCGATGAACGCAGTGTGCTGCGCTTCATCGTCGCCAGTCCCACCAATGCCGGCTCCATTTTGCATTCGCTGACCATGGCGCGGGAAAATGCGCGCACCGTGCGTGATATCATTCCACGGGAGGCTTGGGAGCAGATCAATCATTTGTATGCGCTGGTGAAGGAAGACATAAACCGGGTATACACCCAGCGCACCCGGTTTGATTTTCTGCGCCAGATCATTCTCGGCGCTCAGACCATCACCGGTTTGCTGTCGGGCACCATGACCCATGACGAGGGCTATGCGTTCTTGCGGGTCGGGCGCAACCTGGAGCGGGCGGACATGGGCACGCGCATCATCGACGTGCGCTCCGCGTCCCTGCTGCCGGATCTGTCCGGTGAGTTGACGCCCTTCGAAAATATTCAATGGATGAGCGTGCTCAAATCCATGACCGGTTACCAGATGTACCGCCGCAGCATGCGCCTGCGGGTACGCCGCGCCGATGTGCTGCGTTTCCTGCTGCAGAACCTGCAATTTCCCCGTTCCTTTCTGCATTGCGTGAGCGCGGTGGAAGACTGTTTATGGGAACTGCCAAATCATGAGAAGCCCATAGCGCTGGTGCAATCCCTGCAGCGCAAGGTGCAACGGATCAATACCGACAAGCTGGAACAGAGTCAACTGCACGATACTCTGGACAATTTGCAACTGGGTTTGGCGAAAATCAGTACCGAACTCAAGCACAGCTATTTTTAACCCTGCAACTCCGCGCATTGTCTGTCGCCGTCCCGGATGAGCGTGCCGCGAGCGCTTGCAGGCTGGTTGGGCAACAGGAGGCGATAATGAGTGACACCGAAGCCGTGAAACCAGCACTTCCACAAGGCCTGGAACCGGAGAACCTCAATCCGGTGGCCATCGGTCAGGCGCAGTTTTTTCGCGCCGCGCGCCATGTGGTCGGTCTTAAGGCAGGGCTGATCGAGTTTCTCAACGCACCCAAGCGCTCGCTGACCGTGTGTTTTCCCGTGGAAATGGATGATGGCGCGGTGCGCACCTTTACCGGTCATCGCGTGGTGCACAATCGGGTGCTCGGCCCCGGCAAGGGCGGTATTCGTTATCACCCCGACGTGGATCTCGACGAAGTGACATCCCTGGCGTCATTGATGACCTGGAAAAACGCCCTGGTCGGCGTTCCCTTCGGCGGCGCCAAGGGCGGCGTAATCTGCAATCCCAAGGAGCTGAGCGAGGGTGAATTGCGGCGCATCACGCGCCGTTTTACCACCGAGATCAGTAATTTCATCGGTCCCTATGTCGATATCCCCGCGCCTGATCTTTACACCAATGCGCAGACCATGGCCTGGATCTTCGATACCTATGATGTGCTCAATGCCGGACGCAATAACCGGGCGGTGGTCACCGGCAAGCCGTTGGATATGGGCGGGTCCGCGGGGCGCAGTCAGGCGACGGGTCTGGGTGTGTTGTTCGCCACCGAGCATATGTTGGGGAACGGCATCTGCCCCGATTTACTGGCGCTGGCCGGGGCGCGCGTGGTGATCCAGGGCTTTGGTGATGTCGGCGGCGTGGCGGCGCGCGCGTTTCAGGGCGCCGGCGCGCAGATCATCGGTATCAGCGACAGTCAGGGCGGCATCGTCAGCGCCGAGGGACTGGATCTGGACACGGTGCACGAATTCAAGCGCGAGCATGGCACGGTCGTGGGTTTACCCAGCACGTTGTCCGTGACCAACGCCGAACTCCTGGAAACCGAGTGCGATATTCTGATACCGGCGGCCACCAGCTTTCAGATTCACCGTGACAACGCGGCGCGCATCAATACCAAGCTGGTTGTGGAAGGGGGCAATTCACCGGTGACGCCGGCGGCGGATGCCATTCTTACGGCGCGCGGTATTCCCATAATCCCGGATATTCTGGCCAATGCCGGTGGCGTCACCGTGAGCTATTTCGAATGGGTGCAGAACAACCAGAACGAAACCTGGGAGCTGGATGAAGTGCTGCAGAAATTACGTCGCAAGATGTACAGCGCAGTGGACATTACCTACCAGCGTTGGCAGCAACTGCAACAACGAGTGGCGGCGGGTGAAACTTTTGATGGTATCAATCTGCGCAATGCCGCCATGATGGTGGCCATCGAACGTGTGGCCAAGGTGACGTTGGAGCGTGGCATCTGGCCGTAATCGACCGACCGTCGGCTGGAATCGCAAGCAGTCGGCAAATACCGGATCACGTCTTTCCTCGCAGGTATTTCCTTGCGCTGTCAGAAATATACTGTGGCCACGGGCGGTCCGGCCGCGCAATGCCGAGGGCTCCATGACGCTTTTGTCACGGGTGTATTCGATGCGTTTCGTGTTACTGATCCATCTCCTGTGTGCCATGGGTGGTTGTGCCACTTGGGGCGATAAAGGCATGGCTACGGGTCGTGACGGATTCTATCGGGTCAGTGTCGCGCCGGTGGGCAATATCGCGCCCATCGCCACATTGGCGGATATCATGACCGTGCCGCCCGACCAAGCCGATGACCAAGCCAGACTTGCCGAGCAAATCCGCACTGTGGAACAGCATCTTACCGCCAACCTTGCCGACGCTCTTGTCGGTAGCGTAAACCTGCGCCTGGCATCGCCGACGGAGCTTAATGCCGGCGGCGCGCTCATGCGCCTGGAAGTGCAAGTTGTCGCCTATGGCAAGCTGGAAAAAAAATGGCAATGGTACCTGATCGGCAGCGGCGTGGCCGAGGGGTTGATGCAAGGAGTGTTAGCCGCCGGCGTGACCCGGAATCCATGGGTAGGGCTGGTGGTGGCGACGGAGGAGATTGCCCAGGAAACATTGTTATGGACCGGCGGCGCCGGACTGTTCAATAAATATTTCACGCCGGTCAGTCTGCAGGCGCGCCTGGTTGATGTTGTCAGCGGTGCGGAAATATGGACGGATCATGTGTTCGTTGCCCATGATGCCGATGCCATTGGCGTGTTGCCGGACGCGCAACGGCAATGGAAAGAGCTGCAGTTGCAATTGACCGCCGACAAAGCGCTAAGGGAGTTGGTGGCGGATCTGGATGGCGCGGCGTCGGACAACCTGCGCTGGGAGCGCGCGGCCGATTCCGACCTGCGCTGGTTCGATGGCGAGGTCGAAGCGTGGTCAGGCGTTTCGTTGCAATAATAATCACAAGAAATATCACGACGAAAAACCTGACGCCCCGCTTCTTTCGTTTTTATTTGGCGGGTGCCTTAGTGGCCGGTTTGGCGTTCAACATCTGCACCAGGTTCGATGCGCCCAGAATCGCGGCGGCTCCTTCGTAGCTGGTGCCGCTGCCGTTAACGTTGACAGTGGGGATCTTGATGATGTCAGGCGTTTTCTCCGCGACCGCCAGCACATCCTTGAGCATTTGCAACTGCAATGTACGGTCCTGACCGAGCACGGCGACCTGTGCGCTTTGGCCCTTCGAGATTTCGATGAGTTTCAGTTTTTCACCTTCACCTTCCAGTTTCAGGCGCGTTTTCTGGTGTTCCGCCGCGAGTTTTTCAATTTCGGCACGCACCAGTATCTGTTGCTGGTCGGCCGTGGCGCGGTCCCGCTCCACCTTGATGCGTTCGGCTTGCGCGGCCTGTTCTTTCTTGTAGGTTTGTTCCAATTGTTCGGCCAGCTGTTCACGCAGGGTAGCGACCAGCAGTTCCGGGGGGATGGCGGGCTCCCCCAGGCGTACTTCCTGGATACTGATGCCGGCTTTTTTCGCTTCGTTAATGATTTGTTTTTCCACCAGCGCCGCCAGATCATCGCGCTTGCTGATGAAGTCCAGTACTCTGCGGTCGGAATGACCGCCGATGGTGCGCAGAATGTCGCGAATCGCCGGGGTTACGATGCGGTTTTCCACGTCCTCGATGGTACCGACGGACGCCACGACGATCGGGGCGTCCTTGGGATATACCTGAACGACGATGCGCAGCTCCACGGGAATGGTCCAGCCTTCGACGCGCACATTGATGGCGCCGTCAGCGGCGTTTTCCGGCACCGGAATTTCACGCGAAGTTTCATCCTGTTTGATCGCCCCGTTATCTTCGACGTGCAGGTTGATCTGTCGCTGGGTGTAGCCCCCTTTGTAGGCCCAGGTTTGCACCAGGGTAGGGATTAGTTGCGGGACATACGCGCGCGGATTCAAATAGTAGCGCCCCGGAGGTAATGGCTTGTCCCAGACGCCAACGCAACCCTGGGGCACAATGGGCGTGGAGACATTGGCATCCGATGCGCCGAGAGCGGTTTGCACCGGATCGGGACATTGACTCGCGGCGGTACCGACATTGGAGCGGATCACCGCCACCTGACCGGTGGGCACATCCAGAGCGGGTTCCTCCTTGATATTGTACAGGTAGTGGTTGATACGGTACTTGCCGGGTGGCAGTACCGTGAGTTGTGGACCTTTCTGACCTTTGCCCGCGGTGAGAAAATAGCTGGCATCGAGCATGGATTCGAATTTGTCTTCGGGCCAGGGTTCGGCGATAAACTGCCCATCACGCAGCGGCATGCCGTCTTTGGTGGTGACGAAACCCAGATGTCCTTCCTTGATCTCAACCACCGGAAGTTCCTCGATTTCATAAAGCATCTTGGCAAACAGAATGAAATGAAAGCCAGGACCTAATACTTCAGCGCGCGGGCCTTTTTCACCGTGGGCGGCGATAATGCGACCGGTGGGCAAATCGCTGGCGAAGTAAACGCGTTTAAGATGTCCGGTACCGTTACTGTCGATGATGACGAAAGACCGGGTTACGATGCCGATAATGCCGAGCACAATCAGTATTTTTGAGCTTAGCGTCGGTTCCAGCTTCGGAATTTTATCAAGAAAATTTCGAACGTTGCTGACTCCCGCCAATGTTAAGATGCCCAAAGCAATGGCGAGCAGGGACAAAGTGACGGTAATCATGGCGGCTCCTGGAAACTCAGGTTATTGTGAGGATTTTCAGTTCTAACGGCCGCAACTCACGCTTCTTTATACCGGTGTAATGGCGAGGCCAGGCTCTTTATGGCTATAACATCAATGCGGTTCAGGTTATCGATCAGTCCTGAAGACTATCTTGCCTACTATCAGGGCGGTGTGCGCAGCGTGGTGGTGCGCGCCGTTGATGGCAGGCGCATCGAATTTCCGGCGGCAAAGCTGCAACCTTTCATCATCCACACCGGTATCAGAGGGTTGTTCGAAATCGCTTTTGATGACCACCATCGGTTTGTCAGCCTGCGGCGAATAGCCGACTGAGCGGGCCGCCGGCAGGACAGGCATCTCGTGTCGGGATGGGGTAGAATCGGCGCTGTATGCCCGGTGCATCGGACCGGGACAGTTAACCTACGATATGTATAGGAAAGATATGCAACGCTTTGATAATGTTACCGTTATTAAAAAGGCCAATGTCTATTTCGAGGGCAATGTGGTGAGCCGTACGGTGCTGTTTGCCGACGGCAGCAAGAAAACCCTGGGCTTTATGCAGCCGGGCGCGTATGAATTTACGACCGGCGATCCGGAGGTGATGGAAATCCTCAGCGGTGAATTGGAAGTGTCTCTGCCGGGCCGACAGGACTGGCAGGCGGTGCGCGGCGGACAATCCTTCGAGGTGCCCGGCAATGCGCGTTTCGTCATGAAAGTGCAAGCCCACACCGACTACTGCTGTTCCTTCATTAAAGAGTAGAGATGAAAGAAAAACTGGAGAAATTCGGGCCCTTGGGCACGGTCATCGCCGCGGCGGCTTGTCCCGTGTGTTTTCCCAAACTGGCGTTGTTGGGAGCCTTTTTCGGTCTGGGTGCGTTCGCCGAGTTTGAGGGCGCGTTTTTCATTGTTGCTCAGCTGCTGGTGCTGGCGATGCTGGCAGGTTACGTGATTTATTACCGGCGGAATGGCAACCGGGGTTTGTTGGTGTTAGTGGTGCTGTCGACACTATTGTTCTTTATTTCGCTGTATGTACTGGGCAATGAGTATGTGTCCTATGGCGCGCTGCTGGGATTCTTCGCGGCGTCGATCTGGCTGGTGGTCGACAGCCGCCGCCGCTGTGGGCTGCCTGCTTCATGAACCAATAGGAGATTGGCGTTATGACCATTGATACGGATAAGGATCTCATCGGCCTCAAGGCCGTAGGTCGGGTGACGGCCCTGATCATCAAGGAAATGCTGGCACGTGTCGAACCGGGCATGACCACGGCGGAACTGGACTTGATCGGCCGTGACCTGTTCGAGCGTTACGGCGCCCGCTCCGCGCCGCAACTGTCCTATAATTTTCCCGGTTACACTTGTATCAGTGTCAATGAAGAAGCCGCCCACGGCATCCCCGGTGCGCGCGTGCTGATGCCCGGCGACATGGTGAATATCGATGTCTCGACGGAAATGAACGGCTATTTTGCCGATACCGGCGCTACCTGCATCGTGCCGCCGGCCACTCCGTTGAAGGAAAAGCTGTGTTACGCGGGCAAGCTGGCCTTGCACCGTGCCATGGACAAAGCGCGCCACGGTGCGCCGTTGAATGCCATCGGCAAGGCCATTCAGGGGGTTGCCAAAGAAAAGGGTTTCAAGGTGATACGCAATCTGTGCAGTCATGGGGTGGGTCGGGCCTTGCATGAGGAGCCCAAGGAGATTCCCGGTTATTATAATCCCAAGGACCGCCGGCAACTACGCAAGGGCATGGTCATCACCATCGAACCGTTTTTGTCCACCCGCAGTCGCCTGGTTAATGAAGCCGCTGATGGTTGGACCCTGATGGCGGAGCCGGGAAACCTCAGCGCGCAATACGAGCACACCATGGTGATCACCAACGGTACACCATTGCTGATCACCGCGCTGTGATCAGCCGAATTGGACGCTGAGCGTGCTCAGTACCGACAGTTCGTAGCCACGCACCGGAAAGTTCACCGTGTCATCATGGTAGGTGGCGCCGGCGGCGACCAGCAGCGGCCGAAAATGTTCCGGTGTCGGGTGATTCTCGATGGCGTGAGGGGCGTCTTGTTCCCAAGTCACAAGCCGTGCGCGATCGTGCTGTAAGCTGTCCATGGTCCATTGCTCAAAGGCGGTCACCCATTCCGGTGGCGTATTGTATTCCGCGAGAAATGCCGAGCGCAGGTTATGGGTTATGCCGCCGCTGGCAATCAAAAGCACTTGCTGTCGGCGCAAGTCCGCCAGGCGCCGGCCAAGCGACATAAGATCGGCGTTTGAATAGGTGCGTGGCAGGGATAGCTGCAACACCGGGATATCCGCCTGCGGCCACAACATTGACAGCGGCACCCAGACCCCGTGGTCCATGCCTCGTTGCTCAACGGGCAGGGTTGTTTGCTCTGGCAGCACATTTTTTATAGTATTTATCAGATCCGGCGCGCCTGGCGCCGGGTACTGTTGCTCGTAGAGTCGGTCAGGGAAGCCATGAAAGTCATAAATCAATTCCCGATGGGTGCTGGTTTCGCCGCAACGCAATTCCGGGGTTTCCCAGTGCGCGGAAATAATGATAATGGATCGGGGTGTCGGTAACGCGGTACTCCACTGGCGATATGCCGCTGCAGTACCGGCATCGAGCAGCGACAAGGGGCTGCCATGGCTGATAAAAAGAACGGGCATAGGATTCATGAAACGCACTCCACCAGGTCGCCGGAATTCCCTTAGTGGTGAATGTAGCGGATATGGGGGTGACGGGCAAGTCCCGGGGTTCATGATGTACGACGCGAATTATAGGCAACAAAGCCGGGTTGTGGCGGCAGTCGGATATGGCACTTCAAGTTTAGTGCCGGTGCCGGAGTTGTAGAGTGACAGGGGTAAGGAAAGCGTGAGTAATAACGATTTGAAGCTGCTGCAAGACTATTTGTCGCGCCATATTCCACTGTCCAGCGCCATGGGTGTGCAAGTCGCGGAAGTTGGCGCCCGGCGGGTGTGTCTGTGGGCGCCGCTGGCGCCGAATATCAACCACCGTGAAACGGTGTTCGGTGGCAGCGCCTCGGCGGTGGCGATTCTGGCCGCCTGGAGCCTGCTGCATGTGAGCCTGCAACGCGAGGGTTTGGTGAGTCGCGTCGTGATTCAACGCAATACCGTGGCGTATGACAAGCCGATTATTGGTGATTTTCAGGCGTGCGCCGAACTGGATACCGGGCAATGGCAACATTTTCTTGCCATGTTGAAACGCCGCAAAAAGGCACGCATCACCGTCACCGCGCAACTGATGTGCGGCGCGGAGTTGGTAGGCGCGCTGCAGGGAGATTTTGTGGCGCTGGGCATGGCGGCGTCATCGTGATTTATTGCCCGCAATGCCGGAACGAACTGACGCAACAAATGATCGACGGCGCGCGGCGCACGGTATGCACCGACCCGCAGTGCGGCTATGTGTTCTGGAACAATCCGGTGCCGGTAGTGGCCGCGCTGGTGCGGTACCAGGGACAAATCCTGTTGGCCCGTAATGCGCACTGGCCGGCGGGCATGTTTTCCCTGGTAGCCGGTTATCTCGAACAAAACGAGGCGCCGGAGGCGGCCGTGGTACGTGAAGTCAAAGAAGAATTGAGCCTGGATGCCAGCATACAAGCCTTCATCGGCCACTATTCATTCACATTAAAGAATCAACTTATCATCGCCTACGCGCTACATGCCACGGGAAATCTGGTGCTGAATCATGAAATCGCTGAAGTTAAAATGGTGCCACCGGACCGGCTCGACCCCGCCATGTTCGGCAAGCTGGCCTTGACCGCTGCCGTGGTGCGTGATTGGTTGCGCTTGGAAGTTTCATGCTAAGCCGGTGGTTGCCGAATATTTGTTAGTGTCCCGTCCGGTGTTTTCCGGGCGTTCTCTGCCGGCTGGTGGCGTTGGTCTCGGAACAGTCGTATTTATAGTCGAACGCCAGTAACATGCATTTAAAACCGGCGGCAAACTCATTGCTCAAGCAGAGGAGTTTTTCCACAAACGCCTGATCTTTTGTTGCCGTGTTTTCCAGGCATGTGGCGTTCAAATAGAAATTCCACTGCAGGTGCTGTATCGGATGCCGCCACGATTGCATTGCCGGATTAACCCAGATGCCGCTATCGCCGTCACCGGTGCCAACCAGATGGGTATGGCTGTCCCAAACCTGTTGTGCATCCAAACCCTCCCACGCCGCGGCCACGAGCTCATGTTGCGCCAATGTTTCCGGGAGCCCCGTTTCCGGGCAAGGGTTCCACAAGCCACCGTCAAGGCGAACGTGATCGCAGGCCGTGTTGAGCAGGCTCGCGCCGCACAGGGTGAGGAATTCCCGTCGTTTCATTTTTTAAGACATGCTTCGGTGCGGCCTGTGTTATGTCATGGAGGTCATGGTAGGGTTTTTGTCTATGGTGTCGGTGAAATATGTAAAAAAAATGGACATGGTAACACCCGAATGATAATTCTTGGTCTGGAGGTTGTGTGTGGTCAGATAGGTTCTAGCGCTCGCGCCACAGTGGCGTGAGCGAGCTATGCACCAGAATGTCGAGGTTTACCTGCTAGTGCATCCCACGACCACCCGCGGTGATGGTAACCGTGCTTGAGCTGCCGTTGGCGCCGTTACCGTCGGTGGCAGTGATAATGACGGCGCCGGCAATGAGCCCCGTTAGTAAACCGTTGGCATTGATCGTGGCGCTGATAGGGTTGCTTACCGACCAGGTGTAGGAGCCGATGCCGCCAGTGGCGCTGAATTGCAGGGAGGCGCCGGTGGCGAGAGCAGCGACCTGGGGGGTGACCACGATGTTGGCGCTGGCAGCGCTGATGGTAACGACGCCACTGCTGCCGGTGAAGCCGTTGGCATCGGTGGCGCTGACCACGACCGTGCCGGCGGCGGTGCCGGTGAGCACGCCGCTGGTCGCGTCGATGGTGGCGCTGGCGGCATTGTTTATCGCCCAGGTGTAGGGTGCGCGGCTGCCGCCAGTGGCGGTGAATTGCCGGGCTGCGCCTACGCCCAAGGTGGTGTTGAAGGGCGATATGGTGATAATCGGGGCGACGGCCAAAATAGTAAGCGGATCGCTGCGTCCGCTATTGCCAAGTTCATCGGTGGCAATGACTGCTACCGTGCCCGCCGTGAGCGCGGTCAACACACCGAGATTGCTGATGTTGGCGATTGTGATATCAGTGGTGGACCAGGTGACAGCGCCGATGCCGCCGGTGGCGCTGAAGGTTTGGCTATCGCCAATAATCAACACTGCCGTGATCGGAGTCACGCTCAGCGGCGTGCTGTCGGTTATGTTGATGGCGCCGCTGCTGCCGCTGATGGCGTTGGCATCCATAGCGCTCACGGTAATCACGCCCGGAGCGAGCGCCGTGAGCAGGCCACTGGCGTCGATAGTGGCGACGGTGCTGTCGCTGGTGCTCCAGGCGTAAGGCAAGGCGCCGCCACTGGCGGTGAACTGCAATGTAGCGCGGCTCGCCAAAGTGCCGGTGCCGGGACTAACCTCGACGCGGCGCACCTCAATGTTGCCGGATGTGACGCTAACGCCGTTGCCGTCGGTGGCGCTCACCACCATGGTGCCCGCGCCCACCCCAGTCAACAGACCGCTGCTGCTGATGCTGGCGACGGCGGCGTTGCTGCTGGACCAGACTATGGCGCCGACGCCACCGGTGACGGTGAAGCGCAACACCTGACCGATACCCAGGATGCCGGTTTGCGGCGTGATGCTCAAGGGCGCGGGTGGCGGTGGCGGCGGTGCCGCGGCGCTGACATTGATGGTGCCGCTGCTGGCGGAGAAGCCGTTGACGTCCACGGCGCTGACGCGCGTAGTGCCGGCGTTAACCGCGGTCAGTACCCCGGTGCTCGCGTCGATCGTGGCCACCAGACCGTTGCTGCTGCTCCAGGTATAGGGTGCGTTACCACCGATGGCGGTAAATTGCAGGTTGTCGGCCACGGTCAGATTGGCGCTTTGAGGGGCAACTTCCAGGCTGACGATGTTGATACTGCCGGTGGATACGCTGCTGCCCGTGTTATCGGTTACCGTGACGGCGGTGTTGCCCGCGGCCAGTGCGGTCAACAAACCGGAGATGCTGTTGATGGTGGCGACCACCGGATTATCGACGCTGTAGGTGTAAGGGGTTACACCACCGGCGGCATTGAATTGCAGCGTGCCGCCGAGCGCCAGAGTGCCGGACTGTGGCGTCAAGGTCAGGGCCGGCATGGGTGGCGGGGCGGGGGGCGCGGGTGTTGCTGCCGCAACGCTGCTGACCGCGTTAAACGCATTGAGTCGGCCGCCGGTCACGGTGCGTCCAGCCAGCGCCGGCAGCGCATCGGTGGTGCTGAGGATGGCGGTGCGTAATTCCGTCACGGACAGCTCGGGATTGGCCGCCAGTACCAGACCCGCTACGCCGGTGACGTGGGGCGCCGCCATGGACGTACCGCTGTATGCGGCATAAGCGTTATTGCGGATGGTGCTGACGATGCCCACGCCGGGTGCGCCCAGATCCACCGAATTGACACCGAAGTTGGAGAATGTCGCCAGCCGGTCGCTGCTGTCGGTGGCGGCGACGGACAGGACATTTGCCAGATCGTAGTCGGCAGGGTAACTGGGGCGGTTGTCGGTGTTGGCGCCGTTATTGCCGGCGGCGGCCACGAACAGCACGCCGGCGTTATTGGCGGCGGCGATGGCATTGAACATGGCGTTACTGAAACCGGCCCCGCCCCAACTGGCGTTGATCACCTTGGCGCCGTTGCGCACCGCATACTGAATGGCGCCCACCGCGGCGGCCACGCCACCGGCGCCGGCAGCGGTCATGAATTTCACGGGCATGATGCGGGCGGACCAGTTGATGCCCGTCACGCCTATGGCGTTGTTGCCCAGTGCCGCGATGGTGCCGGACACATGGGTGCCATGGTTGTTGTCATCGACGGGATCATTGTCGTTATTGGCGAAGTCCCAGCCGCGGATATCATCTATGTAACCGTTGCCATCGTCGTCGATGCGATTGTTGGCGATCTCTCCGGCATTCCGCCAGATGTTGGCGGCCAGATCGTTGTGATTGTAATCCACTCCGGTATCGATCACGGCGATCACCGTGTCGGCGCCGGTTTGCAGATCCCAGGCCTCGGGAGCATCGATGTCGGCATCCACGACGCCGCCGGTTTGACCGCTATTGTTCAGGCCGTACAGGTCGGCGAAACGGGGGTCGTTGGGAATGTCGGCTGCGGTAAGCATGTAATTGGGTTCGGCGTATTCGACATTCGGGTCCAGAGCGAGCAGGCTGATGGTTTGCGCGGTGTTCAGACCGGAGGTGATGCGGGCATAGGTCAGTCCGGACACCAGCGTGAAGTTCTGCACGCCGCGGCAACCGGCGGAGCGCAAGCTGCGTGTCTGGTTACGCAGACTGGTGGTGCTGCGGAATTTTATCAGGATGCCACCGGCTTCGGCGGCCGCCGGCGCCTGGCCTTCAACGGCGAAACCCGTTGCCGGCACCAGCATGGCTCCGACGATGACGCAAAGACAAACGAAGGTATTTCGTATCCGCATAACTCGCCCCTGCAGTGTTCCGGGTCTGGTAACCCGGTGTGGTTATTCCACGTGCTGGTAAAACGGCAACCACTGGTTGCTCTCATGGAGCAGCGGTAGCACGGACGACGGAGTGGTAGAAAAATTGTGGCGCTATTGTACGCTTAAACGGCGCTGACCATCAAACTGGAAGGATAAAGAGGTTTTGCGGCGGATGACCGTCGAGGTCTGTTGTTTCGTCATGGGGCTTCGGACACCTTTTTTTCAGTGGGTGTGAATGTCGTCCATAGTGACATCCAACAAGCGTGCGTTTCCGCCTGATCAAGTGACAGGTCAATGCGCTGAGCCACAGGTACGCGCTACTACCCTCAAAAAAGCTGCCAGGGCCGGTGGCTGCCGCTTGGTTGCGAGCTGCAGCCAAGCGCAGGCTTGACGCGGCGCATTCAATCTTCGAGATAGGTGTATCCGGTAAGCCCGGTTTCCAGAGCTTGCAACGTGGCCGCGCTTTGCGCCGCATTCAGGTTTGCCGCTTGCACCTTGGCACGGAACGCCGCCAGCAATTCCTGGGCGTCGTACTTCACATACCGCAGTACCGTGTCCACGGTGTCCCCTTGCAGGGGTTGCGATAAGGTGTAGCCGCCGTCCTGGTCGAGGGTGACATTGATGGAGTCCGTGTCACCGAACAAGTTGTGCATGTCACCCAGAATTTCCTGATAGGCGCCGGTGAGGAAGATGGCGAGCATGTAGGGGTGATCGTGTTCAAAGGCGTGCAAAGGCAAACTGGATTCCAGACCTTCACCGTCCACATAGCTGTCGACCCGACCGTCGGAATCGCAGGTGATGTCCTGCAAGATGGCGCGGCATGTCGGCTTCTGTGCCAGACGGTGAATGGGGACAATGGGGAAGATCTGGTCGATGGCCCAGATATCCGGCAGCGATTGGAAAATGGATAAGTTTAAAAAATATTTATCCGCGAGCTTTTCATTGAGCTCGTCGTGCAGTTCCCGGTGCGCCTTGATATTGGGTTGCAGACGGCCCTGCACCTGCCGGCAGATGGCCAGGTAACGTTCCTCTGCCTGAGCCCGGTCGCTCAGGGTGATGACACCGTGGGTATACATTTCCTGAATCTGGCTCAGCCAATAGGAAGCATCGTGATAGGCTTCCAGCAGCGACACACTCTGCCGGTTCTGTTGCAGCTGGCGCAGCAACGCATGCAGATCCACCAGCGCCAGGGGCGCATCGTGCGCCAGGGTTTCCTCGATGCGGGTGCCGCCGGCATTGTCGATATCGATGACGTTGGCGATCAGTACCGCGTGGTGCGCGGTGAGGGCGCGTCCGGACTCAGAAATAATATTGGGGTGGGGCAGTTTGCGTTGTTCGCAGGTTTCCCAGATGGCCGCCACCACATTCTTGGCGTATTCGTCCACGGTGTAATTACGGGAGCAGTAGCTGCGGGAGCGGGTGCCTTCATAGTCGATGCCCAGACCGCCACCGACGTCGATGGTGTCGATGGGAATGTCCATGGCGAGCATTTCCGCATAGAACTGGCTGCATTCCTTGAGCCCGCCCTGGATGCTGCGGATATTGGGCAGTTGCGAACCCAGATGAAAATGCAGCAGGCGCAGACAATCCACCATGTCGTGCTGGCGTAACTGATCGATAATCTGCAAGGTTTGGCTGGCGGACAGGCCGAACTTGGATTTTTCGCCCCCGGAATTTTGCCATTTGCCTTCGCCGGCGGACGCCAACCGCAGGCGTATGCCCAGCAGCGGCTTAATGCCGCTGGACTGGGATTCCTTGATAATGATTTTCAGTTCCGACAGCTTTTCGATAACGATAAAGCTGCGCATGCCCAGTTGATTGCCGATCAAGGCGAGGCGGATGTACTCCGCGTCCTTATAGCCATTACAAATGATGGTGCTGCCATTGGCGGGCGATTTCGCCAACACCGCCAGCAATTCCGGTTTGCTGCCGGCTTCCAGTCCGACCCGGCTGCCGCCGTGACGCAGGATTTCGCTGACCACCGTATGGTGTTGATTGACCTTGATGGGGTAAACCGCGGTATAGCGCCCCTGATACTCATATTCTTTTATGGCCTTGCTGAAGGCGCCGACCAGGGTGTCGATGCGATCCGCCAGGATATCGGTAAAGCGCACCACCACCGGGCAGGACAGCTTGTGGGCGGCCAATTTCTCCGTCAATTCATGCAGATCGATGCGCGTACCCGTGGCGGCGCGCCGGGGAGAAACCACCAGATGCCCCAGGTCATTGATGTCGACGTAACCCTCCCCCCAATGGGCGAGGTTATACAGCGCGCGGGAATGGGAAATGGACCAGTCGCCGGACATGATGGGATTTTCAGCCTTATATAAACACCAGGATTGCGAGTATACTATGAATCCATAAAAGACAGCAGCTGCGCTGTGCCCCACAGATAATCGCCCCCAGGAGTTTCAGGCCCATGCAAGACAGTTTTATCGAGAGAAATAAGGAAGGCGGCATCGGATTCTCGTTCGATGTGAAAGCCAAGTTACACGCGGAACAGACGCCTTATCAATCGATCGAGATTTACGAGACCACCAAGTTCGGCCGCCTGATGGTCATCGATGGCTGCATCATGCTCACGGACCGGGACAATTTTCTGTACCACGAAATGATGTCCCACCCGGTGCTGTTTACCCATGACGCCCCCAAAGATGTGCTGATTATCGGCGGCGGCGACTGCGGCACCATGAAAGAGGTGCTGAAGCATGACAGCGTGACCCGGGTGGAACAAGTGGATATCGATGAGCGGGTGACTCGCTTGAGCGAAGAGTATTTCCCTGATTTGTGTGCCAGTAACGATGATCCACGGGCGTCGTTGCACTTCGTCGACGGTATCAAATGGATCAAGGACGCGACGCCGGAAAGCTACGATATCATCATCATTGACAGCACCGACCCGGTGGGTCCCGCCGAGGGCCTGTTCACTGCGCCGTTTTATCGGGATTGCTATCGGGCCCTGCGCAAAGGCGGCATTATCGTGCAGCAGAGCGAGTCGCCGCTGCTGCACATGTATATCCTGGAAGCCATGCACCGGGATCTGAAAGCCTCGGATTTTTCGTCGGTGGCGACGGTATTTTTCCCGCAGACGGTTTATCCCTCCGGCTGGTGGTCCGCTACCATGGGCGGCAAAGGCCGGAATGTGCGTAGCTACCGGGAATCGGACGCTCGTGGCAAGTCTTTCGCCACGCGCTATTACAATGCCGATATTCACCGCGGCGCGCTGGCGATGCCGGAATTTTTCCGGGAGAGGCTCGCCGGTCAGGACTGATTGTCGAACGGGGCGGGACCAGGGAAGATCAGTCGGGTGCCGGAACGGGAGCGCCGCTACTTGCAGCGTTCCTTGATATTGGCTTGGGTCTTGACGATGTCTTGCTCGCGGTCGGCATCACTTTTGAAAACCTGATTGCCGTTTTCGTCACGATCGATGATACGCAGCCCTTCCTGAAGGTTTTTCAGGTGATCGCGCAGGTTCTTGCATTCGGTGTCGATGGCGTCCTGTTTTTTCCTGTCGTCCGCGGCGGTTTCTTTTTTCTTGAGGCGTTCTTCTTTTTTCTTCAATAGTTCTTCGCTTACCGTCTTCAGGGTATCTTTGCTTTCGGAGCCGAGATTGCTGGACCCGCTGGGTGGCTCGGAGCGGACGTTCAGGGTTTCGACCTTGGCGCCGTTGGGGGCATCGCCATAGTGGATTTTGCCGGTCTCGTCGACCCACTTATAGACCTGCCGGGCCCAGGCATGACCAGCCATCAAGGTCAGAGCGAGCAAGATAAGGCTGAATAAGCTGAAAAGACGTAGTGAGCGCATGGTAATCCGGGTTTTCGATAATTATTGCTCTATTATCGGTCGATTCCCCGATTATTTGAGCGTCCGCAGGCGGTCCAAGCGCAGGCGATGGCGTTCGTCGAACAGGCGGCGCGCCGTGAAATGGCCTGCCAGCAGCGTACTGAAACCGGTGCTGGCGGTGATTAGAAACATTATCAATATCTGGTATTTCACCGCTTCCAGGGGGGCGGTGCCGGACAGGATCTGGCCGGTCATCATCCCCGGCAGGCTGACCAGGCCGGCGGCGGCCATGCCGTTGATGATGGGAATCATGCCGGTACGGATACTGTCCCGCAGCAGGTCACGGATGGCCGTCGGCGCGCTGTCGCCCAGTATTAATTGAGCTTCAATGATGGCGCGGTTCTGGATGATGCTGGTGGTCAGTCGATCAACGCTCAGCGCCACCCCGTTCATGGTATTGCCCAGCATCATACCCAGCAGGGGAACGGCATACTGGGGTTGATACCAGGGCTGCGGTTGGATGATCACCACCAAGGCGAGAATGGTGATGCAGAAAGATGATACGAACATGGTGGAAATGCCGATGGTATAGGACCATGGACCCGTGAAGCGGTGTTTTTGGCGTGCCGTGACTTCGTATCCCGCGACCGACACCATGACCACGCTGATGGCGACGATCCAGGCCACATGCACATTGTCGAACAGTATTTTGAGTACCAGGCCAATGAGCAGCAGTTGTATGACCGTACGCGTCGCGGCGATCAACAGGGAAGCGGTGACTCCCATATGGGTGAAGTGAGAGATCAATGCCAGGATCACGATCAACGATGCCGTCAGTGTCAGATCCAAGGGCGTGAGCAATATCAGCGTCATGGTCGGTCTTCGGGTACCAGGGTACCGTTAGTGATGACCAAATGCCGATCAGTGATGCGTTTGATTTGGGCGGTGTCGTGGGAAGTCCAGAGCGCGCACGCCTGGGCGGTGTGCAAATAGTCCAAAATCAGGGTTTCCACCAGGTCTTTATTGCGTTGATCGAGGTTCGCCGTCGGTTCGTCCAGCAACAGTACCTTGGGTTGGTATTGCAGCAAGCGCAGCAGCGCCAGCCGTTGTCGTTCGCCGCTGGACCCCAAATGCACTTTTTGCTGCAAAATATCCGCCCGCAGATTTAACCGCGCTAGCTGCGCCGCATCCGGAATGTGTTGGAAGTGGGCGCAAAAGGTATCGTGCCACCAGTAATTTTCCGTGGTCAGCAGAGCGACCTGGCGGCGCCAGTCGGGACCGGACCAGTGGCTGCAGGTCAGGTTATCCAGGCAAACCGTACCCGTCGCCGGCTCCAAATCCGCCAGGGCGCGCAATAGTCGTGTCTTGCCGCTGCCCGAGGGGCCGGTGATGCTCGCGCACTCCGGGCTTTCGATCTGCAAATTTATGTCGGTGAGCCCGGGGATGGCGACATTGGTCAAGGTGAATCGGGTCAGGGTGATGCTCCGCGCACAGGGATGCTCTATGATAGCATCTCACCTACCCGTAACCGCACAGGAGAATCTACATGCCGCAACCGGAAATTGCCCAGAAAGCGCCGTACAAGGTTGATCTGGAACCGGGTAAGAAATACTGGTGGTGCCAATGTGGCAAATCCAGGAACCAGCCGTTTTGTGATGGTTCCCACAAGGATACAGATTTCAGTCCGGTAGCGTTCGAGGTTCAGGAAAAAGCGACGAAGTTTTTGTGCGGTTGCAAGCGCACCCAGACACCGCCGTTTTGTGATGGCAGCCATAAAAAGTTGCCCTGATAGCCTGCTTCGCGCTAACGCAAAAAATTCTTGTTGCGAAAGTTACCTGCAACAGGCGTTCGCTAATACCGTGTCGCGGTCATGTGTTTTTATGTTGGCGTGGTTGAGGTTGCAAAAAAAAACGGGCACCGAAGTGCCCGCGTTAGTTTCCATTAAAGGAGAGGATTATTTGCCGGAGCCATGGCTGCCGGTGAATTCCGGATAAGCTTCGATACCGCAATCCACCAGATCCAGACCTTCGTATTCTTCTTCTTCACTGACTCGGATGCCCAGTACCGCTTTGAGAATGGACCAGACGATCAGGCTGGCGATGAATACCCAGGCGAAGATCGATACTACGCCCAGGAGTTGGGCGCCCAGTGAGGACTCAGGGTTGGACAAGGTGACCGCGATCAGTCCCCAGATCCCGCCAATACCGTGTACGGAAATGGCGCCGACCGGATCATCGATTTTCAGCTTGTCCATGCCGACGATGGCGAACACCACCAATACGCCGCCAATGGCGCCGACCAGAGTCGCCAGTCCCGGAGTGGGCGTCAGCGGTTCCGCGGTGATGGCCACCAGTCCGGCCAAAGCACCGTTCAGCGCCATGGTGAGGTCCGCTTTGCTGAACATCAGGCGCGCGGTGATCAGGGCGGCGATGACACCACCGGCTGCCGCGGCATTGGTGTTGACGAAAACCATCGCCACTGCGTTAGCCTCGCCGATATCGGAGATTTTCAGTTCCGAGCCGCCGTTAAAGCCAAACCAACCCAACCACAGGATAAAGGTACCGAGGGTTGCCATGGGCATATTGGCGCCGGGAATCGCGTTGATTTCGCCGTTCTTGCCGTATTTGCCGCGGCGCGCGCCCAGCAACAAGACCCCGGCGAAGGCGGCAGCGGCACCGGCCAGATGTACCACGCCGGAACCGGCGAAATCCAGAAAGCCCGCTTGATCAAGAAAGCCGCCGCCCCATTTCCAGAAACCCTGGACTGGGTAGATGAACGCGGTCATGACCACGGCAAATGCCAGGAACGACCACAGTTTCATGCGTTCGGCCACCGCGCCGGAAACGATGGACATGGCGGTTGCCACGAACACCACCTGGAAGAAGAAATCCGCCAGCTTGGAATAGTGGGGTGCGTCGTCACCACCGGCCATGACCATTTCGACCGTGTTATCGGTACCCAGGAAGAAGCTGATACCGGGGATGATGGAGTTGATACCGTCGCCGTACATGATGTTGTAACCACAGATCAGGTACATGACGCAGGCGATGGCGTAAAGGGCGATATTCTTGGTGAGTATCTCAGTGGTGTTCTTGGAACGCACCAGACCACCTTCCAGCATGGCAAAGCCCGCCGCCATCCACATGACAAACGCACCTGATATCAGAAGATAAAACGTATCTAGTGCGTAACTGAGTTCTTTTATTGCTTCCACAGACTGTACCTCCGCTCGTGAAATTTTTATGTTGTTTGCCTACAGCGCCATCTCACCGTGTTCGCCGGTGCGTATGCGTACTGTCTGCTGGAGATCGAGGACGAACATTTTGCCGTCGCCGATCTTGCCGGTTTTGGCCGCTTTAGTGATGGCTTCCAGGGTCCGGTCCAGCATTTCGTCGCTGATGGCGACTTCCAGTTTTACCTTGGGCAGGAAGTCCACGACATATTCCGCGCCGCGATACAATTCCGTGTGTCCTTTCTGTCTGCCGAAGCCTTTGACTTCCGTGACGGTGATGCCTTGAACGCCAATTTCCGATAACGCCTCCCTGACGTCGTCGAGCTTGAACGGCTTGATTATCGCTATTACCAGTTTCATTACATGCTTCCTCCAGGTTCTGAACCGGATATCGATGCTTGAAAAGAGCGCGGCACCCGGTTTTGCACGATTGCTTTCAAAAAGGGCTATAGCAGGGGTTGTGCCAAGGGAATAAAGTTAACAATTACAATAAGATATTGGTATTTTTCCGGTTGATCCGGGAGCTTGCATGCACCATTGTGTTGATTACTCCCGGTTTTGATGCACTAACATGGTGCGTTTCGATGCGGCCATGGCGGCCAGGTTGCTGACGGGTGGTAGAATGAGCGGAACATTCAACAGGGGAACATAAACGATGATCAGACCCAGTGCCATCGATGAACTGACGGACAGGATCGTGGGCTTGTTGCCGGATGCGGTGCGTCACTTTCAGGAGGATTCCCGCCAACATCTGCGATTGGGCGTTAAGGCATTATTGCAGCGCATGGATCTGGTGACGCGCGAAGAATTTGATATTCAAAAAGCGGTATTGGCCCGAACCCGGGAAAAGCTGGAGGTGCTGGAGCAACAGGTGGCGGCGCTTGAACGGGAGAGCAAGAACCGGTAACGTAGCAATGAGTAATGGAGCGTCCCGCACTTTGACGCACAGGATTATACGGCAGGATGCCGATTTCCAGGATGGAAAATGTCTCTCGCTATTGTTTTCAGCCGCGCCATGGCAGGTGTGGATGCGCCGCTGGTCACGGTGGAAGTTCACATCGGCAAAGGATTGCCTGGCTTGTCGATCGTGGGTCTGCCGGAAACCGCGGTCAAGGAAAGTAAAGACCGGGTGCGCAGCGCTATCTTCACATCCGGATTCAACTTTCCGGTGGGCCGCATTACGGTAAACCTGGCGCCCGCGGATTTACCCAAGGAGGGTGGACGTTTCGATCTGCCCATCGCACTGGGCGTGCTCGCCGCTTCTGAACAAATTCCCCTGACACCGTTGACGCACATGGAGTTCCTGGGCGAATTGGCGTTGGGAGGAGCATTGCGGTCGGTGCGTGGCGTATTGCCCGCCGCATTGCACTGCCGGGATGCCGGACGCATGTTGGCGGTGCCGGAAATAAACGTCGCCGAAGCGGCGCTGGTGTCCGATACGCGGCTGCTGGCGGCGCAGTCGCTGCTGCAGTGTTGTCAGTTCATTTGCGGTCAGGTACCGGCACCCCCGGTGAGCGCCGACCAGCGCATCCACGATACATCAATTGAGTTGCCGGATCTGGCGGATATTCACGGACAGCATTATGCCAAACGCGCATTGCTGGTGGCCGCTGCCGGCGCCCACAGTCTGCTGATGATCGGACCTCCGGGCACCGGTAAAACCATGCTGGCAAGCCGCTTGCCCGGTTTGCTGCCGCCAATGACGGAAGCCGAAGCGTTGGAAAGTGCGGCCATCGCATCAATCAGCGACCAGGGCTTTAATCCTGGTAAATGGCGGCAGCGGCCGTTCAGGGCGCCGCATCATACGGCTTCAGGTGTGGCATTGGTCGGTGGCGGCAGTAATCCACGACCCGGTGAGATTTCGCTGGCGCACAACGGCGTGCTGTTTCTGGATGAGCTCCCGGAGTTCAGTCGCCAGGTGCTGGAAGTCTTGCGGGAACCGCTGGAGTCGGGCACGGTCACCATCTCTCGTGCCGCGCGGCAGGCCCAGTTTCAGGCGCGCTTTCAATTGGTGGCGGCGATGAATCCCTGTCCTTGCGGATTTTTAGGACATGCCAACGGCCGTTGTAATTGCAGTGGGGACCAGGTGCAACGCTATCGGGGCAAGATCTCCGGCCCGTTATTGGATCGAATCGATTTGCATGTGATGGTGCCGGCCATGTCGTTCAATGATATTTCCGCAGTGCCCGCACAGCCCGGGACTTCCAGTGCGCAGGCGCGCGCGCAGGTGACCGCCGCTCGGCAACTGCAAACCGCCCGCGCGGGTAGCGCCAATGCAATGCTGAGCACGAAATGGCTCAGCCGCGATTGCGCGTTGGGCGCGGCGCAGCATCAGATGCTGGCGCAAGCTGTAGATACATTGGGGTTGTCAGCACGGGCTACCCACCGTATATTGCGAATTGCCCGCACCATTGCTGATCTGGAGGGTGGTGGAGCAATTTCGCCGGCGCATCTTGGCGAGGCGATTGGTTACCGGCAGCTGGATCGCGCTGCCGGTATCAGGAATTAGCCGGTATAGTTGGAGGCTTCCTGGAGTACTTGTACCGGGAAGGGGTTCGCGTCGTAGCGGTCGGATGCTTGCTGCAGCTCTTGCACCAGGACGTCATACAGTTTGTCCTGAAACTGTTTGTCCATGTCACGCAGATGGCGTTTCAGGACCAGTTTGAAATCGGCGACGGCGTCCTCATTGCCTTGATTGGCGGCCAGTTCCAGCCACTTCATGGCTTCCACACGGTCGCGATCGACGCCTTTGCCCATTTCGTACATCCAGCCCAGGAAATTCTGTGCGCGGGCATAGCCTTGTGATGCCGCTTTCTTGTACCATTTAATGGCTTCGTGATAGTCAGGCTTGGAGACGATACCGAATTCGTACATATAGGCGACGTTGAATTGCGCGCGCATATGTCCGGAGGTGGCCAGTTCGTTCCAGATTTTAAAGGCGCCATCATAGTCACCGGAGCTGTAGGCCAGCATGCCATCACTGTAGTCGGCGGCGGCCACGGGATTAACGCTGAAACCGATAAGTACCAGGGAAATAAAGGAAGCAGTTAGGAACCGCATTGCATACACTCCTTCAAATAGGGCTGCGCTTTAAGACTTTTTCGGCCGTCAGCCTCGAAACCTGAGCCATGAAGGGTAAAAGACAGATAATTTCTGCAATGCGGGGATCTATGACTTTCTACATTAAGTCAGGAAAAACAATAAGATAGCATCTTGGTATATAATTAAATTGTATTAACATGAACAACTTACATATATTTGACGACAAAGAAGCAGCGATACGGGATTTGGCGGAACACTGGTGCCGCTGGAGCGCCAGGCGTGATGGCGACCGCAGGGGATTCCATGTCGCCCTGGCGGGCGGCAGTACGCCACAGGCCTTGTACCAACTATTGACGACCAGCGACTATGTGGAACGTATGGCCTGGGAGAAAAACTGCTTCTTTTTCAGTGATGAACGTTGTGTCGCGCGTGATCATGCGGACAGTAACTATCGGATGGCGCGGTTGGCGCTCTTTGACCATGTACCGATTGATATGTCCCATGTGTTTCCCATGCGCGGCGATGCCGCGGATTTGCACAAAGCGGCGGCGGAATACGAGCGTGCGATTCGCAAGACCGTGCCTGACAAAGACGGCATTCCCTGTTTCGACCTGGTGCTTCTGGGAATGGGGGATGACGGGCATACGGCGTCTCTGTTTCCCGGCACCACGGCACTGGCGGAGCGCGACAGGCTCGTGGTGCCGGTATTTGTACCCAAATTTAATGCCTGGCGGTTGACGTTTACCTACCCGCTGATCAATCAAGCCACGCGCGTGGTGATCCTGGTGACGGGCGCCGCAAAAGCGGGAATTGTGGCGGAAGTCATCAACGGGGGAGGCGAGTTGCGTTATCCTATCCAAGGTGTCACGTCCGGTGGCGAACTTATCTGGTATCTCGATCGGGCGGCTGCCGCGCAACTCGAATAATTTCCTCCAATCAGAAGGACGCCCCAAATGCGAGTATTGACCGGTGACATTGGCGGTACCAAAACGTTTCTGCAAGTGGCGGATATCTATCCGAATCAATACAAGGTGATTTATGAGCGGGAGTACCGCAGCGCCGACTATGCGGAATTCACGCCCCTGTTGAAAGAGTTTCTGCATGAGGCCGCGGGCAAGGCCGATTTGATTCTGGGCAGCGCGTGCATCGGTGTCGCCGGGCCGGTGAGCGATAATTGCGCACAGGTGACGAATTTAGAGTGGCGCCTGGACGCGGCACAACTCAGTAAAGACACCGGCATCGCCACCGTGAAACTGATCAATGATTTTCAGGCGATCGGTTACGGTCTGGACGGTATGAGCGGGCAGGAACTGCATACTTTGCAGGAAGGTAAACCGTTGCATCACGGGCCGCGCGTCGTCATCGGCGCCGGCACCGGTCTAGGTGAAGGCGTCATCTACTGGCATGAAGATGGTTACCGCATCCTGCCGTCCGAAGGCGGGCATACCAATTTTGCGCCGGCGGACGATCTGCAAGTGGAGTTTCTCCAGTATTTGCGCCGCCATGAGGCCACGGTGTGCTACGACATCGTATTGTCGGGCCGCGGACTTCACAATATGTATAAATTCCTGCGTGATACCGGCAAAGCTGAGGAGTCACCGGCGCTCCGGGATGCCATTCCCGTGGGCGATCCAGCGGAGGTGATCAGTCGGGCGGCATTGGCAGGCAACGATGCCCTGGCGGTGCAGGCCCTTGACCTGTTTTGTGCGATTTATGGTGCGCAAGCCGGGAACCTGGCGCTCACCACGGTGGCTTCAGGCGGCGTGTACGTGGCCGGTGGCATCGCACCCAAAATCATCGACAAGCTGGCGGACGGCGGTTTCATGCGCGCTTTTCACGCCAAGGGCAAGATGTCCGAACTGATGACCACCCTGCCGGTTTACGTGGTGCTCAATCCCAAGGTGGGCGTGATCGGCGCGGCCTTGTATGCCTGCCGCACCAGTAAGTGACGGTAACGCTCGCGCCAAGCTAACCACTACCGTAACGGCAAGTCGCCACGGTTCTCTCATCAAGTTAAATGCAAACGGTGCGTAGGGTAGGTATTACGCACCGTGCAGCCCAGTCGGCACTCCGATGACCAAGAGCCGCACATCAATCCTCGTCATCCGGGTCCAACGAATGGCGCCACCACTGGTCTTCGCGGTCGAACAGGCGTTGTGTGGCACGCGGACCCCAGGTGCCCGCGGGATAGGTGTGAATGTATTCCCGTTCCATGGACCACACCCGAAGGATCGGGTCCACCACGCGCCATGCCCACTCCACTTCGTCATAGCGCAGGAACAGGCTGTGGTCGCCCTCGATTACATCCAGTAACAGACCTTCGTAAGCATCATAGGGAATTTCATCTTCCTCGCGGAAGTTGGCGTCGAGACTCAGCGAGCGGGTGCGCATCTCCAGGCCCGGTTGTTTCACCTGTACTTCCATGCGCACGCATTCCGTGGGTTGGATGCCCAACAACAACCAATCAGGCTTCAACCGATCCACCTGGGTGTTATGAAACAGGTGTTGGGGCGGGTGCTTGAACCGAATACTCACCATGGATTTACCTTCCGCCAGCCGCTTGCCGGTGCGCAGGTAAAAGGGCACATCGCGCCAGCGCCAGTTGTCGATATACAGTTTCAGTGCGGCATAGGTTTCGGTGACGCTGTTCTTGGCGGTTTCGTCTTCTTCCAGGTAGCTGGGGACCTTTTCGCCGTTGATCATGCCACTGGTGTATTGCGCCCGGAAGGAGTGGGCGTGCACCGCGCTCTGCGGAATCGGGCGAATCGATTTCAGTACCTTTACTTTTTCATCACGCAGCGATTCGGCATCCATGGTGGCCGGAGGTTCCATGGCCACCAGGGTGAGCACTTGCAATAAATGACTTTGGATCATGTCGCGCAGGGCGCCCGCGCCGTCGAAGTACTCGCCGCGGCCGCCGATGCCGGCGGTTTCCGAGTGAGTGATTTGCACATGGTCGATATAGTTGCGGTTCCACAAGGGTTCCATCAGCACGTTGGCGAAACGAAACACCAGCACATTCTGGATGGTGCCTTTGCCGAGATAGTGGTCGATGCGGTAGATCTGTTCTTCCTTCAGATGTCGCTGCAATTTGGTTTGCAGCATATGGGCGCTTTCCAGGTCGTAACCGAACGGCTTCTCGATTACTACCCGACGCCAGCCGCCATCTTCCGTGGCCAGGTTGGTTTCCGCGAGATTCTGGGTGACGATGCCGTATTCCGCGGGACGAATCGCCATGTAGAAAATAATATTCCTGGGAAATTCTGTATTAGTGTAGATATGGTCACGCAGCGCGCCAAAGGAAGCGGCGTCCTTGAGGTCCCCTTGCTGGAAATGCATGCGCGCCAGCAGGCGATCCATGTTCTCGGCTTTGCCACCGTCGCGGACTTTTGGCGCAAGGGTGCGGCGCACCTCTTCCCGCCATTGGCTGTCGGACCAGTCACGCCGGCCGAAACCAATGACTTTGCTGCCCTCGGGAAGTTTGTTTGCGCTTTCGAGATGGTACAGCGCCGGCAGCAGTTTCAACTGCGCCAGACTGCCGGTGGCGCCGAATATCACAAACGTGCAGGGTTCGATCATGAGTTACTCCGCTTTCTTTACCGCGTGGCCGCCAAAGGCGTTGCGCATCATCGATAATAACCGATTGCCGTAGCCCACTTGATCCTGGCTGGCAAACCGCATGTGTAAAGCCAGGGTCATCACTGGCGCCGCGACGCCCTGATCGATGGCCTCGATGGCGGTCCAGCGGCCTTCGCCGGAATCAGGCACCACCGGAGCCACATGTTGCAGGGTCTGGTCCTGGGCGAGGGCGCTGGCGGTAAGATCGAGCAACCAGCTGCGAACCACGGAGCTGTGGCGCCAAAGCTCAGTGATTTGGGCCAGGTCCAACTGATAAGCGGTTTTGCCTTTGAGTAATGCCAGGCCTTCCGCGTATGCCTGCATCATGCCGTATTCAATGCCGTTGTGAACCATCTTGGTGAAATGTCCCGCGCCTATCGGACCCACATGAGCCCAACCGGTATCGGCTTTTGGTGCCAGCACCTTGAGCGCCGGACTGATGTTGGCCACGGCCTCTTCATCACCACCCACCATCATGCAATAACCATTTTTCAAGCCCCAGATCCCACCCGAGGTGCCGACATCGACATAGTGCAGCCCACGGTTCTTGACCAGCGCGCCACGGCGCTCGGTGTCGTGATAGTTGGAGTTGCCACCATCGATGATGATGTCGCCCTTGCCCAGTTGGGGCGTGATGCGTTCGATCATTTCTTCCGTGGGTGCTCCCGAGGGTAACATTAACCAGACAATGCGCGGACTGCCGAGTTTTTTGATCAGCTCTTCAACGCTGCCCGCCGGGGTCATGCCTTCGTCCTTGACAAGAGTGTCTACAATTTCCCGGGATCGGTTATAACCGACCACCTGGATGCCACCGCGGCATAAACGTCGTGCCATGTTGCCGCCCATTTTGCCAAGACCGATTAATCCGAGTTTCATAACTGGGTTCCTGTGAGTGTGTAGCTTGAAGGTCAATAGTGTCTCATTGCATCCGGCGAACCGACAATCCCAAATATCCCATAGTTAATTTATGAGTTAATATGAGTCAGTTAATACCCTGGACGCTTTTTTACTCTCGATGTAACACTATGTATTGAATCGAGTATGCTAACCTTGTGTGAAGAAGAACGAGCGATTGACTGGTCGTTGACGCCAGGTAAGCAAGTTTGATTCCACTATAGCATTTGTTTGCCAGCCGATCATGGGTCGTTTTTCCGCGGGTGGAGTGTACGACGAAAGTCTAACGAAATGAAAAAAATTGTCCATGGAGTCATCCTGAGTCATTTGAGGAGCAACTACTTATGAACGTGGCGGAAATCCGTGTAATTGCGCAGCAACATGGTATCAAAGCCGGCAAGTTGACAAAAACCGATCTAGTGCGACAGATCCAGACGACTGAAGGCAACAACCCCTGTTATGGCACCGTGCCGGAACTGGATTGTGACCAGGGAGGATGTCTTTGGCGTACCGATTGTTTCAAGGATTCCAAACGCAAGTCGTGATATTCAGCCCACATAGCTGAGGGCTTGTTGATAGGCGGCGGTATAGTGCTGCGCGCTGGCTTGCCAGCTGAAATCCCGTGACATACCGGCCCGTTGCAGCGCGCGCCACTGCTTCTTGTCCTGGAACAGCAGATAGGCACGGTCAAGGGCGAGTTCCAGGTCGCTGATCTGTTCCTCGAAAAATACCAGACCGGTGGCCTGCTTGCGCCGCAGGTTTTGTGGCGTCGCATCCACGACAGTGTCCGCGAGTCCACCCACATTGTGAACGA
>JAHECY010000027.1 GCA_024641505.1 Gammaproteobacteria bacterium
GTAACCCCTTGCAGCAAGAACACCTGAAACTGGTGCAAGGCGGCGGTGATTTGCGCACCCGCGGACACCTGGTCCGGATGCAGGGTGGGGACACTCCCGACGCGCACCTCAGGCACCTCGCGCGCAAGCGCCAGCGCAAAAGTCTCCACCCAGCCCAAATCCTGAAACCGCTGCATCACGCTTTGCCACCGGTTGCTGACCTCCAGCAGTTGCGCCGGGGCGACACCATCGCGGTGCTTCCCCAGATACTCCAGCACTCGTTGCTGATGGGGCGCCCGGGCCAGAGACGCGGCAGCCTGGTCGGCACCCGCCGTGGTCAGACGCCAGTGGGGCGGCACCACAGGCAAAGCACCCGCCTTGCGCAATCCTGGCGGTAGCGCCAGGAAACAGACCTCGCCCGGCGCATGATGATAGTACTGGCTGGCCCAATGCAGCAGATGTAACAACACCGGTTCGATCAGGGGTTCTGGATCAAGCAGTGCCAGTACCGCCTTGATGCGCGCGGCATCCACATCGGCATGCGTTTTGAGCTGGTGCACAATTCCCGTCAGTTGCTTGTTGCCGAAGGGAACCTGCACCCGGCCACCGGCCAGCGCGCGTCCGTCAAAATCCGCGGGCAGAAAATAATCGAAATAGCACCGCAGGGGGCTGGGAACGGCAACTTGCACGATGATGGGCTGAGACATGGCGGTACTTTACCACCGAAATGCGGGGGACAAAAAAAACGGCCACATAAAGTGGCCGTTTCAAGTTTGCTGGTGACTAGCGTCCTACCGAACGAGAATCCTTACCGGGAAGCTGGCCGAAACCGCCCACCCAACAGGATCCAATCCAGTCACCGTAAACAACACTTCATGCTCCTCCCCTGGCAGCCAGGAAGGGTCGAGGATATAACTCTCACCGGGGGGGCCGACACCGGCCATGGAACCGCCACCGGAAGGAGTCCAGCTGAAGGGTACGCCAGGATAGGGCGGTTCGTAAGGAACGGCGGTACCAAAACTCGCTTGGGGCGTATCAAGGGAATACGCGGCATTGCCGGGCGTGCCATGCAAATACAGAACGTAGGGTGAATCGCTTACCAATCGCGCTTTTCGTTCGGATTCCAGAATCGCGGGGATGAAATAGCGGGTTGAGGTGACTTCCGTGCCGTGCACCTTGGTGGTGGCACGTACCCGGACCCGCACCCACTCTGCATAATCCTTCAGATAGGTGTAATCGAATGCCGACGTACCATCCGAACCCGTGACTACCGACACCGGCACCGTGCCCGCATCGGAGTTCTTCGGCGTCAACTCCTTATCTTCGTTCACATCTTCACTGATTCCAGAGATTTTACTCGGATTATCGAGAATCAGGTTTTCATCCAGATCCTCATTAGGCAGCGGCGCTGAACTCCAGTAGGGTTGCAGATCAATCACATCCGGATCGCCATCCGCATCATACCAAACCCCCGGTATGTAGGATTCAGGCCACGCTTCCAGGGTTACCGTAGCCCCCGCGACGGCGGCGCCCGTACCATCCGCCACCTGCACGGACATGTTGTAGACGTTAATCGAAAGATTGGAATCGGTCACGGTAATGACACGTGGCGTGCCGATACTGACGGAACCGGCGGTGCCCCCGATCTCGATGGAAAGTACATCGTTAATCAACGGATTGGACACGGCGGTCGCGGTGACCGTGACCCCGGTCTGGCCGGTGGAGGTTTTTCCGGAAACCAGCTTGGTAGTAACCCGGCCATTCAAGTCCGTGGTCGCATAACTAACCGTCAGGTATTCGCCGCCGCCGGTGGCATTGGCGATGGTGAAGGACACGGGCACATTATAGATCGGATAATTACCGGAAACGTTATCGGTTTTTACGGTGGCGGTGATTTCCGCGGCGTATTTTGTCGTGTCGGTACTCAGCGCCAGGGTCTTGAGATCGGTTTGCAGATAAAGTTGGGCCGCGCTGGAAGTGGGCGGCGACATGGCGACCGTCAGGGAATCATAAGTACCACTGTTGCTGGCATCGGCGACCACGACCGTGGCGAACCCCTGATCGCCCACACCCGCGCGCGCCTGCAGCGTAGCCGTGGCAACCCCTCCCGCGACGGCAACTTCGGTCACCGCGGTATTAGGCGATGAACCATCGGTCCAGACACCGATGGTGGTGGAAAAGCGCACCGTCGTCACACCGGCCGCCGCCACTTGGATGGCGACGGTACTGCCGTCGGAAGTCAATGCATAGGGATTGGTGGTGGGCGACGTGATACGGAACGGATTATCGGTGACCACGTTGGCGACGGTGAATGCCTGGGTGACCTGGGTACCGAGCCCCATGGCGACGAAGGTCACGGTACCGGAGGTGCTGCCCGTCAAGGTGACGGTGACTTCTCCAAAGGTGTCCGTCGTTAGCTGTGCCGCGGATAAACTGACGCCGCTCAATCCGGAAATACTGAAATCGATGGGCACGCCGTACACTAACTGACCGCCGGCGTCCTTGGCGATAATCGTGATGTCTTCCTTGACCTGGGTGGCACCGGCATCGATCAGCAAGGAAGTGTTATTGACGACTATTTCCAGGGTGGTACCAACGATACGCACGGGAATGGAGGCGGAGCCCACGCCGGCAACCGTGGCGGTCACGATCACCACTTGATTGGTCGGATCGGCCCGGCTGGCGGAAAAATCCGAGGACGATTCACCAAGTTCATCGGTAAACACGAAACGCTTGCTGAGTTTGCCCGCGGTGGCGCTGAAATCCACTTGTACGCCTTCAATCACCGCGTTGTACTCATCCAGCACCGTGGCGGTGACGGTGGTGGCATCGGAACCGTCGGATTTGATTTCCTGGGCGGATAAGGTGAGATAAATCGATGCGGCGGGCACCTGGCATTGCGGCAACGAAGGGTCGTCCACGCATTCCTGGGGTAACGCCTGCGGGGAAGTCGAGGTTCCCAAGCGGTCGCCGCTACAGGCGCCCAGCACTGCCAGCACCGCTACCAGGCAAGATAATTTAATAAGAGAAAGTAATCCGGATACGTTTGTTTTATTGGAGCGATGGTATAGCCACATAAGCGTGTATTCCTTGCGTTTCTGCCGACAATCCGGGGGAAGATCCCCCTGGAAATGCAGGTAAAAAAACCCGCGTCTCTTTAACATAAAATAACATCTAATATTTAGAGCTATTTATACGGATTTTCGATATCTAAAGTGCTGAACCGTATTAGCCTGTTCTGCCTTCTGCTATCGGTGCGAATATTGGTTTCTTTAGTCCGAAGCAGTTCGGAAATCTCATATTTCTTGCACAAGACCCCTATTACCCGTGATACGCCCTGCGTCGTTTTTCCTCAAGTTAATTAATGTATAACTGTGGGGCAGTTGGCAAATTAGCTCACGCCGTTGGGTGAGAGGTCTTATCCACAGATGCTGTGGATAACATTGTGGAGAAAGGCGGGATGAAAGAGCCTAAGCGCCTGTTATTGGCCGTTCGGCGTTGGAATGCACACCGATCAAGCAAACCAATATTTACTTAAATATCAATAAATTGCTGAATTTTTCAGAAATTGACCCAGGTCAACTGAGCGCGCCCCGGAGATTGTGTCGAATGCCGCGATAGTGTGCATAACTGGCCTACATAGCGCTTGACAAGAAAGCGGCCGCCCTATTATGTAAAGGCGGCCGCGTATCCTGCTGTTACCACCACCAGGTCAGTCCGTAAGCGGTGTTCATTTCGGTGGTGAAGCGTGCATCGGCGGCGGCGGCGGTGATATCAAAATTCTGGTCCAACAGGTCGCCCGGGGTACCCAGATTGCCGGCGCCATCGATGCTGGTAATCACCAGATTGTCCATGGCCACCGGCTGGCTCACGCGTAACAGGATCGTCTTGTTATTGCCGGAATCGAACAACGGGTAGTCATAGGTGGCATCGATACTGATATCCGGCTGGTGTTCGTAGCTGACACCATCCGTGGACACCCACACATCGAGACCACTGGCGGTAAAATCGATGCGGTAGCGCTGCCAGGTACCGTTAAACACTTTGGGTGTGTTACCGCTTTTCCACCAAGTATAGGATCCTGGACCCCCGGTTGCCGGGTCAACGAATTTGTATTCCAGGTTAGACCAGTTTCCCAGACGCAGATGGGCCAGAATACCGTTGTTCGGATCCGCCACAACGGTGGTGTCCCAGAGCGCCACGCTGATACCATCCCAGGCCAGATTACGGGCGGAAAATTCCAGGCGCGCACCGACTGGGATGGTTACCGCCATGTCGTAGGTTTCTTTCATGTACTCCGTTTGCGGGCCGGCGAATTTCGCTTCCGTACCACCCCCCAGGGCGCCGGGCGAACCGGCGCTGCCATCATACCAGCCGTACAGGGGGCGCGTGACGAATGACTGATTACTGTAGGTCAGCTCATTGCCAAAGCTATCGCGCACCGTAGCGCCCGTGACCAGTTGCAGGCCATACGTGGTACTCATCTTCAACGGGTCTGTGCCATAGATCGCCAGGCCATTGAGGTCGGGAATGAAATGCAGGGTCTTTTCGATCCACACCGGATACGCCGACACGGCAACCGCTGTTCCCGCCGGGTCTTCCACCACTTGCAAACCGCCCTCGACGCTGGTCTTGTTCATGGTCTTGTCGAAATCGAAACTGATGGAGTAAAGATTGTCCGGATCCGTATGCGTGGCCAGAATCTGCGGCAAGGTAGTGGCATCTTCAACTTTCGCCGACGGCTTCAACACCTCGATATCCTGCACGGCGCTGATCGCACCGACGGCCGAAGCGGCATCGGTGATGGTGGTATAACTCTTGTACGAAATCCCCGGTTTCACTTTGCTGGTATCCAGGGTGCCGGTCACCACGGTATTGGTGGCATTGTTCAAGCCCGAGAAATACAGAATACCGTTGCGCAGACTCCAGCTGTAAAGCGTATATTGGTCGAGCGTTTCCGGAGTCGCCGGGTCCATGGTATGCAATGCGGACACCTTGACGCGGTCGGAGACACGCACCATGCGAATCACGTCGCGAATCCCGTAGAACGCGCCATTCATGATCACTTCCTGAGTCTCTTTGTAGAACAGATAGCCGTTGGCCACCTGGAATGGCGTCAAACCCATCCAGTCCCACCAACCCACATCGGCGCGGTTGACATTGGTGCTTTTCAATTTCAATTCCAGACGCGGCGTGCCGTTGTAGGGCAACATCTGGTAAACACTCAACACCAGATTTTCACAAGGTGGCGGCGGTGTGCCGGTACCGCCCGCACCACCCGCACCACCCGCGCCATTATTCGTCTGGTCCCAGCAGGACTCGAACACGCCGTACATGCCGCCGTCATCGGCGATGATCAAACGCCGCGGCATGGGATTACCCCAGGCATTGCCGCCGAACAGGCTGGTATTTAACGTAACGCGGTGCGTGGCGTTACCACTGCTCAGCGGCCGCGCGAACTCAACACCGGGACTGGCGATATCCCAGGTACCCCAGATCACGGAATTGGCGTGATCGCGGGTGAAGAAACTCACTTCCCAGGCGCTGTCATTGGTGAGATTGATTTTACGGGTCTTCTCGGCGCCGGTGGCGTCAAAGTAAGGCTGCAAAATGAACAGATCACCAGGAGTCCAATTGGTCAGGTCGTAAGCCTGATAGGCCACTTCACCGCTGGGCAGGGTGAGAAAGAATCCCACCGACTCGTTGTCCTGAGTAACACCGCTGACGACACCGCTGGCGGCATCCATTTTATACACGCGCGGGTTCCAATCGGTCTGATCAATCCAGTGGTAGGTCATCAAATACTGATTACCGGCAGCATCACAACATTCCGTGGCGGTATCTTCATGGCGCTTGAATTTGGTGGCCGTGAAATAGACGTTGCTGTCGTCGTCAAATTGAATGGGTTTCTGGTTACCACTGATGCTCTGCATATAACGGTCGTCCATTTTCTGCACGAACACCCCGGGATGCACGCAGGTATAACTGTTATCGGCGACTGCGACCCGATAGAACGCGCAGTTTTCCTGCGCGATAAACGCGGCATAATCATTGCCATCAGGTTTTTCCCAGCCGGTATCGAATGCCAGGTATACATAAGTACCGGCGGGATCCACCACGGAATACATGACCTTGATTGGATAATTGGTTTCGATCGCCGGATAGGTAACCCCCTGATCATCCACCGCCAGCAGATTTGCCCCGATCACGCCGAGATCGGCGGTAGGATCACTCGCCACGGCCAGCGCCTGGCGCTGGGTCACCAAAGCCGACTCCTTGGCGGACAAGCCGGATAAACCCTGATTGACGATCTTGTAAGTAAACAATTTTTTACCGTCTTTACGCAGCCGGGCGGTCTGGCCGGAATTGTTGGATTCCACGGTCTGGTCGGTGGCCACCAGGGTCTGGGCACTGGAGACCTTGTATGATAACTGCACATTGCCCTTCTGGTCTTCCTGGGTGGTCGTGGTATCACCGAAGCCTTGACTGCTGGAATCCTCTTTTTTCGCGGCACAACCGACTACCAGCGCGAGCGCCAGAACCAATAGCACTTTAACGTATATTTTTATAGAATTGGCGGGGTAACTCATGACGAATCCTTCCTGATCTATGGCTATCCATAAGGTCGTCCACATCACACCGGATCTTTGGCGTTGAGCACAAAAAAATCGTTGCCCGAAATCAGTGAACAACTGTTTACCCGCTTGCAGAAGGAAAACCCGAATCCGACTACTGAATTAAACTATGCCAATCCTTTTGAATTGTTGATCGCGGTGATGCTTTCCGCCCAAGCCACGGACAAAAGCGTGAACAAAGCCACCGGCCCCTTGTTCAAGAGGGCGAACACGGCGCGTAAAATGTTGAATCTTGGGGAAAACGCGCTGCGGGAATACATCAAGACCATTGGTTTATTCAACAGCAAAGCGAAACACGTGATCGCGACATGTGCGATACTCGTGGCACAACACCGGGGCCAGGTGCCCCGTGACCGCGCCGCCCTGGAAGCGTTACCTGGCGTGGGCCGTAAAACCGCCAATGTCATTTTGAACACGGCATTTGGCGAGCCCACCATCGCCGTGGACACGCATATTTTCCGGGTCGCCAATCGCACCGGGCTGGCGCCGGGCAAAACGCCGCTGGCGGTGGAGCAGAAACTGCTGCAAGTGGTGCCCGCTAAATTTCAACATGACGCCCACCACTGGCTGATCCTGCATGGCCGTTACATCTGCGTCGCACGCAAACCCCGTTGCGGCGCCTGCGTGATCGAAGATTTGTGCGGGTTTCAACCCAAGGTTTACCAATAACGGGGAGTTCACATGTTTTATAACAATGATCGCAACGCGATGCGCCGGCATTTCAGGGAAGTCTGGCGCAAGGCGCAACAACGCCTGCCGCTGGAACCCATGGACCGGGTGATCGCCGACGTGATTGGTATGCACCCGGAATATCACACCATGCTGACCACGGACAACACCGCTCTCGATCAGGATTTCCTTCCCGAGATGGGACAGACCAATCCGTTCCTGCACATGGGCATGCACATCGCGCTCATGGAACAGCTGGCCACCAACCGCCCCGCGGGCATCAGCGCCATTTACCAGACCTTACTGATCAAATCCGGCGACGCCCACAGCGCCCATCACGGCATGCTGGACTGCCTGGCGGAAATGCTCATGCTCATGCAAAAGCAACAGCAGCCACCCGATGAAGCCCTCTACCTGCGCTGCTTACGTCAAGCGGCCGGGCTGCCGGTGGATTAACTGCCGCACCCATAAAGTGGAAGCCGGCAATACACGCCAAAAAAAAGCCCGGCATGCGCCGGGCCACGTAATCTGATGGTACCAGGTTTGTTAGCCCTCGCCGCCGCCACCGCCGGCATCCAGTCCCAGCGGCCATACCTGCGCCATATCCTTCTGACAACTGGCCACGAAGTCTGCGCGCTTGTCGCCCTGAAGCTTGTCGTTGTCGGCCCAAACACCGCATTGTGTCTGATAGGCGGCTTTAACATTTTCCGCGTTTCGATCGGCGCCGGTCAGCGGCCAGTTTGGCGTTTGTTCACCCGCCAACACGGCGGTGGAAGTCAACACCACGGCAGCGGCAAACAAAGAAATCTTGAACATTGCGGTCTTCTCCTATGGAATGATAAAGGCCAAATGGCCTTGCCATAGTTGATACCGCGTGCAAAAGAAAATACATCGAATTATTTTGCTGATGAGGATTTTAAACGTTCATGGAACAACACCAAAATGCCAACCACATCACAATAAACATTAAGCATCGATTAATATAGATAATTTTACGGCCATCCCCTACTTTTTGCCTATCAATTCTATTTGGTAACCGTCCGGATCGGCCACGAATGCGATTATGGTTGTGCCCGCATTCATGGGACCGGCATCCCGCAAAATAGTACCGCCGCGCTGACGTATCTGCGCGCATGCCTGGTAAACATCATCCACTTCCAGCGCGATATGACCAAATGCATTGCCCAGATCGTAACTGGCCACCCCCCAGTTGTAAGTGAGCTCGATCACCGCGCCTTTGGTTTCATCGTCGAATCCCAGAAACGCCAGCGTGAACTCACCCGCGGGATATTCCTGGCGGCGCAACAAGCGCATGCCCAGTACTTCGGTATAAAATTTAATGGACCGGTCCAGATCCCCGACCCGAATCATGGTGTGTAAAATGCGCATGGCGCCTCCGTTAAATGGTATGTGGTGCGTAGAACAGGTATTACCTACCAATCTTAAAACAAGAACAAAGAACCCGTCTTAAGTAGCTCCATTAAAAGGTATATGTGGTGCGTAGGGTGCGTATGACGCACCGGTTTTGAAACAAGAACAAAGAACCCGTCTTAAGCAGTCCCGTTAAATGGTATGTGTGGATGTAGGGTGCGTATGACGCACCGGTTTTAAAACAAGAACAAAGAACCCGTCTTAGGTGGCTCCGTTAAAAGGTATATGTGGTGCGTAGGGTGCGTATGACGCACCGGTTTTTTACCCCAGGTAGTTTGCAGCACAACAAAGCCACGCTCCGTTCGATAAAAAAACCGGTGCGTCATACGCACCCTACGATCAGCGCAGATGCGTCTTTACCCGAGTACATCACATCGGCCGCTTCTTCCCGGCGATGCGCAAACGCAAGGCGTTGAGCTTGATGAAGCCGGTGGCATCACCTTGATGATATGCGCCTTTATCGTCTTCGAAAGTGGCGATGGTCTCGTCGAACAAGCTGTCGCTCGCCGACTTGCGCCCCACCACCTGGACATTGCCCTTGTACAATTTCAGACGCACCACGCCGTTCACCGGCGCCTGGGAAGCATCGATCATCGCCTGCAACATCTTGCGCTCCGGCGACCACCAGTAGCCGTTATAAATCAATGACGCATAACGCGGCATCAACTCATCTTTCAAATGCGCCACTTCCCGATCCAGGGTAATGGACTCGATCGCCCGGTGCGCCTTGAGCATCACCGTGCCCGCCGGTGTCTCATAGCAACCGCGCGACTTCATGCCCACGTAGCGGTTCTCCACGATATCCGCCCGGCCGATGCCGTTAGCACCCGCCACCTGGTTCAAGTGCGCCATCACCTGAGCCGGTGACATCGCGTCGCCGTCCACCGCGGTGATATCGCCCCCGGCAAACGTCAGCTCCATATAGAGTGGCTTGTCCGGCGCCTGTTCCGGCGCCACGGTCCAGCGCCACATATCAGGCTCGGGTTCGGCCCAGGGATCTTCCAGCACCACACCCTCATAAGAAATGTGCAGCAGGTTGGCGTCCATGGAATACGGGGACTTGGTACCCTTCTTGTGCTCCACGGCAATGCCGTGGGTCTGAGCGTAGGCCATGAGTTTTTCACGAGACAACAAGTCCCACTCGCGCCAGGGCGCGATCACCTGGATATCCGGCTTCAGTGCATAGGCACCCAGCTCGAATCGCACCTGGTCATTGCCCTTGCCGGTGGCACCGTGCGAAATGGCATCGGCACCGCTGGCCACGGCGATCTCCACCAGACGTTTGGCGATCAAGGGACGGGCAATGGAAGTTCCCAACAGATATTCGCCTTCATACAAGGTGTTGGCGCGAAACATGGGAAACACGAAATCCCGCGCGAATTCCTCGCGCAAGTCATCAATATGAATTTCCTTGACGCCGGCGGCAACCGCCTTGGCGCGCGCCGGTTCGACCTCTTCGCCCTGCCCGATGTCGGCGGTAAACGTCACCACCTCACAATGGTAATTGTCCTGCAGCCAACGCAGAATGATCGAAGTATCCAGTCCGCCGGAATAGGCGAGCACGACTTTTTTAATATTGCTCATGGGTCCACAACCTTGCTGAAAAAAAGAAACGGAATTATATCAATAAAGCCTCGGTGCATAGCACCCTAATCCGGCTCGAAGTCCACAACATTCTGAGATATACGGGAAAACATTTGCCACATCGTCCGACGCCCAAGATAACACCCGCCAAAATATCGCACCCGGGCGCTACACGCGCAACGAAAAAAATCCATCGTTTGCGAGCTCGCATGCAGCCTTTGCGATGCGAGCTTCGCCTCTTGACGAGATACCAGCACTGCGCAGGGCACCACTCAACGCCCCTCGGCGGAAAACAGCAAGTGGGCCATCAGGCGTTCCACCGGCACATAGTCATCGGTAAACTCGGGCAACGCCGCCAGGGGGGTACCGGTTGCGCCCAGCGGTACATTGATTCGGTACCAGCTCCGTTCGAAACCGCGACGCGCCTGCAGCATGTCACCCACCGGCCTGGTGTCGTGCGCGGCAATGACATAGGTGAGACGCGTGTCCCGGTTCGGCAGATTATCCACCCAGACATCCACATAGCGAAATTCTGTGGCCAGGGTATTGATCAGACTCTTGACCAGGCGCGCATCGGGAAACGCGTCCACCACATTGGTGGCGAACAGGCCATCAGCAGCCAAGCGCGCACGCACCAGTTGCACGAATTCCCGCGTCAACAGGTGGTAAGGTATGGCGATATCATGAAACGCATCGACGATAATAACATCGAATCGGCGCTCCCCCGCCAGCCGTGACAATACGGCACGCGCATCCTGGTGAATCACCTCCATACCCTGAACATCGACATACATGGATTGGCGCACGGTCTCGGTCACCGCCGGATCCAGTTCCGCCACGGTAATTTGCGCCCCGGGATACAAGGCCTGTGTCGCCCGCGGTTGCGTATAGGCGCCACCACCGGCGAAAAAGAAGCGCAAGGGCGTACCGGGTGCCGGCGTAAAATGCTGCAATACCAGTTCATCCATGAGATGTACATAGGGCGAAATCATCATGCCCGGCTCGGAATCGTGGTTCATGCCATGCATCAGGTGATCGAGGATCAACGCCTTGGCGGTACCGAACGGCGCATCGCTGGAACTATCCACTACCCGCAGACAAAAATAATTGCTTTCCCGGTCGCAGGGATTGGCGAACCCGGCGCGGGCATAGACGATACCCGCCAAGGCCACGGCCCCCGCCAGCAGCGCCAAGGGCGCCACCCGCGAACCGGCGCGGAAAAAGGGCACTGCCAGCAGAAACACCGTCACCGACGCCCCCACTATCACATTGCGGGTGCCAATATACTGAATCAGGAGATATCCGGTTACAAAGGTGCCAATAATACTGCCCAGCGCCGCCAGCGCATGCATGCGGCCCACCACATGCCCGGCGCGCGCATCCAGACCCAGGGCCAGGGTGGTCAACATCGGTGTTACCACGCCCAGCATCACTGCCGGTGCGAAAAACAGCGTAACCACATAGATAAAACTGGAGCTGACCAGATCCAGGGTACTGGCCTGTAGAAAAGGCGCCACGATGGTCAGCACCAGCAGGCTGAACAAACTGAACAACCCCGCCGCCATCAGCGTCAGACCCACGGCCCGCTCGTTGCCGCCCCGGTCCGCCCAACGCCCGCCCAACCAGTTACCCAGGGAAAGGCCGGCCAGCACCACGCCGATAATGGCGGTCCAGGTGTAGAGGGAAACACCCACATAGGGCGCGATCAGGCGACCGGCGGTAATTTCCAGCACCATCACCACCGCCGAACTCAGAAACACCGCCGCGCCGTACCACGCCAGCCGGTAATCCCTAACCACTCCAGAAGCCACCGCCATCACCCCTAAAACTTATGATCGTAAGCGGCATTGTACTGCGAAATCGGCGGTGAAGGATGGGAAACGATAAAAACGTTGCTCCCGCCACGGCTCAAAGCCCGCAAAGGTAGAGGAGTAATTTCCAGGGTTAGTATTGATCGGTACCGGTAACCGGGTGAAAACCATTGCACAGAAGCATACCCGGAGAAGATGACGTCCCAAAAGCCGAGCTACACTTAAAGCGCTGGCGGGCTTTGGCAAGAATTATGATTTTTTAAATGGCGGCCTGACGCCGGTTTTACAGAAGATCCACCAGCGTACCCGTGGTCTGGCGCAAACGCATGGACAGCAGCTTGGCGAGCGTCCACAGGAGCTTGTTACCCACCCGTGGCACATCATGGACCAATTGGTTGAATTGATCACCGGGGATAACGATCAAGGTTACCGGTTCCACCGTAATGGCGGAGGCGGAATGGGGCATTTCATCGATGATGGACATTTCGCCGAACGCCTTGCCCGCGCGTATGGTGCTCACTCGCTTGCGATTGCCCTTCTCATCGTCCTTGTACACGTCGATCTTGCCCTTGATCAGGATGCAAATCATACGCCCCCGATCGCCTTCGCGTACGATGGTTTTGTCGGCGCCCGCGGTATAGGCTTTGGCATAGTGGGCTACCACTTCCACTTCCTGACGCGTCCAGCCGTTAAACAACTGCGCGCTTTCGATCATGTCCGCCACCCGCTCACGGGCGGCAGCGCCGTCAAACATGAACTGGACACCTTTCAAAGTATCAATACTGTCTGCCATTGCCACGTCTCATCACCAAGTCAACTCCCAGGGTGTTCGGTGCGTGGGCATAACCCCGTGGCGTCCGTCCATGAACGCCACGGGATAGCTGAGAACAACGGTCAGCGTGCCACGGGCTTCTTGGATCTGCGCAACCGGGACAACAAGCGCCGCGCCATATCACCGAACATTTCCGTCTGCGTCGGGTGCGGATGAATCGCCTGCGCGACTTGTTCCAAGGTCATATTGCCGGCCACCATCATCACCCCTTCTCCCACAAGGGTATCGGCATGGTCGGCCAAATAATGAACGCCGATGATGCGGTGATTCTTTTTGTCCGCCACGATCTTGATCATGCCGTGAGTTTCGTTGGTAATCATCGCCTTGGCGTCGATACTCATGGGGGTCTTCACTTCGGCGGCATCGATGCCTTTGGCTTTCGCCTGGTCCAGAGTCAAGCCCACAAACGCGGCCTGGGGCCGGGTGAAAATCACTCCACAGTCCTTGTCCTGATTATAGGTGAAATCCTCACCCAGTATATTGGCCGCGGCCACCCGACCTTGCTGACCCGCCGTGTGCGCCAGCATCAAGCCACCATTAACATCGCCGACGGCAAAAATATGGGCGATATTGGTACGGCAACGGGCATCCACGGTAATGACACCCTGCGCCACGGTGACATTGGCCTTATCCAGTTTCAGGGGCGCCAATTGCGGCCGTTTGCCAGTGGCCATGAGCACGTAATCACAAACCAGGGTTTCTTCTTTACCTTCGGCATTGGTATAGCTCATTTCCATGTTGCCGGGACCCCCACCGATCTTGGTAACTTTCACCGAGGTCTTGATGGTCAGATTGGGGTCATCGTTCAACACGGCGGTCAGGTGCTTGGCAATCTCCGGTTCAACTTCCGCCAGAATGCGATCCTGCCCTTCCAGAAGCGTCACTTTGGCGCCAAAATCCTGGAAGATCTGCGCCATTTCCATACCGATCGCGCCACCGCCAATCACCCCCAAGGTCTTGGGTGCCTTCTGCAGGGCCCAGACGGTATCCGATGTGATCACCCCGCCTTTGGCCAGGGCCTCCTGGGCGCCGGGAATGGGGGGTACGAACGGGGGTGCGCCGGTAGCAATTACCGCGCAGCCAAAGGTAATGTGCTTGCCGTTGCTGCCGTCACCGGGCACGGGACGGGCATGGCGTTCGTCACTGTTGCCACTGGTATCGATAAACAAACGGTGATCGGTCTCGAAGCTGGCAAACCCGTGGATGACGTCGATTTTCACGCCTTTATCGGTTTTTAACGCCATTTCACCGCGCGTTTCCAGAATATTACGACGAGTGGCTTCCAATTTTCCCCAGTCCAGCTTGGCCTTGGTGGTGCCTTCGACGCCCAGGTGACTGTCATGAGCGCGGTCACGGATGCGATCCGCCGCTGCGCGCCAGGCCTTGGAAGGAATACAACCCCGCCATAAGCACTCGCCACCGGGGAACGGTGCGTCGTTAATCATGGCGACTTTCACACCATGCTCCGCCAGATCCCGGGCACAGTCTTCGCCACCGGGTCCACCACCGATCACGACCACGTCATAATCCCAATTACCTTCCGGAATGGCGGGACCCAGTGAACCCATCCAGTTTTCAGGATGCTCGATGATATCTTTCAAGCTATTGAGATAATTCGCTACTTCCGCCCCATTGACCACCCGGTGATCAGCGGTGACGGTACAGGGCATGCCCTGATCGCCGGCGGCGGAAATCGCCAGAATCGCCGCGGTGCCGGGGGTGGGAATGGCATCAAAATAGTTGACGCCCAGCATCCCCATGTTCGAGACCATGAAGGTGGGGTTCGCATATTCTTCCGGCGCCAACCGGCGCTTACGCGCCCGCTCCACCAGTCCCGACCAGCTTTTCTGCAATTCTTCCAGGGAGCGGGACTCGCAATGGCGCAGAACCGGTACCACCAGCCCACCGCCTTCCGCGGCTACTGCCATGCCGATGTCCACGGCGTCCCGTTCCACCAGTTTATCCACCGGTTGATAGGCCCAATTCATGGTCGGATGTTTTTTCATGGCCAGGGCACAAGCCTTGGCAATGGTCACCGTCACCGACACCCCAACCTTTTTAGATGCCTTGATCAGTGCCGCCGGGTCCACATTGCGGGACACCCGGAAGGTAGGCATGGTCAGAGCGGCGGTCATGGAGTGACTGACCGCTCTTTCCATGGCGGTCATGGCGCGGCCATGGCCGGGCACCTGAATTTCCGGCATCAAATGCGCCGGTGTCTGGCGCGCCACTTCCGTGGGCCGCTCCAGCGGCTGCGCGCGGCGCACGTCATCGGCGATGATCACGCCACCGGCGCCGGTGCCCTTGAGGGTATTCAAATTTACATGCAACTGCGCCGCGAGCTTGCGCGCCCGGGGCGTGGCCTGCTTGTTCACCGGCCGCGCCAGGGGAACCGCGTCGCTGATCGGCGGCAATGGCGCCCGATGGCCCGGCGCCGGGTGGGCGTGGGCTTGCATATGGCGGTAGTCCTGCTGGGACGGACTGGTAACATCATCCTCCGCCACCGAGCGACTGACCACTTCCGCCTGATCCGTCACCACCTGGTCCGGACTGTCCACCAGATAAGCGATAGCGTCACCCACGGGCACGACACTGTCCACCGCGACAATAGGTCCGGACAGATAACCGTCCCGAAACACTTCCACGTCCATGATGGCTTTATCGGTTTCCACCTGCGCCACGATATCGCCACGGCTGATCTTCTCGCCGGGCTGTTTGGTCCACTCCACCAGCACACCTTCCGTCATGGTGTCGGAGAGCTGGGGCATCTTGATCACGTGGGTAGCGCCCGCCGGCTCCGTTTTTTTAGCGACCGCCGGTTTGGCGACCTTGGGCGCAGCCGCCGCTGCCGGCGCACTGACATCGGCACCCAGCACGTCTTCGGCTGTCGTCACCAGAAATGCGATGGGTTCACCCACATGCACCGTGCTGTCGATCGCGGCCAGAGGACCGGACAAGTAGCCATCACGGAACACTTCCACATCCATTATCGCCTTGTCGGTTTCCACGGTGGCGACGATATCGCCCCGCTGAATTTTATCACCGACGCTTTTTTCCCAACTCACCACCACCCCTTCGGTCATGGTGTCGGAAAGCTGCGGCATTTTTATCGCGTAAGCTTCACTCATATCGAACCCTTGAGAATCTGAAATACAAAACGGGCCGACGGCGCTGCGCCGCGGCCCGTATCAGGATCAGGCTTTACCGAACATTTTCAGCACCGCCGCCACCACATCATTGGTATTGGGAATACTGGCTTTTTCCAATTTATGGTTGTAGGGCACGGGCACGTTCACTGCGGAGACGCGTACCGGCGCCGCATCCAGCTCGAAAAAGCACTGTTCATTGATGATCGCCATCACCTCGGCGCCGACACCGACGGAAGCTTCCGCTTCTTCGGCGATGAGAGCACGGTGCGTCTTGCTCACGGAAGCGGCGATACCCGCCCGGTCCAGAGGGCTCAGCGAATAAAGATCCACGACTTCCGCATCGATACCGTGTTGCTTGGCTAAAATATCCGCCGCTGACAAGCACCAGTGCACGGAAATGTTGTAACCGAACAGGGTTACATCACGGCCGGCGCGCGTCACTTCGGAACCTTCCAGAGGGTGAAAAAATTCCGCATCGGGCACTTCGCCCTTCATGTTGTACATCAGTTCGTGTTCGTTGATGAACACCGGATCATTGCACCGGATCGCGGATTTGAGCAGCCCATAAGCCTGGCGCGGATTCGACGGCGTCACCACCCGCAGACCCGCGACACCCATGAACACTTTCTCCATGCGCGCCGAGTGCTGGGCACCCAATTGATGGGCGGTACCGCCCGGGGAACGAATCACCACCGGCGCCTCCAGCTGACCGCCGGACATGTAACGCACCTTGGCCGCGGAATTGAAGATCTGGTCCATGGCGAGCCAGGCGAAATTTACGGACATGATTTCAATGATCGGGCGGATGCCGACAAATGACGCACCAATGCCGACGCCGGTATAACCGTTTTCGGAAATCGGGGTGTCGATCACCCGCTCCGGACCGTACTTGTCATATAAACCCTGGGTCGCCTTATAGGTGCCACCGGCCACGCCGATGTCCTCACCCATGCAGATCACCAGCGGATCCCGGGACATTTCTTCATCGTGGGCGCGGCGGATCGCTTCCCAATACATCATCTCAGCCATTACCGCGCCCCTCCTTTCACCCAGGGATCATTGTCCGCCAATACGTACTTTTGCAAATCTTCCACTTTCGGTTCGGGCGACTCTTCGCAGAACCTGATGACCTCGTTCTCGATTTCGTCGATGATCGTCTGATCCATTTTTTTGTACTCATCCAGGGTCAGGGCTTTTTCCTTGATCAGGCGGTCACGCAGAATATAAATGGGATCGCGCTTGGTCCACTCGGCCTCTTCGTCCTTGGAACGGTACTTGTTGGAATCGGACATGGAATGGCCGCGATAGCGATAGGTCATCAATTCCAGGAAATACGGCCCCTTGCCGGAACGTACGTGATTGACGGCGATTTTGGCGGCTTCGTACACCGCTTCGATATCCTGGCCGTCCACCTGCACCGAGGGAAATCCATAGCCGCACACGCGTTTGTGCTGATCAATCACGGCGGTGGAACGATCGATACGGGTACCGATGCCATACAAGTTGTTCTCGCACACGAACAACACCGGCAATTGCCAGACCGCGGCGATGTTCAGGGACTCGTGAAAAGTCCCCTGGTTATTGGCCGCATCGCCGAGAAAACAAATGGAAATTTCGTCAGTGCTCTTGAGCTTGATGCCCTTCGCCATGCCTACCGCCAGCGGGAACGGACCGCCGACCAGGGCGTAACCACCCATGAAACGGTGCTTCACATCGAAGATGTGCATGGAACCACCACGGCCCTTGCTGCTGCCGGTCTCTTTGCCGAACAGCTCCGCCATCACCTCTTTGGGATCGGCGCCGCACTTGATGGCGTGTACATGGTCCCGGTAGCCGGTGATGACATAGTCATAACCGGGACGGGCGGCTTCCAGCACACCGTGACAACAGGCTTCCTGGCCTGGATACAAATGGAGAAAGCCGCCAATTTTGCGCTCCACATAAGCTTCATAGCAGCGCTCTTCAAACCGGCGCGCATACAACATTTCGCGCAATACTCTTTTCTTGTCCTCAAGCTTCATGGGACGTTAAAACCTCGGGGTTATGGATTTTTGAATTTGTTTATTTGTTATAGTAGTGAACAAACAACCGCCACCAAGCCCTGGGGATCGGTGGAGAAAACGCGCTATGATCCTTGTTTTACCAAACCAGGTCAAGCATACCCGAGTGATTCGTAAGGCTTTTTTCCCATGACATTGAAAATCAAGCATAACGCCAACCCCTTGAATAAAAAGGTTTGTGACCGGGCGCACCGCATCCTGCTGGCACTGCCCAAAAAAACCCCCGCACGCGCCTGGCCGGACTTTGGCTATTACAGTTTTTTGCTGCAGCGCCACAAAGAGGCTGCCCCCGCCAGTGACGCGCAACGCTTTCAAACATGGTTACCCAGCGCCGCGACCAGTGAGTTAACCGTGCTATTCGTGGATGACTCGGTCAGTCAGTTCAGTCTTTTGAGCCTCATGGGTAAATGCGCCAAGGGCCTGACCCGCAAGCATGAGGAAGTCGTGCTGGATACCCACGCCTTGCACCCCGCGCTGGCGCAACGTGTTGCTCTGGCTCTGATCGCCGCCTTGGCCGCGCGCCTGGAAAGCCTCCCGGATTTTCGCCGGCAACCAAAAACCCCGCCACAGACGGTTGCCCTGGCATGCCACAGCGTCCAAGCGCCGGATTATAAACGTACCCTGGCGGAAGCCGCCGGCAATGGCCTGGCGCGCTACCTCACCACCCTGCCGGGCAATCAGTTATCGCCTAAACTTTATGTTAAACGCATTCGTGAGCTGGCGCGCACGGAAGGCTGGCAGCTGGAATTTCTGGACCGGGCGACACTGACAAAGAAAAAAGCCGGTGCCTTTCTGGCCGTGGCCCAGGGCAACGACAATGATGGCAGCGGCATCGCGCATCTGCGGTACACACCCGCGCGCGCGCGTCAGGCCGGCACCGTGGCCCTGGTGGGCAAAGGCATCTGTTTCGATACCGGCGGCATGAACCTCAAATCCGCGAAGTATATGCACGGCATGCACGAAGACATGGCCGGCAGCGCCGTCGCCCTGGGCACGCTGCTCGCGCTCAGCCGGCTGCGGGTAAAATTTCCCGTGCATTGCTGGCTGGCGATCACCGAAAACCACATCGGCGCCGGCGCCTATAAACAAAATGACGTGGTCACCGCGCTCAATGGCACCACCATTGAAATCGTGCATACGGACGCCGAAGGCCGCATGGTCCTGGCGGACACCCTGACCCTGGCGGCCAAAACCAAGCCCGCCCTGCTCATTGACTACGCCACGCTCACCGGATCTTGCGTTGCCGCGCTGGGCACGACCTACAGTGGTGTCTTTGGCAACCGGATACCCTTACTGGAAAAAGCGATGCGCGCGGGCCAGGCCAGCGGCGAGCGGGTGTGGGCGTTTCCCCATGATCTGGATTTTGATGAAGACCTGGAAAGCACCATCGCGGACATCAAGCAATGCACCCTGGAAGGTGGGCCGGACCACATCCTCGCCGCCCGTTTTCTGGACCGGTTCGTGCCCGCGGAAATTCCCTGGCTGCATGTGGACCTGTCGGCGGGGAATCACAAGGGCGGTCTGGCACACATAACCAGCGATATTACCGGTTTCGGTGTGTACTTCACCTGCAACTTGCTGCTGGATCAAGACGCGCGCGATTGACGCTGCCGCCGCTAGGTAGCGTCGGGCTGGAAGATCTGGCGATAGTTCTCGACATACGGCTTTACCCAGCGCACCAGATGCAATAATAGACGCGGATGATCCTTGAGCTTGAAATCCCGTTGCCGCAACTTACCATGGATCAACTGCAACTGGTCACGCTGCTGCTCATGGGCGACCGCCGGCCAGAATTCCGCGCTTTCATAGATCCAGCACTCGATGCCCTGACCTTCGGACATTTGCCAGGCATCCAGAAACCAGCGTAACGAGGCATGCAAACGGTGTCGATCCACGGCAAAATAATATGCCATGCTCAAAGCACATTCCGCGTTGCCCGCGCGTGCACCCATGCGCCAATACCGAACCGCATGGCGCGCGTTCTTATCCACCTGCAAGGCGATTTGCCCGAGGAGCAATAACGCTACCGCATTGCCCTTGGCCGCAGCTTTGTGCAAGTATACTTTTTCAAGAATCGGACTGGGGTCCCTGCCATTGAAATGGACGGCGGCACGTACGCGGCTGAGTTTGCTGGCGTAGATTTCCGTGGCGATATTGAAGTAGCCGCCACCACCGCCCAACTCACTGGAATACTCGAGCCACTCCTTGGCGCCGGGCAGATTTTGGGCATCGAGATAATCAAGGCCGATGACCAAGGCCAACCCCGGCCAATCATAGGCCTGACATAGACGTTCGATGAATTCATTTTGCACGGTGTCGGCGCGTCGGGATAAGCCAATGCGCCCCCACACGGCGTTATCGCCCATCAATATGGCGCGAATAACAGCGACTTTTTCCTCCGTGGCACTTTTGCCTGAATTCATTAATAGCAACCTGGATTTATTACCTGACGACTAAAAGTTTGAGTGTACCGCAGCCGCGACAGACTCCCAGCAGAATTTTAAATTTATTTATCAAGTGTTATACATCGAAAGACTAACACTGGCAGTGCTTAGAACAAGACACAGGCATACGTCGGTTTAATTACACACTATTAGTCCGTAACGCGGGCTTATCGTCGCATTAAAATAATCTAAACACCGCCGTCGAGCGACGGCACCGAATGATATTTCGCGTTGCTGGCAATAACTGCAGAACCGTAGGGTGCGGTGCGAGACTGCGTAACAACGCCCGTGTGCTCGCACCAATGGCACGGATTGTAAGGTGCGTACTACGCCCCGCTTTTGTGTCAATAATAACGGTTTCGATCAAGAGCCGGTGCGTGATACGCACCCTACAGTCAGTGCCGTATCGTATACAGGGGCGCTGTTACACAGTCTTGCACCTTACATCCAGGATGATACCTCGTCACTACCCGACCTGAACGGCGGGTTGCGTTATTCGCGCCACCCACAGCTCACTTATCAGAGAAATAGATGTCCCCATAGTAAGCTTGCGCGGTACCGCCGAAGTTGTCGGCGTCCGTCATCACGGCCACTGCGTCGATGGCGGTATAGTCCTTGCCGAAATGTTGCTTGAGCGCCGCACGTATATCGATTTTATGCTCACGCCATTCACCGAGATGCTCCGTACCCGCATCCACCGCCACCATCACCGCATTGCCGGTAAAGGGATTGGGCCAGACCTGCCCTACCGCCTCATGACTGGACCACACGAAATTCAGGGCACGGGTACGCCAGAACAAAACACCGCCGCTGACGACCACATAGACGCGCGCGGGAAAATCGTCACCCGGCTTGCTGCGCTCATCATTCCCTTCGAAAGTGTTCATCACGCGCCATGACCAGTGCAAATAGGGCGTGCGTTGCAGATCGACGCTCAACTTTCGGAAATAACCCGACGCCGCGCCATCGGCATGGGCACTGAGCACGGAGTTACCGGCGATATTTTCGATGCGGTATTGGGTATTGCCGGCAAACGCTTTTTCCTCCCAGCCCGACAGTGAGCCTTGACTGAACACTCCGATCGGGACTTCCTCCGCCCGGACCTGCACCGCAAGACCGGATAACATCAGCAACATCATGCCCGAGACCAGCCCGCCTGCCGTGAACACAAAACCTTGAGTACGCATAAGTCTCCTGATGATTTTAACCGCGGTTGCCACCGGGTGGCGTAACCAGCACCACTGTGCCCGCCTACCCCATGTCGCCCCACAATGTTTGAATGGCACTGATCGCCGCGACCGCCGCAGTCTCGGTACGCATGACACGTGGCCCGAAAACCACGGGATGAAAATCATGTCGCTGGACTTGCAGCACCTCGGCTTCACTCCACCCCCCTTCCGGCCCCACCAATAAAGTGACCGCCTGGCCGTGATGCTGCAAGGCATGCAGACCGGTGGCGGAACGGTGATACAGCACCAGACACAGTCCCGGGCCGGATGTTGCAATGAAATCCGACAGCGCCACCAGCGGCGCCAATTCCGGCAGGGTATTGCGCCCGCATTGCTCACAGGCATGAATCATTACCGCGCGCCAGTGATCCAGGCGACGCTGCAATCGCTCTTCGGTCAAATGCACGACGGTACGCTCGGATACCACCGGCACGATGCGTTGCACGCCTAATTCCACCGCCTTCTGAATGGTGTAATCCATCTTCTCGCCTTTCGACACACTTTGCGCCAACGTTAACGCCAGCGGTGACTCCGACTCCCGCGCCACATGTTCCGCGATCCGGGCGGTAACCTCTCGTTTCGTGGCCGCCGACAGCTGCGCGCGATACTCGCCGCCGCTGCCATTGAACAACACCAGGGGATCATCCGGCCGCAGGCGTAAAACCTTAACCACGTGATTGGCGGCGGGCGCATCAAGGGTCACGACGGTGTCAACGGCCAGGGGAGTGTCAATATAGATTCGCGGTATACGCATGGAGAAAAATACCTGCTGCAGTGGTGGTGGAGCAACTATCGCCTCGCCTCTGATCCGGGTACAATGAGGCTCCAGCGTTAACCAGTCATTACCATGGATAGTAACAAGATCACCCTGACCCGGCCAGACGATTGGCATGTGCACGTGCGCGACGGCGCTTGCCTGGAGATCGTGGTACCGGAACTGGCACGGCGTTTCGGGCGCGCTATCATCATGCCCAATCTGACACCGCCAGTCACTACCGTAGCGATGGCGCAGTCCTACCGTGAACGCATCCTGGCCGCTCAGGCACCGGGACAACACTTCGCGCCGCTGATGACGCTGTATCTCACCGACAATACCTCGACCGAGGAAATTCGCAAGGCCGCGGCCAGCGACATTATCCATGGGGTGAAACTCTATCCTGCTGGCGCCACCACAAATTCAGATGCCGGCGTCACGGACATCGCCAAAGTGCAAGGCGTGCTCGAAACGCTGGCGGCAACACGCCTGCCCTTGCTGGTACACGGGGAGGTCACCGACCCGGCGGTGGATATTTTCGATCGCGAATATGTGTTCATCGACCGCGTGCTGGCGCCAATGATCGAACGTCTCCCCGAGTTGCGCATCGTGCTCGAACATATTACCACCCGGGAAGCGGTAGCATTTGTGGAAGATCAACATCGGGGAATCGCCGCTACCATCACTGTGCATCATTTACTGTACAATCGTAATCACATGCTCGCCGGCGGTATTCGGCCGCATTACTATTGCTTGCCCATCCTGAAACAGGAACGCGACCGGCAAGCTCTGGTGCAGGCCGCGACCAGCGGCAACCCGCGCTTTTTCCTCGGCACCGACAGCGCTCCCCATGGGCGCACCAAGAAAGAATGCGCCTGCGGGTGCGCCGGTTCCTATACCGGGCACAGCGCCATTGAACTGTATGCGGAAGTGTTTGCCGAGCACGGCGCCCTGAATAAACTGGAAGCTTTTGCCAGTTTCCACGGCGCCGATTATTATGGTCTGCCGCGCAACCAGGATAAGATCAGCCTGGTCCGGGACGCCTGGGAACTGCCGGCATCCCTACCCTTCGGCGATGACACGTTGATCCCGCTGCGTGCCGGTACATCGATTTCCTGGAAGTTGGTGTGATCCGGCACGACCGGTGACTGATCGCCACCCGGTCACGTCACTTGCATCATCAACCATCCACCTTAAGATAGCTGAAAACAACCTGATCCGGATTGTTGATCTTGTGGGTTGCCACGGGCATGACCAGACGGGTGACGGTCTTGGCATCGGCGGCAACACTGGGAAACACGATAATGCCGGGCAAATCCTTGAACGTTGACATGGTATACCAGCGGTTCATCTGTTCGGCGCCATTGATATAAAGCTCTGTTGCCGTATAGCTGCGCCCCTGGTCATCCGTGGCCGTCGGCACCAGCGCTTTGTCGGTGCCGATATAGAAGCGCGATTGCATCCCCAGGGTCTTGAAGCGCATGGTGCATTCCAGATTGTCTTGCACCCGCTTGCATTTCTTGATTTCAAAAGTCACGTTGTGATTGGCGACACTGGTCACCGGTTTCGGCGCGTCACCCGCGCATCCCGCCACCAGCACTGCCAGCAGGACGACAAACAACAGCTGCCCATGCAAGTTCGACATTTTCATAGCCATATCAGCCTCCGGGAAACCTGAAAAGAATCGTTTACCGAACACTGTGTCGGCACCGGACCTTGCTTTCTTGAATGGCCAAGCCCTCCGGAATTTTCTGTAGTGATTGAAATGATTGAAATTTCCCAGAAACCCTGACCGGTCGCCAGGGGCGGTTAAAGGACGCTTCAGTCTGCGATCAGTTGCAGCGCTACCGGCGTCACCTGAAAGCCCTGAGCACGCAACAGGCTCAGCACACCGTCGGCCCCTGGCAGGTGTAAAGCGCCAACAGCGGCGAAACAGGATTGAGTGGTGAAAATTTCTCTCAATCGCGCCGCCATTCGTGCATTGCGTTGCACCACCAGCTGCTGCATCAACAAAGCCCCGACCCGCGCATCCCCCCGGGCCAATACCTTATCGTTGATCTGCTGCAAACGACGTAAATCCTGGCGCAAATAGGCCTGGTGCAATGCGCCGTTGATCGCGTCCAGATCATGATAGTCACGCACCGTCTGCGCCAATAAAATCAACTGGTCATCAAGGGATAAATTCTCCAACGCTTCAAGGTGTTGCGCGGGAGTTTCCAGCGCATGCAGTTGTTTGTGCCCCTGTTGCGCCAGGCGATACAACTTGATATCGAGAAATGCACCCGTGGTTGCGGGGGGCATGCTGAGCATGACCGATAGCGCCCAAGGTTTCAGCCGCGTTAACAGTGAATCCGGCAACCCATGCGCATGGGCCACTGTTGACACCGCCCGGTACATGTCCGCCCCCGTCAGCTGCGCCAGCTGCTGGCCGACCGGCAACAGCATGGCCTGCTGCATAAACCGGGTGGTTGCTTCATCCATATTGATTTCTAACGCGAAAACCCGAGATTCCCGCAGAAACGGGCTGACGGCATCTACCACGGCATCAATACGCGCGTCTTCTGAATGGATAGTACCCAACACATAGCCTGCGACAGTGGCGCCTTTGCTCACCCGCCACAGCAGGCCATGCTCGAAATCCGCCGCGCCGGCATTCCCCGGGGAAATTGACCACAGCGCCGCCGCCAACAGCAGCAAAACCGGAATCACGTGAGAATACTTACGCATGCCTCTAATTCCTATATACTGTGGACCTCCGGAATTCCCCGCACCGGGTTCCCCAATCAACTAGGCACCGATCACCAGACACCATGTCAACCCATCCCAAGCCCGTACCGATGAAAAGACGTTTCCGGGGGTTTCTTCCGGTCGTGGTCGACGTGGAAACCGGCGGCTTCAACGCACAAACCGATGCCTTGCTGGAAATCGCCAGCATTGTCATAGAAATGGACGATCGGGGTCACGTCTATCCCGGTAAAACTATCGCTTTTCATGTGAAACCCTTTGAAGGGGCCATCCTGGAACAACGGGCACTGGATTTCAACAAAATCGATCCCTACCACCCGTTCCGCTTCGCCGTGGCCGAGAAAGACGCCCTGGAGAAGACCTTTTCGGAAGTGGGCAGTAGTCTGGAAAGCTTCGGATGCACGCGGGCGATCCTCGTGGGCCACAATCCATTCTTCGATCTCGGTTTCCTCAAAGCCGCTACCGAACGCTGCCGGCTCAAGAACAGCCCGTTCCATGCATTTTCCACTTTCGACACCGCCACCTTAGGCGGCGTTGCTTACGGACAGACCGTGCTCGCGCGGGCGGTACAAGCCGCAAAGCTGGACTGGGATGAAAGTGAAGCGCATTCAGCGATTTATGATGCGGAACGGACCGCTTCCCTGTTCTGCACCATCGTCAACAATTGGTGGCATCGATAGCGAAAGGGGAAAGGGTGCGATAACAATCGCACCCTCGGTGATTCTTTAGCGCGCAAATGAAACCGAATTAAGCTTGTGGACTCTGTTGCGCCACGGCTTCCTGCGCCATTTTCTGCAATTCACCCGACTGAAACAGCTCCAGAGTGATATCGCAACCGCCTACCAGTTCATGATTGATATAAATCTGAGGGAAAGTGGGCCAATCCGCATAACGGGGTAGATTTTCAAAGATTTCCGGGTCTTCCAGTACGTTCACATAGGCGAATTCCACACCGCACGCCTGTAACGCCTGGGAGGCACGACTGGAAAAGCCGCACTGCGGCATCTGTGGTGTACCTTTCATGTAAATGACTATCGGGTGGGATTCGACTTGCTGTTTGATGCGTTCCAAAACATCCATAGTTGCGCCTCATGGTAGTGAATAGGATAGTGTCCAGGTCAGAATATGGCGTTTGCCGGCAAACTTTCAAGCGTAAACCACGCAAACACCCCATAATGGGTAAGTCCAGATAACAATTAACCTATATTAACGGACCACCCCCCCCATTTCCTCACGATAAACAACACACATTAATCCCTGCTTGTTCAAGGGCTTATATTCATTATATATACAAGTGGAATCGCACCCGTATTCCCCCCAAATGTGAACCAGTATCCGGGGGATTGGCAAAACATCACATGCATTGATCAACATTCACGCGAACGTAATTTTGCACCCGTGAATTTGCGCACGGACCGTTAATAATTCTCAAGATTTCTACCAACCAGACGCTATATCTGTTTATAGCACCTGCTTCTTAAATTTTATAATACAATGAGTTACGTGATAACTCTGGCGGGCACCATCAAGCGTCACAGGCGTTACAGGACAACCGACACATGTTGCCGCTCATCAGACTTAAGCACATTCTATTTGTTATCTTTACGCTGATTGCCAGTCTGCCAGTTTTGATTCTAGCCGGATGGGTACAACAGTCGGCGCTCAATAAAGAAATTTCCTCGGTAGAAGAAAAACACCTGTTAGTGGCACGCAATCTCACCGGCGATCTCGAACGTTATGTGTTGGATATTGAAAGCAGTCTGGAATTAGTCGCCATTAATATGGTGAATAATAAAAACATGGCCGGCATTCCAGAGTACCTTGACTCGTTATACGTGCGACACATATGCATTACCGACAGCCAGGCGCGAATTCTCAAACACGCCTCGGCAAAATCGCAACATGACATCAAACAATTCTCGCCGGAAACCCTGCAGATATTGGCACCGCTGATCGGCACCGCGAAAAAAACCCCCGGCGTTGTGGTATACAGCGATCTGGTACGCACAAGCCCGGATCAAACAACATTTTATTTGGCCAAAACTCTACCCAACGATCAATATGTCATCGGCGCGTTGTCGACAACTCATATTATTGAAGCACAGAAAAAAGTTTCCTTTGGCCGACGCGGTCATGCCGCCATTGTAGATCGAACCGGGCGCGCTATCGCCCACCCGGTACCGGACTGGGTTAAAACCATGAAAGATATGAGCTTCCTGCCCCCGGTACAAAAGATGAAACAGGGTGAGACCGGGGTCTCCAAATTTTTTACGCCCGCCATGCAAGCGGACATGGTTGCCGGTTACACCGTGGTTCCGCATGCCGGTTGGGGGGTCATGGTACCGCAACCCTTCGAGGAGCTGGAAGAACGTGCCAATGACGTACAACTCATCGCGCTGACCATTGCCCTGGCGGGCATTGGCATTGCCGGGCTCATCAGTTGGTATAGCGCCGGTATTCTGTCTGAACCCATCCAGGCGGTCGTAAATGCCACCAAACTGGGCTCCGATGACAGCAAAGCACCGCTGGCCGCTAATGTCATGTCAACCCGCAGGTTCATACCCCATGAACTCTTGATACTCTTGACATCATTCGAGCTAATGAAGAACCGAATAAATCACCTGACCACAACCCTGCATTCCAAAATCGATCTTGCCAATGAGGAAGTAAAACAACAAAACCAACTCCTGCAAAAACAATCCCTTGAATTGCAGCGCTCGAACAGGAAACTTGAAGAACTCAGTTGCACCGACTCCCTGACGGAACTTTTCAACCGGCGGCATTTTGACGACACTCTCAACAAAGAACTCGCTCACGCCAAACGCCACCACGAGACTTTCAGCTTGATGATGGTCGATCTCGACCACTTCAAAAAGGTCAATGACCGTCACGGTCATGTCGCCGGGGACAAAGTGCTGTGTGACATCGCCAATGTCATCAAAAACAACGTTCGAAAATCCGATATTGTGTGCCGAATCGGCGGCGAGGAATTCGCCATCATCATGCGCAACTGCAGTGATGACGACATTCGCGCCACCGCGGAAACCCTGAGAAAGAAAGTGGCGAATCAGGTGATCGTACACTACGACACTCCGATCTCAGTTACCGCAAGCATCGGCGCAATCACCTATGCCGATCACGCCAAGGAAAAGCTGACCGCGGACGATCTGTACCGCCTATCCGACCTTGCGATGTACCACAGCAAGAAAAACGGCAGAAACCAGATCACCCACTATGCCGATATTGCGTCCAGCCTGGTTCCGACTCCGCATACCTAGTTCCGTGCAGCCGATACCCCGCCAAAACCGTTTCTAAATTTGCACTTTTTATATATTATCCAACTGGAGCAGTAATGGCACGAGGCCGCCAAAGCATCATAACCAGTCCAATAGTCGCGTATGTCAGCGCATTGACCGCGCCCAAGTTCAGGCCCCAAATGCCGATACAGAGCAGGACTTGGCTTATGGGTACCATCAATCCTAGAATACAACCGCCACCGTGGGTTGTCTTGTCACCGCGGCGGACAATCACCCAAAAAGGATAAGCATTCATGGGTATCATGCCGGTTCCCGGATTCAGCGAACCATTCAGCAGTTGGTCACATTTGCTGGCGGCGGGGGCGGCCTTGGTCGGACTATTTTTTCTTTGGCGCCGCGGGCGCGGCAACGCCTTGCGTACATTCTCGCTTCTCGTCTATTCCTTCACGCTGATATTCCTGTTTTCCATGAGTGGCGTATACCATCTTCTGGATCCTGCCTTCGTACCACGCATGGTTTTTCAACGCCTGGATCATGCGGGCATCTGGATCCTGATTGCCGGCACCTTTACCCCGACCCATCTGATCCTGTTCCGGGGTCTGTGGCGGTGGGGCATATTGGCGCTGGTGTGGACCATCGCCATCACCGGCTTGGTGCTGGAGGTGGTATTCTTCGACGATATCCCGCACTGGGCGAGTTTGACGCTTTATCTCGGCCTGGGTTGGATGGGAACTCTTACGGGATGGCATTTTCTCAAAGTATTCGACGACCCGAGCTTTCATCACTTATGGAAAGGCGGTCTTGCCTACTCACTGGGCGCGTTGATGCAACATTTTTCCTGGCCCACCCTGATCGAGGGCGTCATCGGCCCTCATGAAATCTTTCATGTACTGGTGATCACCGGCGCTTTCTATCATTGGCTGCTGATCTACCGCTGGGCTGACTTTCCGACCCGAAACACTATCGACTTTCAAGTCAGCATCATGCCCGAAGAACATTACATCGCCAGGGCGGTAGGCGACTTTATTCGCCTGGAAGCGCATTCGCTGGAACAACTCAAGGACAAGATTCGGGACAAGGCAAATTCGATATTCAAGAGAAGCAACTATCGACACTCGATCCACTTGAAGTACGTCAACGAGGAAAGACTTTAGACGGCCGTGCGCCGTCCCGCTTGCGCGGACTACTGCCACGATCCCCGACACGGGCACCGCTTATGTTGCAGGCAGCAGCATATCTTCTTCGATGCGGCGGTATGTGGATGCGGCATCAATAAGCGAATTCGCGGTAAGCGCGGGCACGCCATAAACTTCGGCAACAACACCGTAATCCGCCGTTATCTTCTTTATCAGCATATCAAAGTCGCCATCACCGGAAAGCAACACCACGACATCGACGCGCGGCGCGGCTTCCATGACATCAATGGTTATACCAACGTCCCAGTCACCTTTGGCGGAACCGTCACTGCGCTGAATGTAAGGCTTGAGCTTAACCGTAAAACCGATCTGCTTGAGAGTATTCTGGAAATTAATTTGGCGTTCATCGGCGCGCGCAATGGCGTACGCGGTGGCCGCGACAATCGTGCCCTGTGAACTGACGCGCTGCCACAATTTCCGGTAATCGAAATGCCGGCCATAGGCCTGGCGGGTTGTGTAATAGATGTTTTGCACATCGGCGAAGACCGCGATTCTTTTCACAATGGAACCCACGTGAAACCGTGACATACCGGCGTTGGCCACAGTAACATATCGACCAACAAAGTCATAGCCATTAACCTTGCCACAGCCTTGCGGCACCAACAACCGGCACCGCCAAATGGTATACAGTCATCACTTCGACATATTCTGATACAGTGCTGCCCTCCTGCCTGGCGCTGACCAGGACCCGCCTAACACCAAGCGACCTGCGTAACCGCTGACAATTTCCGACTGCTCGCCTTTGAACGTCGAGATTTCCCATGTCACAATGCGAGTCGGCATAGAGAACGCCTTGCTACCGTATCACCATGTCTATAAGACATTCATTGAAGACATAATCATTACACAAGGAGTTAAACATGGCTCATTCGTACAGCTTCAAGAAATTCATACGCATCCTGCAGCAAGCGCGCCGCATGAATTTGCACGCTTCAGGATCACCCCCTCCCCAGTCACTTGCCGCCTGGCGACAAAGCCGCCGCCGTTTCATTGGTGCCGCAGCGGCTGCGGGCGCCTCCAGCCTGTTACTGACATCATTACCCGCGACGGTGCGCGCGGCCCTGGCGGGATCCGGGGTCGGCGACATGCGCATCGCGGTGATTGGCGCGGGGCTGGCCGGACTGAACGCCGCCTATCAATTGAAAAATGCCGGATTGTATGCCGATGTCTATGAAGCCAGTGAACGTTTGGGGGGACGCGTGCTATCCCTCACTTCTCCCCGCACCGGTGGCTTGACCGTGGAACTGGGCGGCGAATTGATCAATACCGATCACGCCGACATGCTGGCGTTGGTAACTGACTTCGGTTTGTCGTTGTTCGACCGAGGAGCCGACGCGGCGACCACGACCGCGCCGGGCAACGCCTATTATTTCGATGACCGGAACTGGGATGAAGCCGAACTGGCACTCCTGCTGCAACCCCTGGTCGCGCAAATCAGTACCGACGCACAGCTTATCGATGATGATTGGGACACCTATGCGCCGCAATTCGACCGGCTGTCGGTCAGCGACTATCTCGACCTGCATGCGTCCCTGATCCCGCGCGCGGGAGTCCGCGTTTTGTTCGAAAACACGATTCGCGTCGAATATGGTGCTGAACCGGAGCGCTCGTCCGCGCTGCAATTGTTGTTCCTGCTGCCAAGCGTGGAGGGTCGCCATATCGAGTTGCTCGGCTACAGTGACGAGGCTTATACCGTTCATGGCGGTAACGGTCGCATCATCGACGGCCTGGCCAACGCATTGTCAGGCCAGATACACACCGGCATGGCGCTCACCGAACTGGAAGCCGAGCGGGGTGAAGGTTATGAGCTGACGTTCGCCAACGGAGACAAGACGGTGGCGGATATCGTGATCCTAACCCTGCCCTTTACCGTGTTACGGCAGGTTCGGATCGAGGCGCCGTTGCCGGCGCGCTTGCGGCAGTTCATCAAACGCGCGGCCAACCTGGGCACCAATGAAAAACTGCTGGCGGGCTTCAATCAGCGCGTATGGCGCGCACCGTCGGGATTCGCACTGGGCGCCTGGACCGACCTGGGTTTTGGCTCCGTTTGGGACGGCACGCAGCGCCAGTCCGACCGCGACGATGGCATGTTGACCTATTACCTCGGCGGCTCCCAGGTGCAAGCCGTGATGGGCGATGCTAATGACAGCGCCCGCGCCGGCAGTGAATTTACCGAGAAACTCTCGCACTTCATTGCTGAATTGCAGGATGCCGCCAACGGCAACTACATCCCTACTCGCTGGACCAACAATCGTCACAGCAAAGGCGCCTACGTAAACTACGAACCCGGACAACTCACCCGATTCGGGGAATATTTCTGGATCGAAGCGGACAATCCCGATGACAGCCAGGCGGTGCACGTTGGCGGCCTGGTGTTTGCCGGCGAACATCTAAGTGATGAATATTACGGTTTCATGAATGGCGCAGCGCAGACCGGTCGATTGGCCGCACAATTGGTTCAGCAAATGGTTTACGAAAGCGCCGCAAGCAAGTAGTGACACGGATGCCAGCCCGCATGCCACACGGGCTGGCATCATTTTCCGTAACAGCGGCACCATGCGCGCAACGGCATATCCGCATGGCGCCATGGCGCATCAATATCGTTGGTCCAGCACCAGCCGCGACTACCCCGCGGATTTAGTATCGACATGCATCTGCAACCAATACTCCAGCAACGCAAGATGCCACAGCTTACTGCCCTTGAGTGCGGTCAGATGCGCCTGCGGCTCGGCCAGCAAGCGCGCCACGTAATCGCGCCGGAACAGGCCACGCTCGACGCAGGCGCGGGAATCCAGGATACCCCGCATGAATTCCAGAAAATCTCCGCGTACATATTTCAACGCCGGCATGGGGAAATATCCCTTGGGCCGGTCGATCACACCCGCGGGCAATAACGACCGCGCAATTTTTTTCAGGACATACTTGCCGCCGTCCCGCAATTTATATTGCGGTGGCATGCATGCCGCCAGCTCCACCAGGTGCTGGTCCAAAAACGGCACGCGCGCTTCCAGACCCCAGGCCATGGTCATGTTGTCCACCCGCTTCACCGGATCATCCACGATCAGGGTCGTGACATCGAAACGTAACACACTGTCGATGAAGGTCGCCGCGCCCGGCTCGGCCAAACGTTGCGCCACGTATTGCCCGGTATCGTCCGACCCCGCATAAGCGTCGCCCACGGTGGCAAGATATTCTTGATGATCACGATCGAAATAAAATTGCCGAAATTTCTCCAGATAACTGCCCGACGCCTGGTCCATTAGCGGATACCAGAAGTAGCCGGCGAACACCTCATCCGCCCCCTGCCCGCTTTGCACAACCTTGACTTCCTTGGCCACCTGCTCCGCCAACAGATAAAATGCCACCGCGTCCTGGCCCACCATGGGCTCGGCCATATTGGCCACCGCTTCCGGCAACCGAGTCAACACCTGGTCATTTGGTATATGAATCTTCCGGTGCAGTGTACCGTAGCGCGCCACCACCTGATCGGAGTATTCGAACTCGCTGCCCTTCTCGTCGGCGATATCTTCGAAGCCGATGGAAAAAGTGCGAATATCTTTGACCCCGGCCTCCGCCAACAGCGCCACCAACAAGCTCGAGTCCAATCCGCCGGACAACAATACGCCGACCGGTACATCGGCGATGTCCAGACGCTTCTTCACGGCGGCGCGTAGCGCGTCATGAATTTGCTGTGTCCATTCATGCTCGTTCAGTTCCTGGTCAGGTCGCTGCGCGGTCAATTGCCAGTAACGCCGCTCCGTGATCTTGCCCTGCAAATCAATGGTCAATGTGGTGCCTGGCATCACTTTGCGCACCCCCCGCAAGATCGTACGCGGCGCCGGCACCACCGCATGCAAGGTCAACTGATGATGCAGTGCCACCGGGTCGATGCCGGTATCGATATCTTCATGCACCAACAACGCCGGTATGGTTGAGGCGAATCGAAATGCCCGCGCGCCGTGACTGTAGTACAACGGTTTGATGCCCATGCGGTCACGGGCGACAAAAAGTTCCTGCCGGCGTCGGTCCCAGATGACGAAAGCGAACATGCCATGTAAATGGTCAACACACGCCGTGCCCCATTCCCGGTATGCCTTGAGCAGCACTTCGGTATCCCCGCCGGAAAAAAATTTATAACCTTTGCCCTGCAACTCCGTACGCAGTTGCGGGTAGTTGTAGATAGTGCCGTTGAACACCACCACCAGATCCAACGCTTGATCCACCATCGGCTGATGGGACCGTGACGACAAATCGATTATCGCCAGTCGCCGCTGCCCAAAGGCCACGGGGCCGTCCTGATATTGCCCGCCATCATCCGGCCCGCGGCGTTCCAAGCGCGCCATCATCGCCGTGATTTTATCCAACGCCGGCAAGGAACCGTCCGTATGCAATGTTCCGCAGATACCACACATGATTCGCCACTCTCAGTTAGATGCCTGGAAGCACAGGCATGAGAAATACTTTAGCATCGATTGCCACCCAGCACCCGATCCGCGCTTGGCAGATAACACAAATTAACGTTAAACATCCGCATTCTCCGCCCGTGCAGGGCGCGTATTACGCACCGGGTTTCGATAACAACCGAACCACACAGCAACCCCGTCGTTAACAGAACCAAAAAACGGGGTGCGAAGAACCGCTCTCCCCCGAAGATGTCGCAATACACGCCGGCGCAGCATTTCCCGCCTGCGGTGTCGGTGGGGGTGCCGTTGCCGGGACGTCAAGCGCCAGGGATGGGTTCACGGCGGTCCCGGCAACGGCACCTCCACCGACCCATAGCGCCGGCGAAAAATCCGCAACGGAGCCGCCCAAGCAAGATCTTCGTAATCGTCACCAACAACCGTAACCTAATGCGCACCCAATCCACTAAGAAAGGTTCTTTGTTATCGTCGTAAAAATACCGGTGTACCATACGCGCCTTACGCACTGAGAAGGTTCTTTGTTATCGTCATCAAAAACCGGTGCGGAATACGCACCCTACGTACAGGGTCGCGGATTGCGCCGCACATGACGTTACGCTTTACCCCAGCCGCCACCGCCGGGGGTTTTGATGGTCAGCCGATCCCCGGACTGCACCGTGAAACTTGTTTTTGCCGGCAGCACTCTATCGTTCAGTAGATTCTGGCCACATGCCCCGGCGCCACCCCCTTTGACCCCCCAAGGCGCGCGCCTACGACGCTCGGTCAATAACGTCACCGTCGCGGGTTGCAGAAATTCATACTCGCGGATCAGACCGTCACCGCCACTCCGTTGACCTGCTCCGCCGGACCCGGTCCGTAACGCATAACGGGTCATCCGTAACGGATAGTGCATCTCCAGCGCCTCGACCGGTGTGTTCAGGGTATTGGTCATATGCGTTTGTACGCCGGAGAGTCCGCCGCCATGGGCACCCGCCCCCATGCCGCCACCCAAGGTTTCGTAATAACTCCAGCCTTGCGCCCCCCGGGTGCCCATGGCCAAGTTATTCATGGTGCCCTGACTTGCCGCCGGTATGCGCCGCGGAATGGCTTGCGCCAACGCCCCGAGCACCGTATCCACGACACGCATGCTGGTTTCCACATTGCCGGCCGCCACCGCCGCGGGGCGCTGCGCATGGAGCACACTTCCCGCCGGTGCGCGCAATGTCACCGGGCGAAAAATACCGGCGCACGCCGGTGCATAGTCCGGCAACAGACACCGAAACACGTAATACACTCCGGCGGCGGCCACTGACAACGGACAATTGATATTACCTGTAACTTGTGGCGCGGTGCCGGTAAAATCAATGCTCATGGTGTCGGCCTGCACCTCGATCCGGCAAACAATCGCGATGTCGTCCTGCCCCTGACCATCGTCGTCCAGGTAATCGGTGAACTGATACACCCCATCCGGCAACTCCCGGATCTGCGCGCGCGCCAGTCGTTCCCCGTAGTCATTCAACTCTCGTAATCCATCTTCAAAATCCGACAGGCCAAGCCCATCAAGCAACAGTTGCAGCCGTGACAGACCGCAACGATTGGCGCTGAACTGCGCATGAAAATCTCCACGGCTTTCATGGCCCCCGGCAATACGCGCCAACAATGCCTCGAACATCGGCGCCACCACCCGCGAATCTTGTATGATCGGCGTGGGCGCGATCACCACACCCTCCTCGTCCAGACGCGTGGACAAGGGCATGGAGCCTGGCGCGCTGGCCCCGATATCAGCGTGATGCGCGCGATTCACCACGAATGCCGCCAGCCTGGCGTCGGCAAAAAGCGGCGCGATGACGGTAACGTCCGGCAAATGGGTCCCTCCTAAAAACGGGTCATTCAGTATCACCATCTCGCCCGGCGCCCATGCCCGCGCCTCGACGATGTCGCGCATCGCATAGGCCATACTTCCTAAATGCACTGGAATGTGTGCGGCCTGCGCGCACAGCTCGCCCTTGGCATCAAAAATCGCACAGGAATAGTCCAGCCGCTCCTTGATATTGGGGGAAAATGCCGTGCGCCGGAGCACCACCCCCATTTCCTCGCAAACGGCTTCAATACGATTCGAAAAAATGCTCAGCTCGATAGGATTCATGTTATTTAATACGGTATTATGCAATCGAATAATTACTATAAATCGTTAATTTCATATTGACTGAAATACTTGGTTATAGCCGCCTATAACTGTACACTACGCACTAATTTCATTAACCCAAAATCAACTCACTGGTTTACAGTAGTACAATTTGTTCAAAGGAGCTTTCACATGACTCACACTTTGCCGGAACTGCCTTATGCAATGGATGCCCTGGCCCCTTACATGTCAAAAGAAACCCTGGAGTTTCATTACGGCAAACATCACATGACCTATGTCACCAACCTCAACAACCTGGTCCAGGGCACCGAATTCGCCAACGCCTCCCTGGAAGACATTATCATGAAAGCAAAGGGCGGCCTGTTCAATAATGCCGCGCAGATTTGGAATCACACATTCTTCTGGAATTGCCTGGCCCCCAAGGCCGGTGGCGAACCCAAGGGCGCGCTGGCTGAAGCGATCAAGAAAACATTTGGTTCATTCGAAGAATTCAAGACCCAGTTCTCCCAGAAAGCCATCACCACATTTGGATCCGGCTGGGGCTGGCTGGTCAAAAACAAAGACGGCAGCCTGGCGCTGGAAAGCACCAGCAACGCCGGCACCCCGATGACGTCGGGCCAGAAAGCGTTGCTGACCTGCGATGTTTGGGAACACGCCTATTACATCGACTACCGCAATGCCCGCCCTAAATTTGTGGAAAACTTCTGGAATCTGGTCAACTGGCGTTTCGTGGAAGCCAATTTCGAAGGCTAACCAGCGCCGCCCCCGTTTGCCACGGGGGAATTTACTGTTTACAATAAGCGATTGTGCAACGGCGGCCCCGTCAGGGGCTGCCTTTTTCGTTTTAGCAGGCTTATGAATAATTATCCATTGATGACTACCTATGGCCGGTTACCGGTGACTTTCACCAAGGGTGAAGGTTCCTGGTTATGGGACGATGCCGGCAACAAATACCTGGATACTTTCAGCGGCGTCGCCGTGTGCGGGCTGGGTCATGCGCACCCCGCGGTAGCCAATGCGATTTGCGAGCAGGCCCGCACGCTGATGCATACGTCCAACTGGTTCGGCATTGCCCATCAAAATTCGCTGGCCCAGGAGTTGGTTACCCTGAGCGGTATGGACAATGTGTTTGCCTGCAACTCCGGCGCCGAAGCCGTGGAAGCCGCCATCAAGCTGGCGCGCTTGTATGGTCACGAACGCAATATCGACAAACCAACCATCATCGTTATGGAAAACAGCTTCCATGGACGCACCCTGGCCACGCTGACCGCCACCGGCAATCGTAAGGTGCAGGCGGGTTTCGAACCGCTGGTCTCCGGATTTGTACGCGTTCCCTTCAACGATCTGGATGCGATCCGCAATGTTGCCGATACCAACAGCAGCATCGTTGCCATTCTGGTGGAACCGGTGCAAGGCGAGGGGGGCATCAACATTCCGGATGCAAACTACTTACCGGCCTTACGGCAACTGTGCGATCAACACGACTGGCTGTTGATGCTTGATGAAATCCAGACCGGCATGGGACGCACCGGCAAGTGGTTCGCCTACCAGCATTATAATTTCCTGCCTGATGTGTGCACCCTGGCCAAGGGTCTGGCCAACGGATTTCCCATCGGCGCCACACTGGCGCGGGGCAAGGCCGCCACCCTGTTCACGCCGGGCAAACACGGCTCCACCTTTGGCGGCAATCCTCTGGCCTGTCGGGCGGCATTGGCGACCATCGACGTCATTCGCAAGGAAAATATTCCGGCCGCCGCGGCCACCCATGGCGCCACCGTGCGTAAACTGCTCGATCAGCGACTTGCCGGCACCACCGGTATTGTCGAGATCAGAAACCACGGCCTGATGGTGGCCGTGCAACTGGACCGTCCCTGCCAGGACATCATGACCCTGGGTCTGAAGCATGGCCTGCTGATCAATGTCACCGCGGGTAACGTGGTACGGTTACTGCCCATGTTGACCATCAATAGCGCCGAAATCGACCTGATGGTCGATGGTGTCTGTACCGTGATCGAAGAATTTCTGCAGTCCGGGACGTAATGATGAGGTTACGTCACTTTCTTACCTTGCGGGATTTCACCCCGGAAGAACTGGGCGCGTTGATCAACCGGGCGATCGAACTCAAGGCCATGCATGATCGGCAGGAATTGTACCAGCCACTGCCAGGCAAAGTCATGGCCATGGTGTTTGAGAAGTCATCCACCCGCACCCGCGTATCGTTCGAAGCCACGATGGCGCATTTCGGTGGCCACGCGATTTTTCTTTCCCCCCGTGATACCCAATTGGGACGCGGCGAACCCATCGAAGATACCGCGCGCGTGCTGTCACGCATGGTCGATATCATCATGATCCGCACCTACGAACATGAAAAAATTGAATGCTTTGCCGCGCATTCGCAAGTGCCGGTAATCAATGCGCTGACCGACATGTACCATCCGTGCCAACTGCTGGCGGACATCATGACCTATGTGGAACTGCGCGGCAGCATTCAGGGTCGCAAGGTCGCCTGGATAAGTGACGGCAACAACATGTGCCATTCGTATCTCAACGCTGCCGTACAATTTGATTTTCAACTGACCATCGCCTGCCCCGAGGGCTATGAGCCCAATAGCGCCGTACTGGAAAAAGCCGCAGGGCATTTCACCCTGGTGCGTGATCCGGCGACAGCGGCCCGGGACGCCGACCTGGTCGTCACCGATGTCTGGGCGAGCATGGGTCAGGAAGACGAACAAAATACACGCATGCAAGCCTTCCAGCGCTTTCAAGTCGATAACGCGATCATGGCCATGGCAAAACCCGATGCCTTATTCATGCATTGCCTGCCCGCCCACCGGGGTGAAGAGGTCAGCGCCGAGGTTATCGATGGCCCCCAAAGCGCGGTGTGGCAAGAAGCGGAAAACCGCCTGCACGCGCAAAAAGCCCTGGTGGAATTTCTACTGAGCGCCAAGACCCCCTGAGCGTCACCTGCGCCGGGTCATCGGCTGGCGCAAAACCCCACAACATTCTGCGTCTTGGGCAAGACAGGCAAAAAAAACGCCCGGGATCACCGGGCGTTTTCCGCGTCAATCATTCGTCACACGTTAAAGATTGGCGACGTATTCCGCCAGCGCTTCAATTTGTTTGTCCGTCAGCTTCTTGGCGATATCACCCATCATACCCGCCGGATCGTTAGTGCGACGCCCTTCCTTAAGGTCCTTGAGCTGGGTCATGATATACGCCTTGTTCTGGCCACCAATGACCGGAAACAGGTGAATATCCGGCGCTTTGCCGCGGCCATTGTCACCGTGGCAGTTCTTGCACGCATAGACACCTTCCGTGGGCACGCCTTCCATGAAAACCTGCTTGCCCATCGCGTTGTCTTTACCACCCACCCCTTTCATTGGTTTCTGGGTGGAAAAATACGCGGCGATGTCTTCCAGGTCTTCCTTGGTAGCCACCGTTGCCGCCATGGCGCTCATGGTATCGTTGTTACGGCGACCGGCCTGGAAATCCTGTATCTGCTTCTTGATGTAGCCGGAAAACTGACCCGCCAGGTTGGGATAGGTGGTGGGATCGACACTGATCCCTTTTTCGCCATGACATCCCTGACAGACCGCGGCTTTGTCTTTGCCTGCGGCGGCATCGCCTGCGGCCATTGCCTGTGTGGTGCTCACCGCCACAACCAGTAACGCTCCCAATGTTCCAATCTTTCTTATCATCATCGATTCCTCTCTACCCCCGTGTTGATTTTACCTCTTTCGCAACTGATCCGCGAAAAGCACAAATGTATATCAGGCAATAGGCATCAGGTCAATGTTGACAGGGTTTTTTAGCGCCGGGTCGGACCCGTCGCGGGATCAGCCAAACTGATCGGGCATTAATTCTGCATATAGAGGGAGCCTGTGATTTCCCAGCATCAATACCAGGCTAAACCCGGTGGAGATAATGTTTTAGAATTTATTAGGGTCGAGCCCTGCGTTGGCGGCGGAATCACTGGCGGTTTATAAGCAGTTTTGATTAAATAACGGCACGTTAGCGCATCTGAGTATAGACGTGTGGTTACGATTCGATCAGCACCCCGGGTGCCCCTTAACAATCAACATAGGTAGACATGTGAAATCTACAATCCTGATCAGCGGCCTTCTTATACTGTGCTTTCTCTCCGGCGTCTCTCAGGCGAAATCCATCTATGTCAGTGATCGGCTGGTGATTACGCTACGCTCTGGCGCCGGTAATCAATTCAAGATCATAAAAACCTTACCTGCCGGTACGGTTTTGGACATCCTTGAAGGCACCGAAAGCGACGAGTGGCTCAAAGTGAACACGCCGGACGGCATGACAGGTTATGTTCAATCCCAGTATCTATCCAACGAACCCACCAGCAAAGACAAACTGATCACCGCCGAGAAGCGGCTGGACCGCGTGCAGCAGGAAAATACCGACCTGAAGGAAAAGCTTAAGACTGTCACGCAGGACAAAGCGGAATTGAGTAAAAATCAGGAAAGCCTGGCGGCCGACAACGAGAAAATCAACAAGGAACTGCTGCATATCAGGGAAATCTCCGCCAAACCCGTGGAACTGGCGGATGAAAACAAGAGCCTCAAAACCCAAACCATCACCCTGGAAAATGAAACCGAGATGCTGCGTCAGGAAAACCAGGTATTGAAAGACCGCAGCAGTCGAGACTGGTTTCTGGCCGGCGGCGGCGTCATGATCGCCGGGATCCTGCTCGGATTGTTAATTCCAAAAATACGCTGGACCAAGAAATCCAGCTGGGGCGACGGCTTCTAAAACACCTTCCGCACGCATCCGGGGCGCCGAGTTGTAAGGCGCCCCTACGACTTGATGCCAACGCCTTTTTCCAGAAGCACCAGGGCGAAGGTCCCGAGCACAATCACGAACCCACCCATCAGCATAAAGCTCCAGGCCAAATTGATATCGGATATCCCCAGCATGCCATAACGCATGGCGTTGACCAGGTACAATATGGGATTGAGCAGAGACGCCTGTTGCCAGAATTCCGGTAACATCTTGATCGTGTAGAACACCCCACCCAGATAAGTGAGCGGCGTCAACACGAAGGTGGGGATAATGGAGATGTCATCGAAACTGTTGGCATAAACAGCGTTGATAAGACCGGCAATGGAAAAGATGATCGCCGTGATCAACACCGTTGCCAACAACACACCCAGATGATGCACATTGATATCGGTGAATGCCAGCGACACCGCGGTCACCACCGAACCCACCACCAGACCACGCACGGTACCGCCGATCACAAACCCCACCAGGATAATATAGTTGGGCGTGGGCGACACCAGCAACTCCTCCACATGGCGTTGAAATTTGGCACCGTAGAAAGAGGACACCACATTGGCATAGGAGTTGGTAATGACGGACATCAAAATGATGCCAGGCACGATATAGTCCATATAGGAAAAACCGTCCATCGCGGCAATCTGTGAACCGATCAGGTTGCCGAAAATAATGAAATACAGGGCCATGGTGATGGCGGGCGGCAATATCGTTTGTACCCAGATGCGACTGAAACGCAGCACCTCCTTGACAACGATGGTCTGCAGAGCGATCAGATTTCCACGTAACATGTTACCTCGCGCCCTAACGGGGTTTGTGTGCCAGCAAATCCAGAAATAACTGCTCCAGCCGATTGGACTTATTGCGCAGACTCAGTACCTCGATGCCGCAGCGCTGCAACCGCGCGAACATACCGTTCATATTCTGGTTGCGGTCGATATCAACCTCCAGCGTGCTATCGTCGAGACGACGCACATCGCAGTCGGGAATATCCCGCAACCGGTCCAAATCACCGTGCGTATAGAGCACAAAGGTTTCCTTATTGACACGTTGAAGCAATTCGCTCATGGGAGCATGTTCGATGATTTTCCCATGATCGATAATGGCGATATTGCGGCACAAGCTCTCCGCCTCCTCCAGATAATGGGTGGTCAAGATGATGGTGGTGCCCTGCCGGTTGATCTCACGAATGAACTCCCAGGTGGCATGGCGAATCTCGATATCGACACCCGCCGTGGGTTCGTCAAGAATCAACAACCGTGGCTTGTGAATCAGGGCGCGAGCGATCATCAAACGCCGCTTCATGCCGCCGGACAATTCTCGGGCCATGCCCTTGCGTTTATCCCAGAGACCCAGCAGATTCAACACTTGTGCCGCGCGCGCATAGGCTTCACGCCGAGGGATACCGTAAAACCCCGCCTGATTGACGATAATTTCCACGACCGGCTCAAACATATTGAAATTAAATTCTTGCGGCACTACGCCCAGTAATGACTTGACCAAACCCGGCTCGCGATCGAGATCATGTCCAAACAGGTGCACGCTACCGGCGGTCTTGCGTACCAGGGAGCTGATGATACCGATGGCGGTAGACTTGCCCGCACCGTTGGGACCCAACAACGCGAAAAAATCACCTTCCGACACCGTCAGATCGATACCCTTGAGCGCCTCCATGCCGTTGCGGTAAGTTTTATGCAGACCGCTGATCGCTACTGCTTGCTTCATGACTGCCGATTCCAGATTGCGCTCAGTGTGCCACGCGAGCCGAGCGAATATTGTTTTCCACCTCGGTCAATGCCTGACCTGGCAGCGGCTGCTGCGCGGCATTCTGCAACAACGCATGGATGTTGAGCATGGCCCGAGCATAGTCATCCGGCTCGACCTCTTCAAGACGCCGGGCCTGCGACAGATTGACCACGGTCTTAGTGTCATAGTCGGCAGGACTGGCGACTTGCAGCAAGGGCGCAAAGCGCCATAGAAATCCGTCCGGCGTTTCCACATTGCGCATCGCCATCGCCACCCGGTTGCGCAGCACATTTTCGTTCCGGTTATAGTACAACAACCACACCATGATGCCGGCCACAGTCGCCGGCATGAGAATTATCCAGGTAACCTTGTAGAACAACTGATAGGCAATAAACTGATTGGCCCAGGCGTAATAGCTCAGCGCAAACCCCAGCAAATAGATTCCCAGGGCGGCAAGCACGCCGCGCATCCGGCTACGGCCTTTCAGCAGGCGGAGTTCGTGCCGGGTATCGAACTGCGCTACGCGGCAACGTTGGTCAAAATACTCCACAATCGATTTGCGCACCTGGCGCTTACTGGTTTGCTGCTTAGCCATACTGCTATCCTGTGTGATTGGTTCACGGCATGCGGTCAATCGGCGCGCCGCAGATAGTGATCCCGGGCACGCGTGAAACGACGCGCCAACTCCGCGCCCCGGGCCTCATCGGTGACGCAGGGCGTGGCGTACCAGGTCTGCAAAATCGCCTGGAACTCCTGTTCCGGGGAGCGTACCTCGCCACGCATCTTGTCCGCGAGCTGGGTGAGCTGGTATTGCATGCGCTCCGCCTTGTGAGCCTCCGGTGTTTCGATTTCCGCCAGCAACTCCAGACGCACGCACAAAGTTCCCACTGCGTCGTCACTCATGATCGGTGGAGTACCGGGCATCGCTACCTGCATGCCTCCGCCAAGCGCCATGACCGCTTCCACCGCCTGTTGAAAACGCTGCTGGATGGTTTGTTCCAGGTCATCGTTGCCGGTGGGCACATCCTGCCACGCCCGCTGTACCGCC
>JAHECY010000204.1 GCA_024641505.1 Gammaproteobacteria bacterium
CCTCCATGAGTATCACGTGCGCATCCACGCCGTGCGATTTCAGTACGGCGTCGCGGATCACCGCAGCCTGGGCACGGGTTCTGCCCGCCGCATTGAAGGCCACATTACCGCTTTGAATATAGCTCTCGACATTCGTAAAACCGAGGACTTCGAGAACCCGGCCGAGGTCCTTCATCGGTATGATGTTTTTGCCTCCCACATTAATGCCGCGGAACAGGGCAATATAGCGCTTCATGGTTGTTTCCCTTGCCGTGTCAGGTCATGGCGCTGTCACGCCATTCGTTTATGGTCAACCTATACCCCTGACCCGGGGCCGAGGTCAACTGTTGAAAGAATGTACCGGTATATTTCGCGAATTCATGGGGCCAGTTCAGCAGAGAACGGCTATTTTCCTTGCCAGCGGCGGAACATCGGCCGAGATCAATCGCAACTGGTGCAACAGAAAAGTGGAGATAGAAAAGTCCGGCTCAGCGATCGGGCGGATATATGACGATGCAATATCGGCCCGCGCAACAGGGCACCCCGGACGTTGCCGCATCGCTCCCGATCAGCGGCAGATTCCGACCTAAGGCAGCATATCTATCGGACTGTTTACCGCCACTCCGGGCCGGTTCAGCACATGAGTATAAATCATCGTGGTGGAAACATCGGCATGCCCCAGCAACTCCTGCACCGTGCGGATATCATAGCCGGACTCCAATAGATGCGTGGCAAAGGAATGCCGCAGACAATGGCAGTTTACCTTCTTCAGGATACCCGCAGACCTGGCCGCGCCGCGTACATACTTCTGCAGACCGGACTCGTGAACGTGATGCCGCCTTCGTGCGCCGGATCGCGGGTCGGTAGACAACATGGTCGCGGGAAACACATACTGCCAGCGCAGCTCGCGCCCCGCTTGCGGATATTTATGCGTCAACGCATCCGGCAGATAAACCTCACCCAAACCCGCGGCCAAATCCGCCGCATGCAGCAAGCGTACGCAATCCAGTTGCCGGCGTAACTCGGACTGCAACCGATTCGGCATCGGCACAATGCGATCCTTACCGCCTTTGGCATTGCGAATTACAATGTGGCTATAACCAAAATCAAGATCCAAAACGCGCAATCTGATACATTCCATCAGGCGCATACCACAACCATACAACAGCCCCGCCATCAGCCGGTAGGTGTCACCCTCAACAGCCGCCAATAACGACGCCACTTCAGTCCTGGTCAGCACCACTGGTAAGCGCCGGGGCCGCTTGGCTCGGGCATAGTTCGCAATCTTGCCCAACGGTTTATTCAACACGTGTCGAAAAAAGAACACCAGAGCATTTAACGCCTGATTCTGAGTATTCATGGCAACTTTCCGACGCACCGCCAGATGTTCCAAAAACAGCGCCACATGCCCCGCATCAAGCTGCGCGGGATCACTCATGGAATGAAAATAGACAAAGCGCGCCAACCACGCCAGATACGCCGCTTCGGTGCGAATTGAATACTGGCGCACCCTGACCTGGGTGATCAACGACGCGAAATGTTCCGGGTACTTATCTTGCGCCTTACCATCCTCATCGGCGCTGTACACTTCATGTTCCACGACAATATTACCACCAATCGCACCACCATCGGCATCGCCGCTTGCCGTGGCCACCAGACGCTCATCACCCGGCAACCCTTGGTAATCACGCGCCACCGTGGCGTGGGAAGCAGGCAACTGCTCCCCCATCGCCGACCATTGCGACCATGGGAATTGGGACGACCATGGCACCACGACGACTTGTGTATAGAGAATATGCAAGGCAGTTACCATCTGAGAATATATTTTTAAAGTGATCCAATGCCTGCGTCCCTGAATCTCAAAATACTCCTGTACGTGCCGGGGAGTCGCTTTTTGCAGTGACACTCCATCAAGATGCTTAATAAACTTCTCGACCCAGATAACATGCCAGCGCGCCACCTCTGAGGCGACACCTGAAGCCGTGACTTTACCAATATACCTGTCCCAGAACCGAGACTCGCGATCATCGACCATAACGCCCTCCATAGCGTATCCACATTTATATGCGCCAGTACTCCGAGCGGTCACCACGCGACGCTTTAATATTCAACAAATTACCGCGCCGGCACATCCTACGACACTACCAGAAACCGAATTACGGTCGAATACCGAAATTATTGTGGAAAATTCCGTATTGTCATCTATGATTAAGATGCAAACGGAGGAAATTGAAAGATTTTCTCTAATTAGCCGCGCTTAGACCAAGAACCGTATTTTGCGCTGGCTACCGATCTGCCTTCGTCCTGAAATTTGTGGCCTTTCTTTGCCAACTGGTAGAAGGTGAGATATTGAGGCTTCAGGGGGATTTGTCTGGTTTAACTAAAGATGAAATGAAGACAGGTTTTTCACTTGTACTACTGATCCTGTATTTGGGGTACATTATTATTCTTTATATTTAACTGTTAGGCTCAAATAAAGGAGATTTCTCGAATGGAGAATAAAATATCAGGTTGTTGCCACTGTGAATTAATTGGATTCGAAATAAGCAATAACCCGAAGTTTACGGTCAATTGCCATTGTGATGATTGTAAAAGGCGTAATGGTAGTGCGTTCTCCACCTACGCGGCCGTAAATGAAAGCGACTTGGTATTTACAAAGGGTGAGAATCATCTTAAAAAATACAAAGTCGAAAATTCTGGCGAAAAATATTTTTGCAAAGAATGCGGTTCACATATTTACAACAAGAATTATCGCATTCCTGGCCTATCTTTGGTGTTTTACGGCGCGCTTTCTCAGCGATCCAACTTTACACCGGCATTTAATGTGTATTGTTCGAGTAAACTCAATTGGGTAGATGATATAAATAAAATAAAAAGTTTCCAGGAATCACTTCAAAAATGAATTTGTTTAGCAAAATATCGCCTAACAAATCGTTCGAGTCATTCGCTTCGCTCATTGGGACGCGCCAAAAGCGGCGCGCCCCTCAACTCGGTCGTTAGCTTTGTAAACCAATGAAAATGCTCGAAGATTTCAAGAGCGATTTAAAATCGCTGACAAGCT
>JAHECY010000205.1 GCA_024641505.1 Gammaproteobacteria bacterium
ATCAGCAAGCAAACGCGCCGCGCTGCCGGGGTCTTCCTGGGAAAACGCCAGCACCAGCGGACCTACCATACCTTCCTGCATGCATTGAAAGTCCGTACCTTCAACCGCTTTGCGCGCCAGCGAGTTCTTGACGACGCGCAGATATACACCGGATGCCCGCGCCTGCTTGCGCAGGCTGTCCATCTGGTTTACGGTGAGGCCACGGTATTCGGCTGCAATAGCGGAATAGGCGCCTTTGGCAACTTCTGCTACTTCCGAGACGATAGCCTGTTTTTGCTCCATATTGAGAGCCATGAGCTAACCTCCTCGAGTTGCATTACATTTGCGCCGGATAAAATCCCGGCACTCCTAACAAATGACGTTGTCGCAAACACCCGCTCCGCCACCAGCGTGGGGAATGGATTCCGAGCATCGCCATCTGCGCAGGTTGATCCTTACAGATCGATTAAGCCTGACACGTACCCCCGGGTCGCAGTCGCTGCCGAACCGGGTGCCAAGATACGCGCTCAGACACCTGCGGTCTTCGATGGTCATGGCGTGTAAACTACCGCGCCATGCCTCAAAGTCTGTAACGTGGCACCGTGCGGTGCCACTGCCCGCCGGCGAGGAATTCCTGGCATCCTCGCCGGCAGGCATTGGTTCTTTATAAGCTTACGGTCTGCACCGTAGACTGATCGATTACGATGCCAGGACCCATGGTCGTAGACATTGTAATCTTCTTCAAGTACACGCCCTTACTGGTGCTGGGCTTGGCTTTTTGCAGATCCGCCAGCAATGCGCCCAGATTTTCCCGAAGTGCGACGGCTTCAAAATTTGCTTTGCCAATAGTGCAGTGGATGATGCCTGCCTTGTCCGCACGGTAGCGCACCTGACCCGCCTTGGCATTACGCACCGCGCCGGCCACATCGGCGGTCACGGTACCCACTTTCGGGTTTGGCATCAGGCCACGGGGACCCAGGATCTGACCCAACTGACCCACGACACGCATGGCATCGGGGCTGGCGATGACCACGTCAAAATTCATGGTGCCGCCCTTGATGCTTTCCGCCAGGTCTTCAAAACCCACGATATCGGCACCAGCGTCTTTGGCTTTTTTCGCATTGTCGCCCTGGGCGAACACCGCCACCCGTACCGTTTTACCGGTGCCATGGGGCAGTACGGTCGCGCCGCGCACCACTTGGTCGGATTTCCGAGGATCGATCCCCAGATTTACCGCCACGTCCATGGACTCCACGAACTTGACCGTTGGAATGGATTTCAACAGACCAACCGCGTCGTCGAATGCCCAGACCTTGCCCGGCACCAGCTTTTCGCGGATACCCTTATTACGTTTTGTCAGCTTCGCCATGCTTAAACCACTCCTTCCGTTTCGATACCCATGCTGCGGGCGCTACCGGCAATGGTGCGTACCGCCGCATCAATATTCGCCGCGGTCAAATCCGGCATCTTGGTGGAGGCAATCTGCTCCAACTGCGCGCGGTTGACCTTACCTACCTTGTTACGGTTGGGTTCTTTGCTGCCCGAGGTGATACCGGCGGCTTTCTTCAGCAGAATGGATGCCGGCGGGGTTTTGGTAACGAAAGTGAAACTGCGGTCACTGTATACGGTAATCACCACCGGAATGGGCATGCCCGCTTCCAGACTCTGGGTCTGGGCGTTGAACGCCTTGCAGAACTCCATGATGTTGACACCGCGCTGACCCAGAGCCGGACCTACCGGTGGACTGGGATTCGCTTGACCCGCCTTTACCTGTAACTTGATATAGGCGTCTATTTTTTTAGCCATGACTAACTCCTATGGTTCGGGTGCAAACGTCTTGTTAGGACTCCCCGGTGTAACAACTCAGCCTTTCTCCACCTGATGGAACTCCAGCTCCACCGGGGTCGAACGGCCAAAAATCAGTACCGCCACCCGCAGGCGGCTCTTGTCGTAGTCGACTTCCTCGACCACGCCGTTGAAATCATTAAACGGGCCATCGGTAATACGCACGATCTCGCCCGGCTCGAACAGAACCTTGGGCCGTGGCTTGTCCACACCCTCTTGCACCCGCTGCAAAATAGCATCGGCTTCCTTCTGGGATATCGCCGCCGGCTTGTCGCTGGTGCCGCCGATAAAACCCAACACTTTGGGCGCTTCTTTCACCAGGTGCCAGGTCTCGTCGTTCATTTCCATCTGCACCAACACATACCCGGGGAAGAACTTGCGATCGCTTTTGCGCTTTTGTCCTTCGCGCATTTCAACCACTTCTTCCGTCGGCACCAGAATTTGCCCGAATTGATCATCCATGGAAAAACGCCGGACACGTTCCTCGAGAGAACGCTTTACTTGTTGTTCAAATCCCGAATAGGCTTGCACCACATACCAGCGTAATGACATGGTTGTTAACCCCCTTGGCCGGTCAAGAGCTTCACAGCCCAACCGAGAAACATGTCAAGCATCCATAAGAAAATTCCGATCAGCACCACCATCACCAGCACCATCATCGTAGCCTGGGTGGTCTCCTTGCGATTGGGCCAGACGACTTTACGAAGTTCATTGCGGGATTCCTTGATGAAACCCCATACCGCTCGTCCCTGCGTCGCTTGCATGGCAATGGCCAGGGACACCCCCATCATTGCCAACAGACCCACCACGCGCACCAGCGCGGATTGATCCTCAAAGTAATAAAAACCAACAAGCGCCAGCACGATCACACCCACGGCGGCATACAGCTTGATTTTGTCACCCATATGAAACGTTATTCCTCAGATCTTATTCCGGTAAAGACGAATAATGGCAGGCCAGGAGGGAATCGAACCCCCAACCTGCGGTTTTGGAGACCGCCGCTCTGCCAATTGAGCTACTGGCCTGTACCCGGAAATTGCTATGCGCCGTGTCAACAACGGTCGCGCTTACTCGATAATTTTCGCAACTACGCCGGCGCCTACGGTACGGCCACCTTCACGAATCGCAAACCGCAAACCTTCTTCCATGGCGATGGGTGCAATCAGGCTCACCTTGACGCTCACGTTGTCGCCCG
>JAHECY010000028.1 GCA_024641505.1 Gammaproteobacteria bacterium
CCCACACCTTGATCTGGGGTTCAGGTACGGAAGTGGGACTTCCGGCGGATCAAATGGGTAACTCCGAAGTGGGGCACCTTAACCTGGGCGCGGGTCGGGTGGTGTACCAGGAAGCGACGCGCTTAACCGAAGCCATTTCCAGCGGTACTTTTTACGACAACCCTACGATATGCAAAGCTGTCGATGAGGCCGTTGCCAATGGTAATGCCGTGCATATTATGGGTCTTTTATCCGATGGTGGCGTCCACAGTCACATCGACTTCCTCACCGCCATGGTGGAGCTGGCAGCCCAGCGGGGTGAGGACAAAGTCTACCTGCATGCTTTTCTCGACGGTCGGGATACGGCACCGCGCAGTGCACTGCAGTATATTCAATCCATGGAAGATACCTTCAAACGCATGGGAAAAGGTCGTTTTGCCTCCGTAATCGGACGTTACTTTGCCATGGACCGCGACCACCGGTGGCTCCGGGTGAAGGAAACATATGATCTGATCGCAATGGGCCAAGCGCGCCATCGGGCAAACAGCGCCGCCGATGCCGTACATGCCGCCTATGGACGTGGCGAAAACGATGAATTTATTGAATCGACGGCAATTTGCCCCGATGGCAAGGCACCGGTAGCGGTGGCCGACGGGGATGTCATCATTTTCATGAATTACCGAGCGGATCGGGCACGCCAAATCACACGGGCATTCATTGACGAAACTTTTTCCGGTTTCGAACGCGAGCGCGTCCCCGCCCTGAGCAACTTTGTCTGCTTAACCCAATACAATGCCAAATTCGATGTCCCGGTCGCCTACCCGCCCCAAACCCTGGAAAATGTGTTCGGAGAATATATTTCCTCTCTCGGTTACCGGCAATTACGCATCGCGGAAACTGAAAAGTATGCGCATGTGACCTTTTTTCTCAATGGCGGTCGTGAGCAACCATTTCCAGGTGAAGATCGCGTCCTGGTGCGGTCACCGGATGTCGCCACATATGATTTACAACCGGAAATGAACGCGCCAGAGGTGACCACTCGCCTGGTGGCGGCTATCAACAGCGGGGTCTACGATTTCATCATTTGCAACTACGCCAATCCGGATATGGTGGGGCATACTGGAAACTTTACAGCGACGGTGAAGGCTATCGAGGCGCTGGACAAATGCCTGGGAAAAGTCATTAAGGCGATAAAAAAGAAAGGCGGGGAGTTGTTGATCACCGCCGACCACGGTAACGCGGAACAGATGACCAACAGCGAAACCGGGCAAGCCCATACCGCTCATACGTTCAATCCGGTACCATTTGTCTATATGGGTCGGGCGGCCCGGTTAGCTGCCACAGGCGCGTTATCTGATGTCGCGCCCACCATGCTGTATTTGAAAGATATCCCGTTGCCCCGGGAAATGGACGGCGAATCCCTGGTAACCCTGGATCCCTGATTTAGCCACAATCTTGAACATCTGGCGTTCGTTACCGCCACCCGGAGTCAAACCATGAATACAGCCGGGCCAGCTCTTCTGTTTCTGTCGACCTTGTGGATTACGGGTATGAGTTGTGCCGTGGCCGCAGACCAGGCACCACCCGTCCAAAAAGACTTGCATAGACTGGACAGCTCCATCGATGCGGTACGTGACGCACTGCAGAAAGCTCAACAATCCCAAGTGGCTGCGGAACAAAAATTGAAGCGCGTAGAAGAGCGCATTGGCCGTATTGGCAAGAAATTGCACGATATTTCCGCTGACTTGAAAGCACAGCAACGGCAACTTTCCCATCATCAGGAACGGCGCCAGGCCCTGCAGCAAGAATTTGATCAAAACGCGGAGTCGCTGCGTAAGCAAGTGCGGGCCGCTTACTTCGCCGGACGCCAGGAATTCGTCAAATTGCTCTTCAATCAGGAAAATCCCGCCACCCTGGGCCGGGTTCTGGCCTACTACGATTACTACCACCAGGCACGCCTGAATCGTATGCAACAAATCACCGACAAGATTTCCAACATCACGCAGTTGGAACAGACGATTCAACAGGATCAAGACCGGTTGCAAAACTTGCAGAACGGCTACCAGCAGGAACGGCTGGCGCTCCAGACCAGCCAACAGGAACGAACGCATGTTCTCGGGCTAATAAATAGGGAAATTCACACCAAAGACCAACAGCTGGCGAAATTGCTGGACCAGAAGAAACACCTGGAGAATGTATTGACTACTCTCCAAAATCAGGCGGAAGATTCGCTCTCCGATCCTGAAAACGGCAGACCTTTTGCTTATTATAAAGGTCAATTGGACTGGCCCACCGCCGGTACCGTGTCACAGCGCTTCGGCAGCACCCGGATTGGGGGGCTTAAATGGCAAGGCGTAGTGATCAGCGCCGAAGAGGGTCAAGAAGTTCGTGGGGTCGCGGCCGGACGCATCGCCTTCGCCGATTGGCTCCCGGGGTATGGCATGGTAATAATCGTGGATCATGGCAAGGAATACCTAAGCCTTTATGGATATAACCGAGCGTTATTGCGCAAAAAGGGCGACTGGGTCGACAAAGGTGAAGCGATTGCCGTGGTCGGCAACAGTGGCGGACTGGGAAAACCCGGTCTATATTTCGAGATCCGGCACCGGAGCAAAGCACAGAATCCCCTGGCCTGGCTAAATCAACATCAGCAGTCTCGGCAAGCAAAGGGAGATTAATGAGATCAATGTATAAAAAGGCGGCCTTTAGAGGCTAAATTATGATTCAATATAGAGATTCACGCACTACGGAGCGCTAAATGACTAAGTACAAGCAAACTGCCTTGCTGTTCGCGGGCCTGATATTGGGTGTTCTGCTCGCCATCGGTCATGGCGTATTAGCTCAAAAGCAGGAGACGACCACGACCACCAACACCCTGCCTTTGGAAGAGCTCCGTCTGTTTACTGACGTTTTCACCAAGATCAAACGGGATTACGTTGAAGAGGTTGACGATAAAACCCTGCTGGAACACGCCATTCGCGGCATGCTTTCCGGGTTGGATCCGCATTCCACCTACCTGGACCAGGAATCCTACAAGGAATTGCAGGTCGGCACGACCGGGGAGTTCGGCGGCCTTGGCATAGAAGTCGGCATGGAAGACGGTTTCGTTAAAGTCATCGCGCCAATCGACGACACCCCCGCAGCCCACGCGGGCGTGAAAGCGGGCGATTTGATTATTCGGCTGGATGACAAACCCGTAAAAGGCATGTCGTTAAATGATGCCGTTAAAATCATGCGCGGCAAACCTGGTACTGACATTATTTTGACGATCGTGCGTGAAGGCGAAGAAAAACCGCTGAAAATCACCATTACCCGCGATGTCATCAAGGTTCAAAGCGTCAAGAGTAAAATGCTGGACGAAGGCTTTGGCTACGTGCGCATCACCCAGTTCCAGTCGCGCAGCGGGGAAAATCTGGTGGCGGCGGTGAAAAAACTGGCCAAAGACAACAAAAAGCCACTCAATGGTATCGTCCTGGATCTGCGCAATAACCCGGGCGGTGTATTGAACGCAGCGGTCGCGGTATCCGATGCTTTCCTCACCGACGGCTTGATCGTTTACACGGAAGGTCGCATTGAAGATTCCAAGCTGCAGTTCAAGGCGACGGCCAAGGACATTCTGGAAGGCGCTCCCATTGTCGTCCTGGTGAACGGCGGCTCCGCTTCCGCTTCGGAAATCGTGGCCGGCGCCCTGCAGGATCACAAACGTGCCGTGATCATGGGTACACCAACTTTCGGCAAGGGCTCGGTACAAACCATTCTGCCGCTGCCCAACAATACCGCCGCACTGAAGCTGACTACCGCGCGTTATTATACGCCCTCTGGACGCTCCATTCAGGCGGAAGGTATCGTACCCGACATCATGTTGGAGCGGGTGAAAGTCGCCGAGGCGGAACAACCCGCGGTGGGCTTCGTGAAAGAGTCTGACTTGACCGGACATCTGGAAAATCCCACGGACAACGGCAAGAAGAATGGCGACGGCGAAGAAAAGAAAACAGATCTGCTGGCATTGGCGAAACAGGATTATTTCCTGTATGAAGCTCTGAATATGCTCAAGGGTTTGTACATTCTGAGATCAAAAGGACAGTAGTTGAATTCCCGGCGCCGTCACCACGGCGCCGGGCACTTCTCTCGGCGCCATTCAGCTGCGCCAAATGCTAGACCCGACACGCTGACCGGTACCAACGGTATTGGCACATCAGCCAAACACATTTCAACAATTAGCGATGGGAGGAATCAGAATCATGGCACGTGTCCTCATCCCCCTGGCCCAGGGTTGCGAAGAACTCGAAGCGGTCACTGTTATCGATCTGTTGCGGCGCGCGCAGATTGAAGTCGTCGTCGCTGCACTGGATGATCCTTTTGTCACCTGCAGTCGCGGCACCCAGATTGTCGCCGAAGCCACGCTCGATGACGTCATCGAGGAGGACTTCGACATGATCGTTCTACCCGGCGGCCAGCCGGGAACCAACAATCTGCATGCGGATGAGCGCATCAAAAACTTGCTGCGCAAATTCGCCAGCGCCAACAAATTTACCGCTGCCATCTGCGCAGCCCCAAAAGTACTGGCCCATGCCGGCTTGCTTGAAGGCAAGCAGGCTACGGGGTTCCCGGGCACCCTGGAGGCATTGCAACTGCCACATACCCAACTGCAAAACAGCGCGGTGGTTATTGACGGCAACATCATCACCTCACGCGGGCCTGGCACGGCCATGGATTTCGCGTTGACGCTGGTCGATTTACTGTCGGGGAAAGAGATTCGACAAAAAGTGGAGTCGGCATTGCACCGCTGAACCTAAGCACCGCGCACTAGACATAGTTTCTGAGTTCGGCCACCAGGGCGCGCAAGGCCTGGCCACGGTGACTGAGTTCATTTTTACGAGCCGGTGGTAATTGCGCCGAAGTGCAGTGTTCATTGGGCACAAAGAACAGTGGATCATAGCCAAAACCGTTTTCACCCTGAGCCGCCGGCAGGATGCGCCCTTCCCATACACCTTGACAGATGAGGGGTGTGGGGTCCGCGGGATGCCGCAACAAAACCATGACACAAATGAAACGTGCTGTGCGTTCCGCTTCCGGCACCGTCGCCAGCTCCTGCAACAACTTCTGATTATTCGCCGCATCGCTGGCACCAACACCGGCGTAGCGAGCCGAATAAATGCCCGGTCGGCCGTCCAGAGCATCCACGGCGATACCTGAATCGTCGGCGATAACCGGATGCTTGCTGTAGTGTGCGGCATGGCGCGCCTTGATCAGGGCGTTTTCCACGAACGTCAGACCGGTTTCCTCGACCTCGGGTACCTGAAATTGCGACTGTGGTATCACCTTGATGTTAAACGCTTCCAGTACGGCGGCAATCTCCCGCGCCTTGCCCGCGTTGTTGGTGGCCATCACCAGTTCGTGCAAGTCCCGATAACTCATTGCGCCATTACCTGCTTCTGTTTCGCGATCAACTGGCTGATTCCCGAGCGCGCCAGATCCAACATGTTGTTGAGTTCCTGTTGCGTAAATACGTGGCCTTCAGCGGTACCTTGAATCTCAATGAAATGACCGGCGGCGTCCATGACTACATTCATATCCGTTTCCGCAGTGGAATCTTCCGCATAATCCAGATCCAGCACCGGTACATTGTTAAAAATACCCACCGACACCGATGCGACCTGTCCCTGGATCGGATTGACACTCAAAGTCTTGTTATTGATCAAGGTCTGCACCGCGTCCACCATTGCCAGGTAGCCCCCGGTGATCGAGGCGGTACGCGTACCGCCGTCCGCTTGCAAGACATCACAGTCTATCGTGATCGAACGCTCGCCCAACGCCTGCATATTGATCACCGCACGCAACGAGCGACCGATAAGACGCTGGATCTCCATGGTGCGCCCTCCCTGTTTACCTCGGGCCGCCTCACGGTCCATGCGCTGACCCGTGGAGCGGGGTAACATGCCATATTCCGCAGTGATCCAACCCTTGCCTTTACCCTTTAAAAAGCGTGGAATGCCGTCGGAAATACTGGCATTACACAACACTTTGGTATCGCCGAACTCCACCAGCACGGATCCTTCCGCATGTTTTGTGTAGTTCCGGGTAAATTGTATCCGGCGTAAATCACCGGGAGCACGTCCACTTGGCCGCATCAGGGTCTCCACATCAGAAAAGAAACGGATTATACTCCGCCCGCCAATACAAATCAGGGCCATCGGCGGGTATTTCACCCTGCTTTTTTGCCCTACCCCCTACCCAAACGCATCAGAATCTGGTATAAAATTCGGCTCCTTGGCTTAGGGCCAAGTGAATGAACGTTGAATACAGTCGAGGCAAGTCATGTCCAGAATATGTCAAGTTACCGGTAAGCGACCACAGACGGGGAACAACGTCTCTCACGCCAACAATAGAACGCGGCGTCGCTTCGTTCCCAACCTGCACGCCCACCGATTTTGGGTGGAAAGCGAAAGTCGTTGGGTGAAACTGCGCCTCACTCCCAAGGGGATGCGTATTATTGATAAATTGGGTATCGACCAGGTGTTGGCGGATATCCGTAAACGCGGAGAGAAAGTCTAATGGCTAAGGCAACCCGTGAAAAAATCAAGCTGATATCCTCTGCGGATACCGGCCATTTCTACACCACTACCAAGAACAAACGTACCAAGCCGGAAAAAATGGAATTGATGAAATATGACCCGGTGGTGCGCAAGCACGTCGCGTATAAGGAAGGGAAGATCAAATAAGCCGGTTCGGCAGTCCTAAAAAATAAACCCGCTTTTTAGCGGGTTTATTTTTTCACTATTGATGTCGCTCACGCGGGACGTAAGGTATAGCTGCTCAAACCGTGGGCGAACTCCTCCAGGGCCTTGATGCGAGTTTCCTGGGCACGCCGGCACCAATCCTGAAGTGCATGCAGCATCGTTTCCTGGCTGCTGGTCGACCGTTGCCACAATTCCTGTAATTGTTGCTTGAACAGGTAGATGGTGTTCAAGGTATCGTTGGTGTTGATCACCGACTGCAACTTTGCCCGCGCCTCCTCGTCCAGCAACGACTCTTCCCGAACCAGTAATTTCTTGGCTTTGCCGATCAAAGTGCGCAACGATTCATCCGCCTTGGCCATTTCATCCTTGACCACTCTGGCTATTACGTCTTTACGGTAGCGGTACATGATTTGAAACCGATTCACCACAATAGCGCGCACCGTATCGAGGTCAACTGCGGTTTTGCCGGCGACGAGCAACGGCGTCGGCGCCACTTTTTTGACTGCGGCCAGCTTCACCAGGGACAGGAGACGAATGTAAAACCAACCAATGTCGAACTCCCACCATCGTGACGATAACTTGGCCGAATTGGGGTAAGTATGATGGTTGTTGTGGAATTCCTCGCCGCCGATCAAAATTCCGATCGGGAAAATATTGGTGGACGCATCCGGCACCTCATAATGGCGATAACCCCACCAATGGCCGAGACCATTGATTACCCCTGCCGCCCAGACCGGCGACCAGATCATCTGCACACCCCAGACGGCGATGCCGGCCACACCAAACAGCAACACATCGATCAGCAACATTATCTTAATGCCGCGATCCCGCCGCCCGGTATAAATCGCGCTCTCCAGCCAGTCGTCCGGCGTGCCCTTGCCGTAGGTGGTCATGGTGTCGGCATTATGGGATTCCGCGCGGTAGAGTTCGGCGCCTTCCAACAAGACCTTTTTTATACCGTAGATCTGTGGACTGTGGGGATCCTCGGGGGTTTCGCATTTTGCGTGATGCTTACGATGAATAGCCACCCATTCCTTGGTGACCATGCCCGTGGACATCCATAACCACAGTCGGAAGAAGTGCGACACCATGGGGTGTAATTCCAAGGCCCGGTGAGCCTGGTGACGATGCAGGTACACGGTAATCGCGACGATGGTGACGTGGGTCATGAGAAAGGCCAAGAGCACAATTTCCCAGAAGGATGCGTGTAAGTAACCGTGTGCAATAATATCTAGAAGCATGCATTATTACCTTAATATATTAATGATTCAGGGACAGTTAAATCTAATACTTTCATGGTGGTAGTAGTTTCAATCATAATCCCCCTAGCCCTTTATCGGCAACTCAATATAAATCAACAAAAACATTGGAATTTACTATGAAATTCACGTCCGTCCATCTCCTGACTTGCCCTGCACCAGGTATTTCGGCTCAGTTGAGGTGCGGAGCTAAGATATAATTTCCATTTATAAGTATAATGTCGGCTCAACCGTGACTTGAGGAAAGTTGCAGGCATACAAGATGTTCAACACTTCTACAGCCATGAAATACCTAACCCAGCATACCAGGAGTTTTCCGGTGACTAAAACGCTATTGTTCTTTCTGTGCGCAATTGCGCCGTTATACAGCCAAGCCAACTCCGTCGATGTCAATTTGTCGCAACATGCGCTGGGCCTTTATTACAGCACTTTGTCTGGCAGCGGAGACTACGGCCACTCCGAGGTAGCGAGTGAAGCCATCTACAGTACGGATGATGATAAAAACGATCATTTTTTACTGAATTTCAGTCTGCATATCGTCGATGAAACCGGCAGCAAATCTCCCGGGCTGGACGCTGGACTGGGTCCCAAACTTTATCTGGGAACCAGTGAATACATTTTCACTAACAGTGCCGGCGTTGAATCCAATCGCAACCAAAACCTTATGGCTTTCGCCCTGGGGGGCCTCATGGATTATCGCCTGCCAACGATGAATCGTTTTATCATTCACACCCAGGCGTATTACGCGCCCGACATTACTGCCATGATCAGCATCGAAAATTTTCTGGAGTTTGGCTTACGTTTTGGTTACGAAGTAGGACCCGCCACCAATCTCTATTTAGGTTACCGCTTACTACGCGGCACCTTCCGTATTGCGGACAACACTACCACTGGACACCACCTGGAAACGCGCAATCTTGATAACAGTTTAAATTTAGGCGTCAAAATGCAGTTCTAGCATTGCCTGAAACATTGCCTCCTGGCGTCGCCAGCCACCACGTCGCGCGGTGTGTCCATACACCGGAGCGAGCACCGTAGTCAGGTTTCCTTGGAGGCTCGGGCCATGACCCAGACATCCACGCGCTCCACGCCATGCTCATGCAAGCAGCGCACCAATGCCGCCGCCGTACTACCTGTGGTTAAGACATCATCAACCACCGCTATGTGACAGCAGGTCAGGGGTCGTACCACCGCGAACGCGTGACGCATGTTCAATTCTCGTTGGCGCGGCCCTAATAGCAATTGATCCCGAGTTTCCCGGGAACGATCACAACTTGTAGTATCGACCGGTAAATGCAGCACGCGCCCTAGCACGCGCGCCAGCTCCAGCGCCTGATTGTAGCCGCGCTGCCGCAGGCGTTTTTCATGAAGCGGTACCGGCATGATGAGGTCCGGCAATGACAACTCATGTTGCCGGTAGGCCGCGAACAGTAATCCCAAGGTCCGGGCGACATGCAACTGGGATTGGTATTTTAGTTGCCAGATCAAACTGGAAACCGGCTCGGCATACCGGAACGGGGCCACAATACGCGACCACGGGGGAGGCGCTGTCAGACATCGACCGCACATATCCATACCCTCTGGCAGGGGAAGGGCACAATGGGAGCAGCACTGAAAATTAAACGGTAAAACAGTCAAGCAATGCGGGCAAACCAATGTGCCCGAATTCGTCCACTCATCACAGAAAAGGCAGGGGCCTGACGCATACAAAAGGTTGTTTATTAACCAATCGTCTACTTTTTGACGCACGGCGGTTGACAAGTGCTCCAGGCGCGCTAACATCCCTATCATTTTGCCGACCTTCCCTAGCCGATATCAAAGGACAACGTTATGACAGATCAAGCCATTTATCAACGCATCAACGGGTTGATGGAAACCGCTTTGCAAGGAGGGGAAATTGACGGTCAGGACGGTCTGTGGCTGTTGCAGTTGCACCATGACTACTTGCCTTGGTTGATGGCCTGCGCCGACCGCCTGCGTAAAGCGTTCCGCGGTGATGCCATAGAAGTCTGCGCTATCAGCAACGTGCGCTCCGGTAACTGTTCTGAGAATTGTTCCTTTTGTTCACAAAGCGGTCACCACAAAACCGCGGCGCCCGTTTACAACTATATTGCCACCGATGATTTGGTGACCCAGGCACAGCAAGCACGCGCCTGGGGCGTCAGCGATTTTGGCGTGGTATCCAAGGGGTGGGGGATACGCTCCGCCAAGGAACATAATCAACTCCGGGACTATTTCGCCGCCCTGGACGCGCATTCCGATATCGGTCGTTGCGCGAGTCTGGGGGTTCTGGATGCAGACTCCGCTCAGACGTTAAAGGGATATGGCTTGGAAAATTATCACCATAACCTGGAAACCGCGGAAAGTAATTTTCACAATGTCTGTACTACCCATAGCTACCAGGAAAATATCGATACCATTAATCATGCGCGTGCCGCGGGGTTGCGGGTGTGTTCCGGCGGCATCCTCGGTATGGGTGAAAGTCTGGAACAACGCATTGAATTGGCGTTGACCCTGCGAGCACTCGGGGTCGAATCCGTGCCCTTGAATTTCCTTAACCCCCAGCAAGGTACTCCGCTGGAGGATATCGCCCCGATGACGCCGCTTAACATTCTGCAGAATATTGCCGTGTTCCGGTTTATGCTGCCGCGAGCTGAAATCCGTATTGCCGGGGGACGCACCTTCTTGGGCGACATGCAATCCATGATTTTCATGGCCGGCGCCTCTGGCGTTATGATCGGTAACTATCTCACCACCGCCGGCCGCCAGGTGGCGGACGATTTACGCATGTTTCAAGACCTTAAACTCAGCATACGGGCCGATACCCAACACCGGCGCCAGCAGTCTCCGGCCTGAACCAACCGCCATGGACGCCCTGTTGGACGCCCTCAAAGCGCGTCTGCAACTGCAGGAAACCCGCCAGCTGTACCGGCGCCGACGCACCCTGGACAGCCCCCAGGGGGCGGAGATCGTGGCGGACGGCAACCGCTATGTCAGTTTTTGCAGCAACGACTACCTGGGATTGGCAAACCATCCCGAGGTTGTGGCCGCCCTGATCAGTGGCGCCCGGCAATATGGCGTCGGCAGTGGCGCTGCGCATTTGATTACCGGCCACCACCGCATCCATCAGCAACTCGAGGAAGCCCTGGCCCGGTATACCGGACGCGAACGGGCCCTGCTGTTCTCCACCGGTTACATGGCCAACCTGGGCGTGATCACGGCGCTTGCCGGCCGGGGTGATGCGGTTTTCGAAGACCGCCTGAACCACGCCTCGCTGCTGGACGGGGGCCGGCTCAGTGGCGCACGTTTTACCCGCTACCCCCATAACGAGCCATCGGCCCTGGCCTTGTTGCTTGACAAACAGCCGGCAGCCTGTCGCCTGGTGGTGACGGACGGCGTATTCAGCATGGACGGCAGCACCGCGCGCCTTCAGGAACTGGCGGACGTCTGCAGCACCCGCCAAACCTGGTTGATGGTTGATGACGCGCACGGCCTGGGCGTTCTAGGAACGCATGGCAAGGGCACGACGGAACATCTGGCGCTGTCGCCGCAACACGTCCCGATACTCATGGGCACGCTCGGTAAAGCCTTTGGCACTTTCGGCGCTTTCATCGCCGGGGCCGATACCTTGATCGAATACTTGATTCAATTTGCGCGCAGCTATATCTACACCACCGCATTATCACCCGCACTGGCGCAGGCCAGTCTGCAAGCATTGCAGATCAGCCAGGATGAGTCCTGGCGCCGGGAGCACCTGCGCAGGTTAATCTCTCATTTTCGGCAACGCGCTCAAGCGTTGCAGCTGCCGATCACCGACAGCATCACCCCCATCCAACCCTATATCACCGGTGATGCCCAGAGCGCTCTGGCCCTGAGCCAGCGCTTACAGCAGTCCGGATTACTGGTGCCCGCCATCCGGCCACCCACGGTTCCGGAAGGCAGCGCGCGCTTACGCATCACCTTGTCTGCCGCTCACGACCTGGATCAGGTGGACCGGCTGATTGATCAACTGGCGGCACATTCGTGAAACTGTACCACACCGTTGCCGGCATCGGGCCGGACCTGGTACTACTGCATGGCTGGGGCATGCACAGCGGTATCATGGATTCTATCGCCGCACGCTACCAACAACGTTTTCGTGTACATAGTATTGATTTGCCTGGACATGGTCGCAGCAGGGATGGGTCCAGTAATTTCACCCTGGAACAGGTGCGTACAGCACTCACCGCGGTGATGCCGAAGAATGCTCAGCTACTCGGCTGGTCCCTGGGCGGATTGCTGGGCATGTCCATAGCGCTTGATGCACCCACCCACGTGGCCAAGCTGATCCTGCTGTGCAGCAGTCCGCAGTTCTTCAGCGACCAACACTGGCCACACGGCATGAGTCCGGCGCTATTATCCGGCTTCGCAGACGAATTGCTCAAAGACTATCGCGGCACCGTATTACGGTTTCTCGGCCTGTGCACCCAGGGCAGCCCCGCCGTGCGCGAGGATCTGCGCAAACTGAAAACGATGGTGTTCACCCCCGGCGCACCGGAGCCGCAAGCACTGCTCAGCGGGCTCCATATCTTGCAGCACTGTTCGTTGATTGATCGCTTGGGTGAACTGACCCTGCCGGTTCATTTCATCATGGGAGCACATGACCGCATCGTACCGCCAGACGCGGCTTCGGCCGCTGCGCGACTGCTGCCGGATGCATCGATTTCGGTCATTGCCGGCGCCAGCCATCTGCCTTTCATTTCACATGCCAACGAATGTTTCACCGAACTGGATCGGCACCTGGTATGAGCCACGAAGAATATCGCGTCGACAAGCGCCTGATCAAAGCATCGTTTGACCGGGCCGCGGCACGCTACGATCAATACGCGGTGCTGCAACACGAAGTCGGCGCACGGTTGGTGGAACGCCTGAACTATATACGACTGCAACCCGACACCATCGTCGATGCCGGCACCGGCACCGGGCGCCATAGCCAATCACTGCTGGCCAAGTATCAACACGCCACGGTGCTGAGCCTGGATTTGTCCATGGGCATGCTGCAGATCGCGCGCCGGCAAGATGCCGATGGTGCGCGGCAAGAGTTCTTGTGCGCTGACATTGAAAACCTGCCACTGGCACGGCACTCGATTGATCTGTTGTTTTCCAATCTTACCGTGCAGTGGGTACAAGACTATGATCAACTGTTCAGCGAAATCAATCGGGTGCTGAAACCAGGGGGGTTGCTGTTATTCACCAGCTTTGGTCCAGACACCCTCAGCGAATTGCGTTCCAGCTGGGCCGCCGTCGACCAGCATGTGCATGTCAACGCATTCATGGACATGCATGATATCGGTGATGCCATGGTACGCAGTGGGTTGGCGGACCCGGTGATGGATGTTGAACATTTTCACTTAACCTATCCGGATGCCTGGCAGTTGATGCGCGAACTGAAAAACATCGGTGCCCATAATATGGCCCATGGCCGCAACCCGCAACTCACCGGCAAATCCCGGATCCAGGCCATGGCCACCGCCTATGAACAATTCCGCAGCGACGGTTTGCTCCCCGTCACCTATGAAGTCATTTATGGCCATGCCTGGGGTAGCGGCAAACAGACGCAACATACCGCTGAGGACGGATCGGTGGGCATACCGGTGTCCGCCCTACGCGGGCGACGCGGCTTAACAACGGAATAAGGGTGTTACCCATGCATGACAATCCGGGGTCCGCAGCAACCGACGCCGCCCGCGCCTACTTTATAACCGGTACCGATACCGGCTGTGGCAAAACCCTGGTCACCAGCGCCCTGTTGACCCATGTCAAGGCCAAGGGCCACAGTTGCCTGGCGCTGAAACCTGTTGCCACCGGTGCACGACTGACCCCGGAGGGACTGCGCAACGATGATGCGCTGCAACTGCAACAACTCAGCAGCGTGCGCTTACCGTATCAAGACATCAATCCCTATGTGTATGCTCCCGCCGTCAGTCCGCACCTGGCCGCAGCCGAAACCCGGCAACAAATTGATCTTTCCGTGATCGTCGATAATTTTTCACGGCTGCGCAATCGTGCGCAATTCATCTTCGTCGAAGGCGTTGGCGGTTGGTATGCACCGTTGACGACATCTGATACCGTCGCGGATCTTGCAGAGCACCTCGGGTTGCCGGTAATTCTGGTGGTGGGATTACGGCTGGGATGCCTGAACCATGCATTACTCAGCTACCGGGCGATAAAACAATGTGCGTTACCCGTGGCGGGGTGGGTCGCCAATAGCATCGATCCCGCCATGGAACACCGGCAACAAAATATCGATACCCTGCAGCGCCTCATTGATGCGCCGCTGCTCGCCACCTTGACCTATCAAACGCCGCCGGACCTGGAACAAATGGCGCAACGTTTCAACCTGCGACTGGCAACCAATCGCCAGGGATAACGGACATCCGAAGGACAGGAACCTGTATTAATGCGCTCAGACCCGAAAAAACTGCTGACACGACATCAAAAACTCATTCATTCGGAACTGCTGAAAGTGGAGTCTCATGTACAACGCGCCTCCGGGGACTGGATCATCAACACCGTCATGGTTACCGGCAGCACCGTGCCGTTCCGATTTAAACGTAAACAGCAATATCGAGACCTGACCGGCGCACGCGTCAACCTTACCTATTACATCAGCAGTGAATGCGTCGCGGGATTGGCCGTGGATGTCTTTAACGTCGTGCGCATAAAAATTTCCTGAAGCAGCCCACCACCCACTGGGTGAGTGCGATCATGCTGTGCGTTAAGATCGCGTCATTTCACCGGCTGATCACGAACGGTCTGCCGGACGCGTCACCCGCTGCATGCCTGGTGGCAGGCTTGCACAATGAATTCCACATTACGTCTCCTGAAAGAAACCGGAGTCGAGCCTTGTTAATCCCATATTATTTTAGGCTCAACCAGGCACATCTGGTCATCTGCAATATCTTTTTCCGGGGCAACACTCCAATCGCTACGTCGCCATGAGCTTGATTTGCATCATCATAAGCTGTCCAATAAATACATTATTGAGCGCCATATATGTTTTTAATTATTTTTTGACATGCAGACGGTCAAGAATATAGAACATGTCTTAGCAAAGGTGCCGTTGCGCGCAAGGACAATGATGTCGAAACACCATAGATTCAGACAAGGAACCCGTTGCCATGAACAATACCACGCCTGCTACCGTTAACTGTCGCGTCCACGGCCGGCAATCGACTAACTATGCTTGCCAACATGTTGTCCAGAGTTTAAACAATGGAATACCGCAGGGCTTTTGGTGGTCTGCCTCATCCGGCAATGACGCGCGGCCTGTTGCCTGGTGCAATGCGTGTGAAGCCGAGGTCAATGAGTTTGGTGAATGGAACGAAACGTACCAGGCTACCGCCAATATCATGCCACTTTGCGAAAAGTGTTATGAGCTGGCCAAGGCCATGAACATCAAAAAAAAGCAAAAAAAATGGTGGCATGTCTGGAAATCACTCTCGACATCCTCTGGTCGGTCCACGGGCAGAGACGGACGTTCTTCTTAAGCACCTGCGCCATAAGCATACATAGCACAGGTGGCTCTCCGGTGATGTAACAATGGCCCCATCGCCGGGTCTCGACGTGATGCAGACCCCAGACCACCACCTGCCCTTGAGCGACGCAAACTTTTCACTGCGTGAGGCGAACCTTTCTGATCTGGAAACCGTGCTGAACCTGGTACTGGCTTACCATCACCACGCGGGCATCGAAATGCCGCCAGCGCTGCTAAAAAAAGCCCTGATCCCATTGCTCGGTACCCGCCACTATGGCCGAATCTGGTTGAGTTCCTGCGACCAGACCATTATTGGTTACATCTGCCTGTGCTTTGGCTATAGCCTGGAGTTCGCCGGTCGCGACGCGTTCATCGATGAACTGTATATCGTGGAGGAGTTTCGAGGACGCGGCTTGGGACGTGCCATGCTGGCAGCCGTGATGCAACAGGCGACTGCACTCAAGATTGCAGCGCTGCATCTGGAGGTCGCCAGCGATAACACAAGGCTTACCGCTTTCTACCGCGCCCTGGGTTTTGAACCACGGCACAGATATAATTTACTGTCCCGCAACATTGGACATGGCGCATAAACCAATGCTGCCGGTACCAGCGCAAAAGATAACGCCACCCGAAGGTGGCGTTATCGGGAACTGATAAATTCCGCGCTATGCTTCCATGGCATTTTTCAGTTTCTTAATCGCATTATTTTCCAGTTGGCGGATACGTTCCGCGGAGACGCTGTATTTAGCCGCCAACTCATGCAGCGTTACTTTGTCATCAGCCAGCCAGCGTTGCTCGAGTATATCTCGACTGCGTTCATCAAGATCCGCCAGGGCGGTTTGTAACCGGTAGGTATGATGATCTTCCCAGTTTTCCTGCTCCAACTGCTCCGCCGGGTCGGCACCCGCGTCATTCAGATAGTTCGCCGGCGCGTAATAATTATCGTCGTCATCCGCATCCCCATAGTTATCGAAGGCAGCGTCGTGGCTGCTCATGCGTTTTTCCATTTCCAGGACGACTTCCGGTGACACACCAAGATCTTTGGCAACCGTCTCCACTTCAGCCTGGGTGAACCAGCCCAGGCGTTTTTTCGAACTGCGCAAATTAAAAAATAATTTGCGTTGCGCCTTGGTCGTCGCAACCTTAACGATACGCCAGTTACGCAAAATAAATTCGTGAATTTCAGCACGGATCCAGTGCACTGCGAAGGAAACCAGGCGGACACCGACATTGGGATCGAAACGCTTCACCGCTTTCATCAGCCCGACATTGCCTTCCTGGATCAAGTCACCCAGTGGCAACCCATAGCCTTTGTAACCCCGGGCGATATGGACGACAAAACGCAAGTGCGCCATTACTAAACGCTGCGCCGCGAGCAGATCATTTTCTGCGGTCAGGCGTCGGGCATAACCCTGTTCCTCCTCAAGACTCAGGATTGGAATCTGATTTACCGCACTCACATAGGCTTCCAAACTGCCGGCGGTGCTGGGATTGATCGCAAGGACCAGGTCTTTTGCCATATGCAATACCCCTAATATTAGCTATTAATCATGAAGTTTAGCACTCCATGCCTGAGAGTGCCAAGAGATGGGGAAGTTCCAACGCGAAATTAATAGCCCATGTAACAAATTTTTTCACGGACACCGCCCCGGCTGCGGACCGGAGCTGGTACCAACCTCCTAACCAATTGAAAACTATCGAGGTTCTATTTCCCGTAAATGACGGCCAACGGATAACCAGGCACCACCCAATCCCAAAATAATCCCTGCTGATAACATAGTTATGCCTGGAATTAAACCAAGGTACTGAAGCAAGTATTGGGCATTGTATAGACTCGCCAATTGACTGACAGGTCCACGAAGGGTCCATACTGTTGCGGTCACCAACAGCCATGCTACGGCACCGCCACCCAGCCCGAACCATACACCCCAATATAAAAATGGTCTTCGAATAAAAGCGTCCGTACCCCCAATGAGTTTTGTCACCACTATCTCCTGACGCTTATTCTGTATGATCAAACGAATGGTGTTACCGACAACCACCAGGATCGCAATGCCCAGAAATGCGGCAAAAAGGTAGAGACCGTATTGCCCGATGTCCAACAGCCCGTTGAGACGCTTAACCCATTGCAAATCCATCTGTACCGCGCTAATGCGGGGAAGAGTCTTGAGGTAAGCGATCAATGACTGAGCCACTTCCGGGGTAAAACCTTGAAATAGTGGTGTTATAATTAACACCGGCGGCAAAGGGTTTTCTCCCAAAACCTCAATGGCATCACCGAGGCCTGACATTTGTTTGAATTCGGACAGCGCCTGTTCCTTTGAGATAAAGGTGACGCCGGAAACATGTTCATGCTGACTAATGGTGTCAATCAGCGCCGTTCTCTCAACATCTTGCAGTGATTCATCGAGAAATACCGTGATCTGTGCGCTGTCATCCCATACACCAGTCAGTTGACGGGTATTGTCCAGGAGCACGTACAGTCCCGTGGGTAACGCCAGAGCCACGCCCAATACCAACGAAGTCATCAAACTTGAAAAAGGCGTACGCCAGAATTGCCCAAGGGTGGATACCATCGCCCACAGATGGCTACCGAAATAACGCCCCACAAAGGAGTGATAAATATTGTCCCGCTCACGGCGAGCCACCGCCCGCGCTTCGGGTGGCAAACGACCGCGGTTTCGCGTGTAGGAAGCGGCACTAACAAAACCCATGGGTATACACCTTCGCCAATGCGACTGCCTAGTGTCGCTGCTCTGAACCTGAATCGGAGATCAAACGACTTTGTCCAAGCTTGAGCACCCGAAAAGGAAATTTATCGATAATCGCCACATCATGAGTCGCCACCATGACCGTGGTACCTATGGAGTTAAAGTCCTGAAATATTCCCATAATTTCCGCGGATAATTCCGGATCAAGATTGCCCGTGGGCTCATCCGCCAATAACAACTTTGGCCGGTTTACTACTGCCCTGGCGATGCCCACCCGTTGCTGTTCACCCGTGGATAATGCAATGGGCAGATGCTTTTCCTTACCCAACAAACCCACCTTGTCGAGCGCGGCACGCACGCGGCGACCGATTTCCCGATTTCGCACACCGGTAATTATCAACGGCAGCGCCACGTTGTCGAAAACGGAGCGATCAAACAGCAGATTGTGATTCTGAAACACGATGCCCATGGAACGCCTGAAATGCGGTATATTGCGCCGGCTCATTTGCCCCAGGTTGCTGCGGTCCACTAGAATGTGGCCGCGGGTGGCACGTTCGATCAGCGCGATTAGTTTCAACAATGTACTCTTGCCGGCGCCAGAATGCCCGGTGAGAAAAACCATTTCAGCGGGAGCGACATGAAAGCTGAGATTACTCAAGGCCTCATAGCCGCCGGGGTAGCGCTTTACTACATTAGTGAACTCAATCATGGAGCGTCAGGCTCGAGCAGGGCGGTGACAAACTCATGCGCCTGAAACGGACGTAAATCTTCGATTCCCTCACCGATACCAATATAACGAATAGGTACCGACAGGGCTTGTGCAATGGCAAATAACACTCCACCCCGTGCCGTACCATCCAGCTTGGTCAGCGTAATGCCGGTAAGTCCTACCGCCTCATGAAATTGCCGCGCTTGATTGACCGCATTCTGCCCGGTACCCGCGTCCAGCACTAACATGACTTCATGGGGTGCGGAGTCATCGAGCTTCCCCAGAACCCTTTTGATTTTTTTCAATTCTTCCATAAGATTGGCTTGGGTATGCAGTCTACCCGCGGTATCCGCGATCAACACGTCGATACCACGTGCCTGCGCGGACTGGAGCGCGTCATACACCACGGACGCTGGATCGGCGCCACTCTGTTGGGCAATAACGGGCACATCATTGCGTCTCCCCCATTCCTGTAGCTGTTCGACTGCCGCGGCCCGAAAGGTATCGCCGGCAGCCAACATCACCGATAAATTTTGCGCCAACAACTGCTTTGCCAATTTTCCAATGGTTGTGGTTTTACCCGCGCCATTGATCCCAACCATGAGAATGACAAAAGGCTTATGTTTCATGTCAATATGCAGGGGTTGCTCGGCCGGAGCGATCAAGGACATCATGGCACTCGCCAAATACTCCACGATATCCGCAGAATCCCGCACCCGCTGCTCCTTAACAACCGCCTGCAAGTCATTAAGTAATTTGCGGGTACCTTCCACGCCCACATCCGCCAGAAGCAGCTGCGTTTCCAGATCCTCCAGCAACTCATCATCGATTCTTGGATGACTCCCCAACAACCCCCCCAGACCGCGGGTAAAAGATGCTCGCGTCTTGCCTAAACCCTGCTTTAATCTGGCGAAAATACCGGCGGTGCCGGCCGCCGGTGTTGCCGCCGGGGATGAGTCTTTTTTGCTTTTACCAAATACCATGATTTTAATGAACTACTCGCTACTTGGGATGTCTTGAATCTGTCCAGGCCCGAAGAATGCAAAGCTGTGGATAGCTGGGACAAGGTACATTATCCTATCACCGTCCGCCGGCATCCGTCATACCTTATATACCGACACGAAGGCTAGATAACATGCAAAAATTATGTTCACTCTCGATTCTTATGTTACCGCTTTGGCTCCTGTCTACGCCGGTAAGCGCCAACGTTACCGAATACAAGCTGGACAACGGATTGAAAATTCTCGTGAAAGAGGATCATCGTGCACCCGTGGTGGTATCTCAAATCTGGTACAAGGTTGGCTCCAGTTACGAGCACAACGGTGCGACGGGCCTCTCCCATGTGATGGAGCACATGATGTTCAAGGGTACCAAAAACCATGGGCCCAATGAGTTTTCGAGAATTATTTCGGAAAATGGTGGCAAGGAAAACGCCTTCACCGGTCAGGACTATACCGCCTATTTTCAGCAGCTGGAAAAATCCCGTCTGCCCATCGCTCTGGAACTGGAAGCGGACCGCATGCGCAATCTGCTGTTGAATCCCGATGAATTCTCAAAAGAAGTCAAAGTGGTAATGGAAGAACGGCGCATGCGCACCGAAGACAAACCAACCTCTCTTACCTTCGAACGCTTTGCCGCCGCCGCCTATGTCAACAGCCCTTACCATCACCCCGTCATCGGCTGGATGGAAGATCTCGAAGCCATGACGGTGCAAGATCTGCAAAACTGGTATAACGCCTTCTACGGCCCCAACAACGCCACCCTGGTGATTGTGGGTGATGTCGAGCCAAAAGACGTTTTAAAATTGGCACAAAAATATTTTGGGCCATTGCCCAACGTCAGCGTCCCGGAAGTAAAACCGCAACGGGAAATAGAACATAAGGGTGTGCGCCGGGTCATGGTGAAAGCACCGGCGGAGCTGCCGCATATAATTATGGGCTACAAAGTACCCGTGGTGAAGACCGCGCAGGATGCCTGGGAACCCTACGCCCTGGATGTCCTGGCATCTATTCTCGACGGCGGCAACAGCGCTCGCTTCGCCCGAAACCTGGTACGCGGCCAGGAAATCGCCAGCGGAATCGGTGCCAGTTACGATCCGTACGCGCGTCTTGGTGAATTATTTATCGTCAATGGCACACCCTCCCAGGGCCATAGCGTCTCCCTGCTGGAACAAGCGATCTACGCCCAATTGGAAGATCTGAAGAAAACCGAAGTCTCACCGGCGGAACTGGAACGGGTGAAGGCACAGGTGGTGGCCAGCAAGGTGTACGAGCGGGATTCAGTATTTTATCAAGCCATGCAGCTGGGCGAACTGGAAACAGTGGGCCTGGACTGGAAACTCATGGATGACTATGTCGATAAGATCAAGGCGATCACGGCGCAACAAATTCTGCAGGTCGCCCGCAAGTACCTGGTGGAAGATCAATTGACGATCGCTGAACTGGATCCGCAACCCCTGAACGGCGCCAGTAACATGAAAACATCTATTGGAGGCCGCCATGGTAACTAAGATCCGAATTCTGCCACTAGCCTTACTGAGCTCCCTGGTCATTGGCAATTTCGCCCAGGCCGCACCGAATATACAGGACTGGCGCACCGAGAACGGAGCGCGAGTGTTTTTTGTTGAAGCCAATGAACTTCCCATGGTGGATGTTCAGGTATGGTTTGATGCCGGCGGTGCGCGTGACCAGAACAAGCCGGGATTGGCCTTGCTCACCAACGCTGTCATGCCTGAGGGTGCCGCGGACATGACCGCGGATATTCTTGCGGAGAAATTCGAAGCCATCGGCGCCCAAACCAGTAACAGCTCCCAGCGTGATGTTGCGGAGTTTACTTTGCGCAGCTTATCCGACAGCAAATACATGAACAGCGCCGCCAGCCTTATGGCCGCGGTAATTTCCCGGCCGAGCTTTCCGGAAGACGCGTTCAATCGGGAGAAAAATCGCCTGCTGATCGCCTTGAAAAGCCGCAAACAGTCGCCCGACGAAATCGCCGATGAAGAATTTTATCACATGATATTCGGTAATCATCCCTACGGCGCCATGCCGGAGGGAACGGAAGACTCGGTCAAATCAATCGTCCGCGCCGATTTATTGGACTTTTACAAGCGCTATTATGTGGGGAACAATGCGGTCATCGCCATCGTCGGCGCTATCAGCAAAAGTACCGCCAAGAAACTCGCGGACACTCTGGTAGGCAAGCTCCCGGCCGGAACGGCGGCTCCCGGCATACCTGATGTCACCACCGCAGCCTCTATCGGTTCTCAATTTATCGAGCATCCCTCCACCCAGAGCCATATACTCATCGGTCAACCGGGATTGAAGCGCGGCGACCCTGACTATTTCGCACTTTATTTGGGCAACCATATTCTCGGTGGCAACGGCCTGGTTTCACGCATCAGCAATGAGGTACGGGAAAAGCGTGGACTTTCCTACAGTGCGTATAGCTACTTTATGCCCATGAAACAAATCGGCCCATATGTGCTGGGGCTGCAAACCGCCAACAACAGCCGAGACGAAGCCCTGAAAGTTCTGCAACAAACCTTGCACGATTTCATCGACAAGGGACCCACGCCGGAAGAACTCGACGCGGCCAAGAAAAATCTGACTGGTGGTTTCCCACTGCGGGTTTCCAGTAACAGCAAAATCGTGGAATATGTGGCAATGATCGGTTTCTATGGCCTGCCTCTTGACTATCTCGACAAATTCAACGAAAACGTGCAGAACGTAACGCTGGAGCAAGTGAAGGATGCCTTTACGCGCCGGGTCAAGCCGGACCAGATGGCCATTGTCGTCGTCGGCGCCAAGAGTTAAACTCCGGGCTGCACAGAGGGTAATTACCGTGTTTTCAGATCAGAAAATTCAGCTAAAAATTCTGGACCCACGAATCGGCTCCAGCTTTCCGTTACCCCAATATGCTACCCACGGCTCCGCCGGCCTGGATTTGCGGGCATGCCTTGATGACGCGTTGATTATCCAACCCGGACAATCACATTTGATTCCCACCGGTATGGCGATTCACATCGGTGACCCGAGACTGGCCGCGGTGATCCTGCCGCGATCCGGCCTTGGACACAAGCATGGTATTGTGCTTGGCAATCTCGTGGGACTCATCGATTCAGACTATCAGGGACAGCTGTTCGTGTCCTGCTGGAACCGTGGCGAAAACCCTTTTACCGTCAATATCGGTGAGCGTATCGCGCAACTGGTGTTTGTACCGGTGGTTCAGGCTCAATTCGAGATAGTTAATGAGTTCATAGAAAGTCAGCGCGGCACCGGCGGCTTCGGACATTCCGGCCGCCACTAAGATCAACAATTGCTGAAGGCCGCCGTTATGCCTGTGGTACCTGCAGAAATCTTCAAAGCCTATGATATTCGTGGCATCGTGGGCAAGACGCTCACTCCGGAACTGGCGCAGGCCATAGGGCATGCGTTCGGCAGTGAATGCCGGGAGCAGCAGCAAACCACAGTCGTCGTTGGGCGCGATGGACGACTTTCCGGTCCAACCTTGGTGCACGCGCTGATAGCGGGGCTATCGGCGGCGGGCATGGAAGTCATCGATATCGGCCAGGCACCTACCCCGGTTGTTTATTTCGGCGCACACCACTTCAAGTGCGGCACCTGCATCGCCGTTACCGGCAGCCACAATCCACCGGACTACAACGGCTTTAAGATGGTGATCGCCGGCGTTACCTTGGCGGGTGAAAGTATTCAGAAGTTGCGACGGCGCATCGTGGAGCAGAATTTCGTGCATGACCACGGCAGGGTGCGCCTGGAAACGGTGATAGACGCTTATATCCAGCGCATAACTGACGACATCAAGCCTGCTCGATCCCTTAAAGTGGTTATCGACTGTGGCAATGGCGTAAGCGGCGATGTCGCGCCGCGACTATTGCAGGAATTGGGTTGCCAGACAATCGAGATGTACTGTGACGTCGACGGCAACTTCCCCAATCATCACCCGGACCCCAGCAAACCGGAAAATCTCCAGGCATTGATAACCCGGGTGGCACAAGAGCATGCCGATATCGGACTGGCGTTCGACGGCGATGGCGATCGACTGGGTGTAGTAACACCCGCGGGCAAGATAATCTGGCCCGATCGGCAAATGATGCTGTATGCGACCGATATACTGTCCCGCACCCCCGGCGCCACCATCATCTTTGACGTCAAATGCACAACCAACCTGGCAAAGATCATCAAGCGGCATGGCGGTACACCATTAATGTGGTGCACGGGCCATTCCCTGGTAAAAGCCAAGCTCAAGGAAACCGGTGCGCCGCTGGCGGGCGAAATGAGTGGTCATATTTTTTTCAAGGAACGCTGGTTCGGTTTTGACGACGCTACCTATACCGCTGCCCGTCTCCTGGAAATTCTTGCCAAGGACATGCGCCCGACGGATATTATTTTTGATGAATTGCCGGACAGTGTGAACACACCGGAACTCAATGTGCAAATGCTTGAGGGCGAGCATTTCAAATTTATCGACGACCTGGTGCAACGTGCCCATTTTCCCGGTGCGCGAGTTACCACCATCGACGGTCTGCGTGTCGATTATGACGACGGCTTTGGTTTGGTACGCGCCTCCAATACCACGCCCTCGCTGGTTATTCGTTTTGAGGGTCACAGCCAACAAGCCCTGCAGCGCATTCAAGACGAATTTCGTGGCTTTATGCTCGGCATCAATCCCGCCATGTCACTGCCGTTTTAAAAAAAAAGATGCCCGAAGGCATCTTTGGTGGTCGCAGCAACTGTTAACTTAAACCGACGACGCCAATTTATATTGGCCTCGATATTTTTCATTAAATGGCAGGATAACCTGCTGGTAGAATCGCTGCACTCCCTGCACATAGGCAAAGCTGGCATGGTCCTTATAGCGCCGCGAGCCACGCAATCCGATATTGTACGCCATCAAAGCCTGTTCATCGGTGTCGGTAAACTTGCGCAAATGCTGTATGTGCAAGGAAGCCACTTCTATATTAAATTTGTCATCGGTGATCAGTTGGGCAATCAATTCCTCTTCGGAGCGAAATTCACCTAATTCCGGGTGATGACGTAACACGTCGGTGGCGGCACTCACCTTAACTTGCATCACACCGTAAGAACGCTTGCCAACCGGCGCGGAGAGGTGGCCGATTCGACCCACCAGGCCGGCGATGGTCTCCTGCATCATGGTGGCCTGTATTAGTTTGGCATGTTGCACTCCACCGTCCTTGAAACCGACGTCAAACGCCAGCATCAATAGATCCACCTGTTCCTGGGTCAGGTAGGCTTTGGCCAGAGGGTTCCACAAGGTAATAGTTGCGGGCTCGGGTTCCGCATAAACAGGTTTGGCAACGGTAAATTCTTCGTCGGGCTTGGTATTTTCCTGGCCCCCTTCCGCTGGAGTCTGGTCATTGCCAGCGAGTTCAGTGGTTGCCACGACGCTGAGTGGGTCCTCTGCTTTAATTAAGCCCGCATCGATGACATGTTTTGCTACTGCGTGCAGCGAAAACAATGACACGAAAGCAAGAAACAGAAACACAAATGATTTGACGGCTGGACAAGGTGTCGTTCGTATGACTGTCGTAGAGTCCTTCTTGGTCTTCATGTTCGCAAACCCCTTTTGATTACTCACAAATCCCTTCCTTGAGTACGGGACCCATAACCCGAATATTTCCCTATAAACATATAAAGCAATAGCCTTATATTTCATGAACAAATTATATCTGGTTTGACATAATCTGCCAACTGCGTCACGCCCGGCACACTATATCGTTACCAGAAAAGAGGTATAAGGGTCTTGGGAGGTATTACCAACATAATCAATGCATTAACCGCTGGAGGGCTACTCGGTTTACGGTATATCAATATTCACTGGCGTAATATCGAATTAACATGTTGAATTGAAATATTATTACGCGTATTGCAAACAAACATGTCATGTGACGAAACATAGGGATTATACAACCATTTCCATTTTCCTATAAATTTCATACCATTAGGGCACAATAAAACAGTAAAAGCCGACCCATGCTAATTTTAATCGGGTTGCTTATTCGAATAAATTAATAAAAAGGCGAACGTCCATGGCCATAGATAGCAAGCAAGCAATGAACATTGCCAAAGTACTGACTGAAGCACTGCCGTACATACAACGCTTCGCCGGAAAAACCTTAGTTATTAAATACGGTGGCAATGCCATGGTGGAGCAATCGCTTAAGAGCGGTTTTGCCCGGGATATTGTTCTGATGAAACTAGTGGGCATCAATCCCGTCGTGGTGCATGGCGGCGGACCTCAAATAGGCAGCCTGCTCAAGCGTATTGGCAAGGAAAGCACTTTTGTTGAAGGCATGCGGGTAACCGATGCCGAAACCATGGATGTGGTGGAAATGGTCCTGGGGGGTCTGGTTAACAAGGAAATTGTGAATCTGATTAACCGGCACGGAGGTCGGGCAGTGGGCCTTTCCGGCAAGGACGGTGACTTGATACGGGCCCGCAAGCTGTCCATCACCCGTAACGCACCGGAAGCCCAAGCGCCGGAAATCATCGATATCGGCCATGTGGGTGAAGTGGAAAGCATCGATCCTTCGGTGCTGGATATGTTGGCCCACAGCGATTTCATCCCGATAATCGCCCCCATCGGGGTAGGTAGTGATGGTCATTCCTATAATATCAATGCTGATCTGGTGGCCGGCAAGATCGCCGAAGTACTAAGAGCCGAGAAACTGATCCTCCTGACCAACACCCAGGGCTTGCTGGATAAATCGGGTAATCTGCTCACCGGCCTCAACAGCCGGCAAGTGAACGCTCTGATCGCCGATGGCACCATCAGCGGTGGCATGCTGCCAAAAATTCGCTGCGTCATGGACGCCGTCAGCGGAGGCGTACGTTCCGCCCATATCATCGATGGCCGGGTCGAACACGCGGTACTCCTGGAAATTTTCACCGATCTGGGGGTAGGCACGCTGATTCAGTCATAAGCGGATACCAACACAGGACATTTTCGTGGACAGCGTAACCCTCGGGATCCTGTTTGTCATTTCCCTGGTTGCCAACATATTTTCCGCATTTGCCGGCGGTGGTGCCGGCTTGATCCAGTTTCCGGTATTGATATTCCTCGGACTGCCTTTTGGCATCGCCTTGGCGACCCACAAAATCGCCACCGTCGCCCTGGGTATCGGCGCGACCGTGCGCAATTTGCGAGAAGATAACCTGGAGTGGCGCCTGGTACTGGTGATGTTAGCGTGTGGAGTTCCTGGCGTAGTCACCGGCGCCAGCATCATCCTGACAGTACCGGATCGTTATGCCCAGATCGCTCTGGGCATACTGACCTTGGGGCTGGGTTTGTATTCCATCCTGTCCCCCGGACTGGGACAAAAAACCGAAGTGCGCCACCGCGATAATCGCGGCTATGTCATCGGTGGTTGCGTGCTGTTTTTACTCGGCGCCCTCAACGGTTCGTTGACTTCAGGCACCGGTCTGTTCGTCACCTTGTGGCTGGTGCGCTGGTTTGGCCTGGATTATAAGAAAGCCGTGGCCAACACCCTGATCCTGGTCGGTCTGTTCTGGAACGGCAGCGGCGCCATCACCCTGGGCTTGCTCGGCAACATCGCCTGGAGCTGGTTGCCGCCGCTGATCCTGGGATCGCTGTTGGGTGGCTACATCGGCGCCCATTTGGCGATCGTCAAAGGCAACCGTTGGATCAAACGCGCCTTCGAAATTATCACTGTCGTCATCGGCATCAAGTTGATAATGCCGTAGGGTGCGTATTACGCACCGGCTTTTGTAACTTGAACGAAGCGCGGCTCCGTTTACCGAATAAAACATTGCTTCGTTCGGTAAAAAACACGGTGCGTAATACGCACCCTACGCATTACGGTGTGACGCACCGAGCGAAGGTCGAATTACTTCCAGGCTTCGCAATGATTTCCCGTCGTGTAGGGTGCGTATTACGCACCGGTTTTTTGTTGTAACCAAATCCCCAGAATCAAGAGCAAAAGAGGTTCGTAATACGCACCCTACGCAACACCGTATTCACCGCGATAAGCGCGTACGCTCTTCAGATGCTTTTCATAACCGGGTTTGAGTTCCAGATAACTGATCATGGTGGCGAGATCGACGATACTGACAACCTTGACGCCCAGAGTTTGTTCCACTTCCTGGATCGCCGACAATTTGCCGGTACCGCGCTCCTGGCGGTCCAGGGCGATCGCCACGCCGGCAAGCTTGGCGTGCTGGGATTCGATCATGGTCACCGACTCACGCACGGAAGTACCGGCGGATATCACATCGTCTATCACCAGCACCCGTCCGGCGACGGGCGCACCCACGAAGCTACCGCCTTCACCGTGATCCTTGGCCTCTTTGCGGTTGAAGGCAAATGGAATATCCAATTGATACATCTCGTAAAGCGCCGCCACGGTGGCGGTGGCTAAAGGTATTCCCTTATAAGCCGGCCCAAACAGCATATCGTATTGGATACCGGAATTCTGTATGGCCTGTGCGTAATACAGGCCCAGGCGCGCCACTGCAGCGCCTGAATTGAACAAGCCCGCGTTGAAAAAATAGGGGCTGCGACGCCCCGACTTGAGCACAAACTCACCAAAGCGCAACACGCCTTTGTCGATAGCGAAATCGAGAAACTCCTTCTGGTAAGTTTGCATACATAACCTCGGCATTTGCTACAATAGCCACATTGTAAACCTTCCACTAATGGAATTCAGCAATCCCATGCGGGTGATCAGCATCAATGTCAACGGTATCCGGTCGGCGGCGAAGAAAGGCCTGTTTGAGTGGTTACGTACGCAACGCGCCGACGTGGTCTGTCTGCAGGAAACCAAGGCCCAGGAACATCAGCTGGATCAGGCACTTCATTATCCCAAGGGCTATCATGTGTATTACCACGACGCGCTCAAAAAGGGCTATAGCGGCGTTGCCCTGTTTTGTAAACAGGAACCGGACCAAGTCACTTTGGGCTTGAACTGGCCGGATTTTGACGGCGAAGGCCGTTACATTCAAGCGGATTTCGGTCAGCTCAGCGTCGCCTCCCTTTACATGCCCTCCGGCTCATCCAGCGCGGAGCGTCAAGCGGTAAAATTCGACATCATGGACCGGTTCATGCCCGAATTGAGACGCATGCGCCGCAAGCGTCGAGAGTTCATCGTGTGTGGCGACTGGAATATCGCGCATAAAAATATCGACCTCAAGAATTGGCGCGGTAACCAGAAGAACTCCGGTTTTCTACCGGAGGAACGCGCCTGGATGGATGAGTTATTCGGTGACGCCGGTTGGGTGGATGCGTTTCGGGTGGTGAATCAGGATGCGGAGCAATATACCTGGTGGTCAAACCGCGGCCAAGCATGGGCCAAAAACGTCGGGTGGCGCATCGATTATCAGGTAATCACGCCGGGATTGGCCGACAAGGTAAAGCGTGCCGCCATCTACAAGGAACAACGATTTTCCGATCATGCACCGTTGATCATCGATTACCGCCTGGACTAACCGCATACCGGGGAGCACACACGCCCGAACTCAGACGGCGACTTTAGAATCCGCCTTGGACTGTGCAGCCATCAACTCCGGCAACGGTATATTGATGGCGCGCAGAATCGCATCTATCGTTGTAATCTGTTTGGTGAGATTGGAACACATACCCTCGAGCTCATGAATCTTCTCGTCAAGCTTTTCACGTGACGCCTTGATCTTCTGCAAACTTTCCAGATGTTGCTCTAATTGCTGTTTGCGCTCCTTGATCCGGTTGGCCAACGGCTTCATAACGTTTTTGGCCCAGTTTTCCGCATCCTGGTGCGCCTGGAAAAGAATGTTGCGCGCGTGACTGACCAGTTGCACGAAAAATTTCTTCACCACAAAGCTTTGCTCCGTCATGGTGGTCACGGGACTGTTTCGAAACGCTTCAGCTTCCCGATATAGACGTTCCAGCTGTGCAACGTATTTCTTGGTAGTAAACAGTTCCGGCCGCACATCAATATTGTGGTCATCCTTGAAACGCTGGTAAATGGCGCGCACGATCTCATTGGACTTATCAGCCTGCCAGGCCACTTGATCGATTACCTGCTTGGAATTGTCGAAGAAGAATTTCATCCCCAGCTTCATACCCTTGGTGGTCCAGCTGTCGACCATTTCATTGCGCGCCTTGGATATGATCTTGTCGAAACTTTCCAGACTCAGGGTGTCCAGCACCGCCTTCACCTGTTGCGACAATACGTGACGGCTGGTTTGAAAGTTTTCAACATTCTGCTTGTAAACCGCTTGCGATTCCCGCGCCTTGTTCATTAACTGCAGGATGACATCGGTGTTTTTGCCGCTGAGCGACTGCAATTCCTTGAGCTGCTCCTTGGCGGCTTCATAACGCCCGGTCAGCAATTCCTTGGTGCTTTCAATGCGCGCACCGATTTTGTTGAGGAGATTTTCCCGGACGATACTTTGCTTGGAGGGCAGTATTTCCTTGCTGATATAGGCTTCCAGGCTCGGCAAGCCACTGCGTTCCAGTAAATTATCATCATGCTTGATCTTGGAAAGTAAACCCTTCTGGGCCGAAACCGGAAACACCTTTTCTTCCTTGATATTAAGTTGCTTCGCGGTCGACACGCATTGTGACTGAATGTTGGCTGCTACCGTGGCCTCATCTTTCAGTTCGTCCCACAGTGTATCGATCTTATTCAATGCCACCAGAATACCGGTGTTGGCGCTGTTAACATAAGGCGTAATGTGATGTTTCCACATTTCCTGGTCCGAACGCGTCACGCCGGTATCAGCCGCCAGAATAAACAAAACCGCCTGCGCCTGGGGAATCATTTCCATGGTCAACTCCGGCTCATTGCCCAAGGCATTAAGACCGGGAGTATCAAGAATCACCAGACCTTGCTTCAACATGGGATGCGGGAAACTTACCAACGCATGGCGCCATACCGGCACTTCAACTTCCGAAAGATCCTGAAATTCATGCTCTTCCAGATATAAGCCCAAACGCTTGGCTTCGTTGACTGAAACATTTTTAACCTTGACTATTTCCTTGAATGTTTCCACCATGGCATCGGGATTGTTCACATCCAGGGTAATAGTGTTCCAATAGGTGGGTTCCTGCTTGTATTCCGCGATCGTGGTTTCCTCGGACCGGGTCTCGATGGGCAGCAAGCGCACATAAGCCTGATTGGCATCCCGATCAAAAAATAATTCAGTGGGGCACATGGTGGTGCGACCCGCGGCCGAAGGCAACAAGCGCCGCTGATAGTCCGCGAAGAAAATGGCATTGATCAGCTCGGTCTTACCACGGGAAAATTCGGCGACGAAGGCCACCGTCAGTTGGTCGGAGCTCAACGAGTCGATAACCTCGAAGATTCGCAGGTCATCTTCCGCCTCGTTCATCCCCTGCTTCACCAACCACTCCTGGTAGGACTTGATATTCCTGATCATCAAGGCCTTCCAACGGGCGTAGACTTCAAGCTGTTTAGTAAGTTGTTCTTTCATTTAGATAATTAACACCCGTACATAGCACGCGCCAGCCTACGGCGGCGCCTCACGGTGCCCCCGGTATTATCCTACTTTGGCTGTTATCGACAGGGATCACCAGAAGTTTAGAGAAATGCCTATAGATACTTGTTTCGTATAGTATAGCCCTGCCCGGGACAGGTGTATAAAGGTGGGATTACCGTTTATTGAGTACCTCCAGCGTCTTCACCAGCGAGCAACTGACAGGCATCCGATGGCAGCGGACCGGATATGCAGAATGTTTTGCCACGATTGCTTGCCCCGGACAGCAACCTCACTCGCGTGGGCGCCACGTGCAGGACTCCGGCCAAAACATTAGTGATATTATCGTTGGCGTTACCATCGGTGGGTGCCGCAGTGATGCGAATTTTCAGAAAATCGCCGTACATCCCTACAATTTCGTCACATTTGGCCCGTGGTTGCGCCCAAATTCGTAATATCAAATCGCCATTCTGCCAGCGATACCAGGGGCGGCTCATGGCAGATAGGCAAACGCCGGATCTAAAGCTCGCGCCAGATCACGCAGGGGATATACCGCCAGAAAAGTCACCAGCTTCAAACCGACCATGGCGACGATAGGCGACAAATCAAATCCGTGCATGGCTGGCAACAGACGGCGCGCCGGTCGCAACACCGGTTCACTGATGCTGTAAATCAGAGATATCACGGGATTGTAACCTCCCGGACTCACCCAACTGAGGATGACTTGTATGAGAATGGCAAAGAAGAAAACATCCACGGCAAGATCCAGCAAGTCGCTGACACAGCGCACAAGCACGCCCACGACATCGAAAAAGTGGCCCAGCAGCAAACCAACGACAAACAGTTCCAGTAATTTAATGGCCACCATGAGCACGATGGACGCGGCGTCCAATCCTGCGATGCTGGGAATGACGCGGCGTAGAGGTTTTAGCGGCGGACTGGAGGCTTTCACGATAAATTGCGAAATGGGATTGTAAAAGTCGGCACGTACCACTTGCAGCACAAACCGCAGCATAACAATCAGCAGATACAAACCGAAAATGGTCTTAACGAGGAAAATACCCGCGTTACCCAAATACGAGCCGCCCATTTATGATTCCCCCAATTGCCGTGCCAAATCCCGCGATCGCTGGGTAGCGTTGGCTACCGCATCCATGAATAATTGTCGTATATTACCATCAAGCAAGGTATTAATCGCCCGTTCCGTGGTGCCACCCGGGGATGTTACATGGCGGCGCAGGGTTGCCGGGTCATGCGTGCTTTCCAGGGCCATTTTTGCCGACCCAAACGCGGTTTGCAGCGACAACAAACGCGCACTCTCCCGGTCCAAACCCAACGTCTCGCCGGCCGCCTGCAATATCTCCATCACCAGAAAGAAATACGCCGGGCCGCTGCCCGACACCGCGGTCACCACATCCATGAGCGCTTCGTCCTCCAACCACAGCGCCAACCCCACGGAGCGCATAATTGATTCCGCAAGGTTGCGTTGCGCCGCCGTCACTTCTTGATTCGCGATCAGCGCCGAGGCCCCGGTTTGCACCAACGCCGGCGTATTGGGCATGGCACGCACCACGGGGATATCATCGCCCAGCCAGCCGGCGATAGACGCCAGGCGGATGCCCGCGGCAATGGTAATCACCAACGGCTTATGCTGCTGAATCGCAGGCTTTATCTCGTCGGCTACCGCGTGCATGACCTGAGGCTTGACCGCCAACACCACAACATCACCTTGCGCGGCGGCGGTGCTGTTATCCGCCGTGGTCTGCACGTTAAAGTTGATACTCAGCTGCTGTCGCTGTTCCGCATTAGGTTCGCTTACCCACAACATGTTTGGCTTGACATGACCACCGAGGAGCCCGCCAATAAGACTGGCAGCCATATTGCCACCCCCGATAAAAGCTATTTTGGTATCATTCATAGTCACTCCAATCACGCTTGTTGGCGCTAGCCGCGCTATTTTCGGGCACCGAAGATCGCGCTCCCAACACGAACCACGGTGGCGCCTTCAGCGATGGCCGCTTCCAGATCCGATGACATCCCCATGGACAAGGTATCTAACGGCAACCGGGGGAAACGCTCCCGCATCTCGCGAAATTCACCGGCCAACCGGGCAAACTCCCGGCGTTGAACGGCAATATCCGTGGCCGGTGCAGGAATTGCCATCATGCCACGTACCCGTAAATTTTTCAGGGATCCCAGCTGCGCCAGCAACAGCGGCACCTGCTCAGACATCACACCGGACTTGCTGCCTTCGCCACTGATATTTACCTGAATGCAGATATTCAGAGGCTTTTGGCGCGTCGCCCGTTGCGCATCCAACCGTTGCGCAATTTTAAGGCGGTCCACGCTATGAACCCAGTCAAAATTTTCAGCAATCATCCGCGTTTTGTTGGATTGTACCGGCCCGATAAAATGCCACTCAATATCATACTGCCTTAATGCCTGAATTTTGTTCAGGGCTTCCTGAACATAGCTTTCCCCGAAGCGCCTTTGTCCGGCCGCAACAGCCTGGCGCAGCGCATCAATTCCCTGGGATTTACTGACCGCCAGCAGCGTCACCGAGCCGGCGGGGCGTTGATACTGCCGTTCCCAGTGAGCAATTTGTCGCTTCACACCTTCCAGGCGCTGCGCAATCTCTTGCATAGTGTTACCGCCGTTGACCTGAACCTATTGTGCCATAAACCAAAACTTTTTATTAATTCAATCCCTTGGCGCAGCCGGTCTGGTCTGTGCAAGATCAAGAAAAAATCCTGCGGCATACCTAAAAAAGCGCTTAGGCGGGCCGCTATACAATAGTGTTGACCGGATGCCCGGATCACCTCGCGTAGTTAAAAGTCGATTTATCAGGGGATTATCATGGATATTGCAGAATTATTGGCTTTTGGCGTCAAGAACGGTGCTTCAGATATGCATTTGTCCGCTGGCGTACCACCGATGATTCGCGTGGATGGGGAAATGCGGCGCATCAATGTACCCCCCATGGACCACAAGACCGTCCACGGCTTGATCTACGATATCATGAACGACAAGCAACGTAAGGAATACGACGAGTTCCTGGAAAATGACTTTTCCTTCGAATTACCGGGTATTGCACGCTTTCGTGTCAATGCCTTTACCCAAAATCGGGGGGCGGGCGCCGTTTTCCGTACCATTCCGACCAAGATCCTGAGCCTCGAAGAACTGGGTGCGCCACCCATTTTTAAAGCGATCTCGGAATATCCTCGCGGCATCGTACTGGTTACCGGCCCGACCGGCTCGGGCAAATCAACGACCCTGGCGGGCATGATTAACTATAAAAATGATACGGAATTCGGCCATATATTAACCATCGAGGATCCAATCGAGTTCGTCCACGAAAGTAAAAAATGTCTGGTCAACCAGCGAGAAGTGCACCGTGACACCCTTGGATTCGCGCAATCACTGCGATCTGCATTACGTGAAGACCCAGACGTCATTCTGGTCGGGGAAATGCGTGACCCGGAAACGATCGGCTTGGCCTTGACCGCCGCGGAAACCGGCCATCTGGTCTTTGGTACCCTGCACACCAGCTCCGCCGCAAAAACCGTCGACCGTATCATCGACGTTTTTCCTGCCGCAGAAAAGGAAATGGTGCGCTCCATGTTGTCGGAGTCACTGAAGGCGGTAATTTCCCAAACCCTGCTAAAGAAAATTGGGGGCGGTCGTGTGGCTGCCCATGAAATCATGATTGGCACACCGGCAATACGCAACCTCATCCGTGAAAATAAAATCCCGCAAATGTATTCGGCAATCCAAACCGGTCAGGGCATTGGCATGCAAACCCTTGATCAGAACCTGCAAGGCTTGATACAAAAAGGATTGATTTCAAAACAAGATGCCCGTTCCAAAGCAGCCAATAAAGACGCTTTCAACTAACAGACCTGGCCACACCCGGCCCGGTCACACCTGCGCACAGGGGGCGGGCGGTCTGCGCAACTATCGACGCGGTGCTCTGAGCCGCGTTTTTTTTACCCTTTCGTTAGGCTCGTTTACAAATATTTACAAATTCTTGCCCTTAATTGGCCCCTAACTTGTATATCTACGTGGCTACCAATCTAATGCTGATACCTCAATGCCAAACCATGTGTTGACTGACGCTAACCGTCACAGGAAACGTTAACCGCCATGAATAGCAAATTATGTGTTGATATCGAACACCGCTCGCCGCTGCCGACCTTAGATAAGATGCAACTTTGGACTCAATTTCTGAGCTCTCCCGTTCCAACCTATGTCTGGCAATGGCGTGACGACGATTTTCATCTACGGGATTTCAACGCCGCCGCCATACAATTCACTGAAGGTGCCATCAACAATGATTACGACACCACGTTAAATAACTACTACAACGGTTGCCCGGACATTATCGCCATTTTCCAGCAGGTGTTAACCGAAAAATCTTCCCTTACCCGGGAGTTGACGGTCTCGTGTGCCACCGATGAAACCAAAACCCTGATCGCCAGGTTCTCCTTTATCGCACCGGATTTGATCGTCATGTATGGCGAAGATTACACCAAGCACCGTAGATTCAAGGCGGTTAATCAACGCTTGGCGGAAGAAAACCTGTTATGGTCCGAGTGGGCTGAGAAACTGCACCATGTGCGGCACTATGAGCAACTGCTGCAGCTGACCCAGGAAATGTTGCGCCACCAATTTTCGTCACCCGTTTCCTGGCTCCAAATACTGCCCTACGAAGCAGCCGAACACACGTTACTGGTAACCGATATACCACACCGCGGCGACCACACCGGTTATCCGATAATCCCCATGGCAGAGGATTTTCTGGTCAGCGACGTTCTGTCACAACAACAACCGATCAGCATCGCAAATGCGCATCTCGACCCGCGCATCGACAAGATCTTGATTCCGGACCTTAAAGACTGTTCAATTGTCGCCACAGCGCTGCGCTTCTGCGGTCAACCGATCGGCATGGTCTGCGTTGCTTACGCCACACAAAACACCGGGAACCAGTCGATAAGCTGCATGCCGGATATTCTCACCCGCATCAGCGTACAGCTCAGCGCTGCCGTCATCCGTATTCAATTGCTGGAAAAGCAACGGCTCACGGAAGCGGAATTGCTTACTGCCAGAAGTCACGCGGAGCGCGCCAGCAATGCAAAATTCGACTTTCTATCGCGCATGAGTCATGAGTTGCGCACCCCCATGAACGCAATACTCGGTTTCGCCCAATTGCTGGAAATCAATCGCCCCAATCAACTTCAAAACAAGTACATCCAGGAAATCCTCCATGCCGGCAATCATTTACTGGAACATATCAATGAAATACTTGATCTGTCACGCCTGGAGGCTGGACGCCTGGAACTGCAAATCGCGCCGTTAAACATCAGCCAGTTACTGTCGGAAGCATTGCAGCTCATCGAGCCGATCGCCACTAAGCACAAACTGCGAATCATTGACGATACCCACAGACATAGCGGTCTGATGATATTGGCGGATCAAATTCGGACGAAACAGGTAATACTAAACCTGCTCGCCAATGCCGTTAATCATAACCGCCGAGCCGGCAGCATCAATATCGCTCTTGATACCGGACCCGCGAACAGTATCACCATTGTTGTCACCGACACCGGTCACGGACTGACACCAGAACAATGCGTGAAAATTTTTGACCCTTTTGAACGCCTGGAAAGTCCTGCATTGCGCAGCGAAGGTAACGGCATCGGACTTGCCATCGCGCACAAGCTGGTGGTTTTAATGGGCGGTGAAATAGGCGTTACCAGCACCCCCGGTGACGGTAGCTCTTTCTGGTTCTCGCTGCCCCGGGCTGAACATGCAGTCAGCGATGCGCCATGGACTGCAACCACAAGCAGCGCCGAGATTCGTCAAACGATATTGTATGTGGAAGACACACCGGCAAATCTGCGCCTGGTGGAAAGCCTGCTCGAGACCCGTGCCGATACCCGATTCATGTCGGCACCAGACGGCCACCTGGGCCTGGAGATCGCGTTTACACAGGCGCCCGATGTCATTTTGTTGGATATCAATCTGCCGGGCATGGACGGCTACGAGGTACTACAGCGATTACAGCAACATGAGGTAACGCGTCACACGCCGGTTATCGCCATCAGCGCGGATGCCATGCCGAAGCAAATAGAGCGCGGACTCAAGGAAGGCTTTTATGCTTACCTTACCAAGCCGCTCGATGTCAAACGCTTCTTTCAGCTCCTGGATGTATTGAAGGATCAGTCCACTGTTCCCCGTTACGCCGGTAGCCGTACCTGACGCTTCAGCTGAATACCTGCCCCGCATCAAACACCGGCCCGTCCACACACACCCGCTTCATCGCCTTGCCTTCAGGCAGTGTCACCGGCACTACGCAGCCGGCGCAGCCGCCGACCGCGCATGCCATATATTCTTCCAGGCTGACCTGACAGGGCAGATTAAATTCACGCGCCAATGCGGCCACTGCCGCGAGCATGGCATGCGGCCCACAAGCGTATACCGTCACCTGAGCACGCTGCGTAGCGGATAGCGACTGCACATACTGCCGCGCCAGATCGGTTACATATCCTCGATAGACACCGGCGTAATCCTGCTGACTGGCCAGTCGCGAAGCAATACCCCAATCATCGAGCAATGGCATTGCGGCAATAACGTCACTTGGCACCCCGGGCACCATTATGCGCGAGGGTATCGCCACAAACGGGAATGGCACCTCAGATCCGAGCACCACGAACGGTTGCAGCGCTTTACGTTGGCGCAGCCGTTGCGCCAGAAACACCATCGGCGGCATACCCACGCCACCGCCAATCAACAGGGGTCGACCGGGTCCCTCCGCAACCATGAATTGATTCCCCACCGGCGCGATGATACTGATGCTTTCCGGTACCTGGCGCTGCGCCAGCAGGCGCGTCCCTTCACCCACCGCTTTATATAGAAATTCCACCCAGCCTTGCTCCGCATCAACACGCATAATGGAAATCGGACGCCGCATCGGCAACATGGGATGACATTGCACATGCGCGAAATTGCCCGGTTGCGCACGGGCGGCGCTGCGTGGCGCATGCACGCGCAATATATATTGCGCTCCCGCGCACGCTTCGTGACTGATAATTTGCGCTGCTTCCACCACTAAACTGTCACGCGTATCGGGATGCTTCATGCTGGCTCCGCTTGCAGGGAAAATACCGGCTTACCCGCCAGCAGTGTATGTTGCACCCGACCCTGCATTTCCCAGTGCATGAACGGAGAATTCTTGCCTTTGCTGAGAGTGGTTTCGGGCGTCATGCGCCAGCGTTCGTGTTCCCGGAACACGCAAATATCCGCCACCGCACCGGGTGCCAGATGCCCACGATCCAATCCCAACACGGCCGCCGGCCCGCTGGTCAGCAGCGCGAGGATATTCACCAGCGGCATGCCCGCCTCCACACCCGCACGCAAGGTCAGCGGTAACAGCGATTCCAAGCCGGAAACACCTGGCTGGGTTTCCGCAAACGGCAGCAGTTTCGCCGAAGTCTCGTGGGGTTGATGATCGGAACAGACGGCATTTATGGCACCACTGCGCAATCCCTCAAGCAACATTTCCCGGTCCCGTTGGCTGCGCAGCGGAGGGCGCACGTGACAGTTCGCATTGAAATCCGCCAGATCGATTTCCGTCAGGTGCAACTGATGCACGGCAACATCCGCGCTAACCGCTAATCCGTCATGACGCGCCCGGGAAATCATACTCAAGGCACGACCCGAAGACAGGCGGCAGAAATGCGCGCTGACGCCGGTTTGCTCCACCAGCAACAGATCGCGGCCCACTGCGATGGACTCGGCGCATTCCGGTATACCCGGCAAACCCATGCGTATGCTGATCGTGCCTTCGTGCACACAACCGCCATTGGCCAGATCCGAGTCCTCCGGCACCAGAAAGACTTTAATGTCATAACTGGCGGCATATTCCATGGCGCGGCGTAATACCAGGGAATTTTGCACGGCGCTCATGCCATTGCTGATACCGACGCATCCGGCGCGTTTCAGCGCGTGCATTTCGGTGATTTCACCGCCGGTTAACTGCTTCGTCATCGCGCCCAATACCACCACATGAGCATGGCCGGCGGCATCCGCCCGCTGGCGAATCAACTCCAGTACCGCCGGAGAATCGACAATAGGATCCGTATCCGGGGGCATGCACACGGTGGTAATACCGCCGGCCGCCGCCGCTCGGGTTTCACTGTCGATAGTCGCTTTATGTTCCTGCCCGGGCTCCCGCAGACGCACGCTGAGATCGACCAATCCCGGACATACCACCATATCCTGCGCCTCAATGGTGTGTTCCGGCTGGAAACCCGCAACCTTTTGGCCCACCGAAACAATTTTGCCATCGGCAATGCAGATATCGCCCACCGCATCCAGCTGGCGCGCAGGGTCGACAACACGCCCGCCTTTAATCAGAATCCGCATCAGTGCTTAACCTCCGGGTTTTCGGTCTGACGCCCCAACACCATCGACATAATCGCCATGCGCACGGCAATGCCGTTACTGACCTGCTGCAGAATAACCGACTGTTTGCCATCAGCAACCCGGGAATCGATTTCCACGCCCCGGTTGATGGGTCCCGGATGCAGCACGATGGCGTCCGGACGCGCCAGCGCGAGCTTTTCCTCGGTCAGACCATACAGGTGAAAATATTCATGCACACTGGGCAAGAAAGCTCCTTGCATACGCTCCCGCTGCAATCGCAACATGATCACCACGTCCACATCCCGTAACCCCGCACTGAGATCATGAAAAATATGCGCGCCCAGGGATGCGACACTGTCCGGCACCAGGGTTTTAGGCCCCACCACCCGCAACTCATCCACGCCCAAGGTAGTCAACGCGTGAATCTGCGAACGCGCCACCCGTGAGTGCAGAATATCTCCCACCACCGCGACTTTAAGCCGGTGAAAATCACCCTTGACCTGCCGGATGGTGAACGCGTCCAGCATGGCCTGGGTAGGATGCGCATGTGATCCGTCACCGGCATTGATAACGCTGATGTGGGGTGCCACATGTGCGGCGAAAAAGGGCGCCGCGCCGCTCTGATTATGCCGCACCACGAACATGTCGCAATGCATTGCTTCAAGATTGCGCAGAGTATCGAGCAGGCTCTCACCTTTGTTGGTAGCGGAAGTGGCAATATTGATATTGAGCACATCTGCCGATAATCGCTTGGCCGCCAGTTCAAACGTGGTTCGGGTGCGGGTGCTGGACTCGAAAAACAGGTTAATAACGGTCTTGCCGCGCAACAGCGGTACCTTTTTCACGGATCGGGAAGCCACACCCGCGAAAGTCTCCGCCCGATCCAGGATTTCCACCAACAGCGCCCGGCTCAAGCCCTCGACAGTCAGAAAGTGGCGCAACTGGCCCTGGTCATCCAACTGAAGATTATGCCGCTTCATGGCGCCTCCAGTATCGACAGGGAAAGATTTTCCGGACCGCTCAATTTAATATGCTCGCGCTCCGCCAGCTGTACCCGACAACCGGATAACGCGGCTTCTATGGGCAGCTCGCGCCCCCCGCGATCGACCAGCACCACCAACGATACCGACGCGGGCCGGCCGTAGTCGAAAATCTCGTTGAGCGCCGCGCGTATCGTGCGCCCGGTATGTAAGACATCATCGACCAGAATAATGTGCCTGTCGTCAACGTCGAACGGCAGGTTGGAGGGCATGACCCGAGGATGCAAACCAATACGTGTAAAGTCATCCCGGTAAAAAGTAATATTCAACGTACCCAGCTCCGTACTCAGACCCATGCGCTGGTGCAACGCTTTAGCCACCCAGGCGCCCCCGGTGTGTATACCCACAATCACCGGCGCATCGATACCGCGCTGGGAGAGCAATTGTTGTAATCCGGCGGTCAGATCCATGATCATGGTATCGACATCACCGAGACTCGACCGTTGTTGATTCACTCCGTGCCTCTCTGATTCAGCCAATTTTCAAGAATAATTTGCGCCGCCACATCATCCACCCGACCACCGCGCCTACCGTTTTGCGCCAGGCGCACGCCAGCTTCGACAGAACTCAAGCGTTCATCCATGGTGTGAACGTCCAGACGGAAGCGCTCGTGTAACTGCCGGCTGAAACGCAAACTGCGCCGGGTCAGGTCATTCTCGCTGCCATCCATGTTCAACGGCAAGCCCACTACCAAAGCCGCCGGCTGCCATTGTGCGATCAATGCGCCGATCGCATCCCAATCGGGTTTGTGATTGCGCGCGCTGAGGGTTACCAGGGCGGTGGCCGTGGCGGTCAGCGTCTGCCCGACTGCCACCCCTATGCGCTTGGTACCGTAGTCGAATCCGAGATAGGTCTGCGCCGATACGCTCACGCGTGCCCGATATCCGTGGAGATGGTTTTCAAGTCCACACCCACCAGGGAAGCCGCGGCTTGCCACCGTTGCGCCACCGGCATATCAAAAATGATGGTCGCATCCGCGGGTCCGGTAAGCCAGGTATTTTCAGACAGTTCGTGCTCCAGCTGACCGGCGCCCCAGCTGGCGTAACCCAGCGCAATGATGTTGCACATCGGCCCATGGTGGGCCGCGATTGCCGCAATGATGTCCCGGGAAGCCGTGACACCGATGTCCTCGGTCACCTGCAAGGTGGAATCCCAACTTCCCAATGGACGATGCACGACGAAACCTCGATCCGGCTGTACCGGACCACCCAGGAAAATCACCTGATTGGCCAGCTTATCATCGTCGGTCGCCAGATCCATTTCCCGCAGCACATCGGCGAAAATCAAATCCAGAGGCTGATTGATAACGATACCCATCGCCCCTTCCGCATTGTGCTCACAAACATAGGTCACCGTGCGATAAAAATTGGGGTCCATCAAGGAGGGCATGGCGATTAGAAACTGGTTGGTTAGCCATGTGGCGTTGCTCATGGCACAAGTGTAGCCGTTCCCGGGAAAGGGGCGCAAGAGCGCCGGCGCATTCTATTACTTGGTCATCAACTTGCCACCGGGCAGGAATTGCCAGGTTCTGGTGATATGCAATATATCCGTGTCTTTTTGTATGTCAGTCGGGAACGGTGCAAACGGCGCCGCCAGGCGCACGATGGCGATGGCCGCATCATCCAGGATCTTGTGGCCGGAAGAACGGCGCATATTCACCTCGGCGATGGTGCCATTGGCGTACAACGCCACGTCTAACAGTAATTCACCCTGTAAATTGCGACGTTTGGCCTCATCGGGAAAATTCAGCTGTCCGATTTTTTCGACTTTGCGCTGCCATTCCGCGAAGTAGGTGGCAAATTTATACTCTTTAGTGTGCGCCGAATTGATGAAGGTATGGCGCGGTTTCTTGGCATAAGCCTGTAACTGATCGTTCAAATCCGCGGACATGCGCGCGATTTCCTGGCTGCGCGCAATCAATTCCGCGGCTACCGGCGTCTTGAATTCCGGCATCTCCGGCGATTCCTCGGGTTTGTTGTAAACCGTGAAATCACTTTGGTCCAGGGTCAGCATTTCATCCTTGGTGTTCTTGGGTTTTGGCTGAAATTCCAGCGGCACCATCACAAACGGTGAGCCGCTGGCATCGGACGTGGAGGTCATGGCCGGGGAGGGGGTTTCCGGCTTCATCTTGTCATCCATCTCGCCGCCGCCAATCTGATTGGCCTGCGCAAAATAGTCCGCTTCGTCCGGAGCTTCCGCAGAATGCGTGGGGACCAGGGTGATCTCCAGGGTGGGCAACATATCCTCAAACATGTCATCCAGGGGACTGAAACCAATACCCAGAATCACCACGGCATTGGCCACCAGGGACATGAACATGGTAAAGCTGAACCGGTCAGCAGCGCTAATGTGCGCCATACTTGATATGTGTGAACTTCGAACTGCCATAACGCTTATTTGCTTAAATATTCCACTACTTTAACACTGATCATCCCGTTTAGAATGCCAAACACCAGCGCCGCGCTTCCGAACAGGG
>JAHECY010000029.1:0-23586 GCA_024641505.1 Gammaproteobacteria bacterium
CAGCACCGTTGACCGGGGTTGAGCCGCTAATCAAAGCGCCATAGGATGTCATGGGCAGGCCCATTACCAGGGCGACGACGCTAATCATGGATTTTTGATATGCTTTAATCATCATACAGGTGCACCCCTCATTGGTCAGTCCCCGGGCCGTGTTGTTTTACCGGCCTTTTGCAGGCCTGTCTATGCTAATATAACAGCGATGGTTTAACCGCGATTTTGATCTCAAAACCCGCTCGAGCCAGTATAACTTAGTAAAATTCTATGAGTAAGTCCCGGCACAAAATGCTTCATACGCCCAACGCCACGGACCGTGACCAGTCACCAGAAGCCGCATCCGTTACCGGCTCCTTGACCCACATTATTATAGCGGGAATGATGGCGCTATGTATTGCGGCCCTGGCGATGGCGTTTTGGCTGGTGTTACCGATGCGCCATTTTACCTTGCTCTTGTTGATAACCTTTGTTGCGATAATGTTACTGTTGGGTGGGGGCTTGTTCCTCGCCTCGCGTGCCGTTGCCGGGCGGCTACCGCCTTCGGTCTCGTCGGAGACCCTCGGGAAGGGAGATAACCCCAGTGCCTATAGCCGGGAGGAAGTCGCGAACCAATCCCGGGTCCTGGATATCCTGTACGATGCTGCCGCCAGTGTCACGGTGCTTCAAGATCTGGACAAATTGCTGGATAAGTACCTGATAACTTTGATGGATTTATCGGGCGCCAAAGCCGGCCTGGTACGGTTGCGGGAAGATGACGACCAGATGCGATTGATATCCCACCGTGGGCTGACGGCGGAGTTTGCGCGCCAGCAACGCCACATGCCCGCCGACTATTGCCTGTCCGGTACGGAAATCACCGGTGGCCTGCTGCTGAGAACCGAATTGGTCCAAGCTGAGCTGGTGCTGGCGCTGGGCTCGGAACAGGTGGAAAAATACAACGCATTGGCAATTCCCATCGTTTATCATGAACTGCGGCTGGGGGTCTATAATCTGGTCATTGAAAAGCACACCTTGGAAGACCAGCCGGAGTTATGTAATCTTTTTGCCAAGATCGGCCGCCACCTGGGATTGGCCATCGAAAAAGCACGTATCGAAAATCATGCGCGTCGCTTGTCGATCATGGAAGAGCGCACCCTGCTGGCCAATGAGCTGCATGATTCGCTGGCCCAATCCCTGGCCAGTCTTCGGTTTCAGGTGGGCATGGTGCAGGAGACCATAGAGCAAAGTCGTGATCGAACCGGGTTGAACCAGATTCGAATGATCAAGGATGGGCTGGACCAGGCTAACAGCCAGTTACGGGAGCTGTTGGTGCATTTTCGCACGCGCATGGATGAGCGTGGCCTGGTGCCAGCCATCGAGCTTATGATCGACAGATTTCAGAAGCAAACCGGTGTCTCGGTGTTTTTTCAGGACGAACTCGGCCGGTCCGATTTGTCGCCCGCCATGGAGGTGCAAGTGCTGCATATTGTGCAGGAAGCGTTGACCAATGTTCGCAAGCATGCCGGAGCCCAATACGTGCGGGTGTTATTGCGCTCCGATCACGCCGGCCATTTTTCAGTGCTGGTGGAGGATGACGGGCAAGGCATCGTGGAGAACGCGATCAAGTCCGTGCCGGGTGAGAATATCGGAATCACTATCATGAAGGAAAGAGCTTCCCGCATCGGCGGTATGCTGTTGATCGAAAGCGAGCCGGGAGAGGGTACGCGCGTGGAATTGAATTTTAACGTTAATTCCGCGGCGCCCAGTACTCCTCTGCGTATTACTTCATGACGTATCCTGTCGCGTTGCCGTTTGCCGTCGGAGCACGGTCCATAATCGAGGAGCATACAATCTCAGATGAGTGATTATTCGGAAATTATCGCCCAGGAGAGGCCCCTGCGGGTGGTGCTGATTGACGATCATGCCTTGTTTCGCAGCGGTCTGCTGGAGCTTCTGGAACGGCGCGGCATCAAAGTGCTGGACGCCGTGGGCGACGGCATCGAAGGCATTCGCAAAGTCAAGGAGTCAAATCCGGATGTGGTATTGGTCGACATTCGCATGCCCCAGATGGGAGGCTTGGAAACGCTGCGACGCTTACGTGAAGAAAACAAGAATGTCAGGGTTATCATGCTCACCACCAGTCAGGATGAACAGGATGTGGTGGAAGCGCTGCGCGCCGGAGCGCAAGGATACTTGTTAAAAGACATGGAAGCCGATGAGCTGGTTAAGGCATTGGAGCAGATTGTTGACGGACGCACCGTGGTGGCCCCGGACCTGGCGGGCATTCTGGCGCGCATTGTTCAGGGTGGCGATATCTCGCGCAAGCCCGCCAGTCCGTTCTCCGAGTTGACACCCCGTGAGCTGGAAATTCTTACTCATCTGGCGGAAGGTCAAAGCAATAAAGTGATCGGGCGTGAGTTAGGCATCGCCGACGGCACCGTGAAGTTGCATGTGAAATCCATTCTTCGCAAACTGGGGGTGCATTCCCGAGTGGAAGCGGCGGTTATGGCGGTGGAGCAGGGATTGTCGCGTAAATCCGAGCAGTAGCCTGACACCCCAGGCACTGATGGCTTTCGCAAACAAAATTCTAGTACCGGTGCACACTCAAGCTTCTGGTGTGGCGGGCTTTGCGTCTTGGTCGGACCAACAAAACTGTTCGCGATTGCACTTAAACCAGGAGACGATTGTTATTCGATTTGCCGGCGGTTGCGATATGCGGGCGAGTTGCGGATTCGAGGGTGATGGCGCCGGATGGCGAATTACCTGGTAAGTGCTAGTTCAGGCGGTCGTGAACCCTGGGGGGGGCGCCACTGTCGCGGGTTCGCAGTCCACGTGGGTAACATCCGCGTGACGTGGGCCCTGCCATAACCAGGTGCACAATGCCTCTACCTGGGTTGTTTCACCGCAGGCCAGGACCTCCACGGAACCGTCGGCAAGATTGCGGGCGTAGCCGGTCACTTCCAGGGTTTGCGCCTGCGCCTGGGTTGAGCCCCGGTACCATACGCCCTGTACGCGGCCTTGTACCCGGCATTTACGGCAGACGATCATGGCAGTTGCAGCGTGACTTTCTGTCCGGCAAGGACCTTGCGATTTCCCGGCGTGAATTCCACGTACAAGGGATATTTACCTTCACTGATGGGTATCTGCACCATTTGCGCGACTTTGCCGCCAATGACCTTGCCGGAAAACAGGACGTTGACCGCTTGGCCGGGTTTCAACGAATATGCCGCGGTGCGTGCTACTTCCGCGTAGGCGTGCATGCGGTCGCGCTGGGCAACGGTTACCAGGGGTTCCGCCTGTAACCGGTTGATGACGGTTTGGCCTGGTACCGCCACAACGTTGAGCACGATGGCGTTGAACGGTGCGCGTACCGCGCTGTGCCGCAAATCAAATTCCGCTTGCGCCATATCGGCTTTTGCCTGTTCATACTCCGCGCGGGCTCTATCGGACGCGATTCGGGCCACTTCCAGCTCATGTTCTGACAGCATGGTGCCGTCGTACAGCTCCTGGGCGTGATCCAGTTCCTTTTGTGTTTCCGCTTGTTGCCGGCTGTGCCACTGAAACCGGGCCTTGGCGGCGTCCAGGCGTGCACTGAATACCGTGTCTTCCAGTTTAACCAGTAACGTGCCGCTATCGACCGTCTGTCCGGCCGCAACCGCGACACTTTCCACTACGCCGGAAACCGGAACGCTCAATGTCACGCTTTGCGCCCATTGCAATGTTGCGGCGACATCTTCCGCCCATGCCGGCGTGGCCAGTGCCAGCAGCAGGCAGATCGCCAACGGCCTATTGTGCCTTGTCATGGATTAGTCCTTGCTCGAGATTAATGGGTTGCCCGGTAAGCGCCTGGACTTTTGCCCAGGTGATGGCGATGTCGAACTCTATTTTCGCCACCTGCCAGCGTGCCTCCGAAGTTTGCACCATGGAATCACCCAGATCCGCCTGCTTCTCCTGCTCGTATAAAGTTCGGGCTTCATCCAGTTTTAGTTGTCGATAGTCATAGCTGGCTTTGGCCAGGTCCCGGTCCGCACCCAAAGTGTCCAGGTATAACCATAAATCCAGTAGCTGTTGCCGCAAGTCCAGTTCGCTCTGCGCGGCAACCGCCTGTAATTGCCGAAACCGAGCCTGTTCCTGCAGGATTTTGGCACTCACCCGATTGCCATTGTACAACGGCACGGACAGCTTCATTGCGGCGCGCCAGTCATCGCGCGAGCCAAATTGACGCGAATACTTGGACATTTCCAATTCCGCGTCCACGGTTGGCCAGTAGTCCCGTTGTGCGGCCAACAGCTTCTGTTCGGCGGCAACGGCCGCGGCGCGCTGACTGTGCAAAATAGCGTTGTTGTCCAGTGCCAGCGCCAGCAGCGCGTCGTAGTCCGGCAATCCCTTGACATTCAATGCCAGTTCCGGGGCCGTGACATTTGCCGGCAAGTTGGTTGCAAAACCCAATAAAAATGCCAGTCGATTGCGGGTCGCCCGTTGCTGGGTCTGGGCGTAATAGCGGGCGCGGCGCACTTTCTCATAGGTGCTGCGGGTTTCCCGCACCTCAAGCTCAGAGCGTTGTCCGAGACTCTGACGCTGACGGGTTCGGTCGAAGCGGATAAACGCTACCGCCATGTCCTCGTTCTCGCGGTTGAAGCGCAAGTCTGCGAGCACCACGTCGAAAAACGCGCGCATGATCTCGATTCGGTAATTGTCCTGGACCGCGCTCAAGCGTTGTTCCTGTGCATCGATGCCCGCTTGTGCCGCCGCATCCAGGGCGCTGCTGCGGCCGAAGTCGAGCAGTGGTTTACGTACCAATAAACTCAATTGGTGATCAGCCTGGTCTTGATCAGGCGCCTGCGGAGGTGGTTGTACCCAGCGCGCGTAAGCGTCAACGCGAATGCTGAGATCATCATCGGCACCAGCGGCGGCGGCATTGCCGCGCGCCAGGTCCAGTTCCGCACGTTGCTTTTCCAGCGCGGGGTGCGCGTCGGTGGCGTACGATAGCGCCTGTGCCAGTGACAGCGGATCGGGCAGGGGCGGCTTTTCATCCGCCTGAGTGCCGATGGGCATGATCATGAGCAGGCACACGCAACTAATTCTGCTGGTAGATACGGATGGCATATATCTTGGTTATTTTTTTTCGGCTTGTTTCATTGTCTTGTATTTCGTGAAATTCATGTCTTTGTAGCTGCCGGTAAGCACATATTCTCCCAGCCACATGAACTCTTCCTTATTGTTAGTAGCGCCGGTAAAGCGCACTATGCGATTACCCTCCAGGTCGTAGAATGCGAATACCGGCGTGGCGCGTACCCGGTTGGACTTGAATGCGAAATCCTTTTGGGTGGTGGTTTCGCCGTTAAAATCCACGACTTCCACATCGCCTTCGATATCGACATCGATGCAGCGGAAGTTCTCTCGAAAGTATTTCTGCACGTCCGATTGGTTGAGTACGGTCTGTTTCATGCGGTGGCAGAAAGGGCACTCGTCAAGTTCGAAGAAGAACAAGATACCATGTTTGCCTTCCGTGCGCGCGATATTGAGTTCTTCCTTGAAATCATTCCAGCTTTCATTGAAAAAGAACTTGTATGGGTCGCGCGTTTCAGCGCCGGCGTTGACTATGCAGCTAACCAAAAGCAGTGTGGCGTAGACGATTCGGCTGACGGGAGCGGGTAGGTTCATGGCCGTTACTTCTCCGAAAAGTTATTGATGTATTCTTCGATGGTTTCGCTGGTCACCGGACCCACTTGACGCGCCACCAGCTTCCCTTTTGGGTCGATCAGGAAGCTGGTGGGCAACCCTGATATCGGGCCGAATACCGTGGTGGTTTCCGGATTGATCTGCACGATTGGGTAAGGCATGGAGTAAGTGTCCACGAATTTTTTCACTTTTTCCTTGCTGACGCGCTCGTAGTCGATGCCGATCACCACGGCGTTCTTGTCGTTGTGGGTCTCATGAAATATCACGAGTTCCGGGATTTCTTCCAGGCAAGGGGGGCACCAGGTGGCCCAAAAATTGACCAGCACCCATTTCCCGCGAAAATCCTTGAGATTTACCGGTTTGCCTTCGATGCTTTGGTAACTGAAATCAATGGATTGGGCGTCTGCAGCGAAAACGATAGTGTTCCAGCAGATCATGATGAGGGCGAATAAGTATCGGGTACGGCTCTGGGTCATATTAAACATATTATGGCTGGTTGCCTGTTACTGTAAATGATCGGGGTGCCTGTTTGGCAATGATGGTTTGGAATGCAGCATTATTTGCTCTCCCTTGGACACTATTATCGCTGAAATGTATCGCTGAATTGACCTCTCTTTTCAGTAAAAACCTTATTTGAGTACATTGAAAGGTGTAACAACGAAAATTCCACTGTTCTAATGCACAGAGCATTTTTTATGCCATACGGAGAGAGCGGGAATAGGGCTTGTTTGCGGGCCAAGGGCGGTGACGTTGGCGCGGTTACCGGCATTAATCCGTAATGATGAAGCGGAGTATGTCCGTACCCGTACCCGGTATCCGTGCATAGGTGTACGGAATTCAGTTGTCCATCGCCAATGAGTTGGTCTTGGTTGGCAAAGCCGAAATCCATGCCGGCGTTGGTTTTTTGAGCCGCGACCAAGGGAATGTGATCCTCTCGCGTGTGCGGTGTGAGACCGTGTAACAACACGGCAGCAGGTATTGCAGGGCGTCTACGCTCCGTGCGGATAAACCGGCGCGTGCCGCCGATGAGCCGGACCTGTTACTTGATCGGATCAGTTCTTGTCCGCCGCGTCGAAGGTCAGGGATGCGGAGTTGATGCAGTAACGCAAGCCCGTGGGCTCCGGACCATCGGAAAATACATGACCGAGGTGCGCGTCACAACAGGCGCAGACGATCTCGGTGCGTTTCATGAAGAAGCTGTTGTCGTCATGGGCGAGTACCGCGTCCGATTCCAGGGGTTGCCAGTAGCTGGGCCAGCCGGTACCGGAATCGAATTTATGATCGGAATGGAACAACCGGTTGCCACAGCAAACACAGCGATAGACGCCCTTTTGTTTGTGATCGTGATACGCGCCCGTAAATGCCCGTTCAGTACCCTTGTCGCGTGTAACGCGATATTGCTCGGGTGTTAACAGGGAGCGCCATTCATCAGCTGATTTAATTATTTTATCCATTTAAACTCCAGTAGGGGTTTGCTTACAATTCGCTCCACATGCGCACCAGATTGGTGTAAACATGATCTACTTGTGCGGCCGCCGCGGAATCCGGCGCGTTGTGCCGTAAGGAGGCTCGCGCTTGATCCAGTTCGTAGAGCATTTCGCGCCGGGCCGGATCCCGAATCAGGCTTTGGATCCAGCACACCGCAACCAGGCGTTCGCCGTGGCTGACTTCATCAACATGGTGCAGACTTGATGCGGGATACAATACCGCCTGTCCCGCGGGCAGTTTTACCCGTTGGGTTCCGAAAGTGGTGTTGACCACCAGTTCACCGCCCTGGTATTCCTCAGGTTCATTCAAAAACAGAGTGACTGCGATGTCGACCCGGAAACGCCCATTACTGTCTCCCATGATCGGGTCATCAATATGGTCGCCATAAGCCATGCCGGTGTGATAGCGGGCAATCACCGGTTGCGAAATGCGATGCGCCAGCGCCGCCGATCGGAACATCTCGCTTGCCGCCAGTTGCGACATGATCAACTGATCCAGGTACTGGCGTTGTTTATGTTGGGCGGTCAATTCTTCATTGTGTTTGACACGGCGTGCGTTGGCACCGGCAGATAGGGTGCCATCGACAAAATTCCCCGTGTTCAGGAATGAACGAATGTTGTCCAGACGTTCAGGATCCAATATGTCGGGCAATATAAGCAGCATAACGTGTCCTGGAGTTCAATGTAACAGCATAGACAGACCTCCCCCGAGAATCAACCAACTGACAACGCGGCGGAAAGTCTGGGGATTTACTTTAAAATGCAGATGATTGCTGTACCACAGGGTAATAAAAATGAAAGGTGCAGATATGGCCATCATGCGGTAAATTTCCCCGGAGATGGTGCCATTTTTCAGGTAGCCGCCCAAACGAAACAAGTTGGTGGCAAGGAAAAAGGCGAGAGCGTAATTCCGTATCACCAGTTTGTCTTCAAACGTACCCATCAATCGGGTCATGGCGATGGGACCTGAAATACCAAACATGGCCTGCGACGCGCCCGCCAGAATATCCAGCAAGCGGGCCATGTGGTGCGGGATACGGAAGATGCGTGGTGAGAACACCATATAAATACCAAAGATGGTAATGGCGCTGGCAAGCAGCACCTGGAAGGCGTCCGCTGAAAACATGTAAAACAAATACAATCCGGCGACCGCTCCAAGTGCGGCGAATGCAACCATTTTGGCCCAGACCCGAATATCAACCGAGCGTGGTGAGCGCCACAGGCCAATGCTGGCGACCATAATCTGCGGCAGCAATGAATAAATCACCAGCGTTTTGGCATCTATTAGAAAGGACATGATGCTGATCATGAGAATCGTACCCGCCAATCCAAAGACGATTTCAACGGTGTAGGTAACCATGCAGACAGCAGTGAGCAAAGTGACGCTGAGTATCATATAGTCAGGCAAAGATAACCCAGGTAGTGGCGATGTATTTCACGCCTGCTGTCAGGGTGACGCTACGATGCTCATGGGTCCAGAACGGGGGGAACAGCACCAGCTTGCCCTGTTCCGGCGTGACTTTGATGTCCTGGAAAAGAAATTCGGTTTCACCGCCTGGACCCGGTACGTCATTCAAATACCACAGGGCGACCAGTTGCCGGTGCGCGAAGTCGTGACTGCCGCCATCGATATGCCAGTGATAGTATTCACCAGCCTGATAGCGTTGCAGGTTGTATCCCATGTCTTTGAACGGGCCTCGGAAGTAAGGAAATTTTTCCTGCATGACGCGCAGTGCCAGACCCAGTGACCGAAACAGTATGGTATCCATATCGCGCCACGGTTCTTTACCGCTGATTACCAGGTCGGTGGTTTTCTTGACTGCCTGATCTTTGTACACTACCTGACCGATGCGCCCTTCATAGTGTTCATCGCTGCTGGCTTCAAAACGCCGTACCATTTCCCGGCAGATATCCGGCGTCAATGCCTCCGGTATTTCATAAATAAAACTTAACGGTTTGATTTCACGGGGGATGTAGGGTTTGACCTGTGTGTCCAGGGGACGTGACATGGTGGTGACAGCCTTGCAAAAATATTTAGAATCAAGGCATTATAGCGCTTCAGGAAACTTGTTTGGGTGTCAATTTGGGCCCTTATCCCCAATGAGGTATTACCCTGATTCCGGGCCGGCGGATATACTACCTGCCACTTAATAAGTCTTTGATCGGGCAGGTTTCTTTTCGCGGCGCAGGCCTGTGAACCACCGAATCTGCCGGTGACCAATAATGTTAGGAGCCAGTCTCTATGAATAAAGAATACTATGACGCAATTGATAAAATGGAAAAATCCGGTGTTCAAAAGGATTATATCGTAGGATGGGCCGGTGGTTACCTGCACAATCCCGCGCGTGAAGAACAGCGTGTGAATGAAGCCTATGAAGCCGGTTATAACGACGGTATGGAGAAGAACGTCGGTAATTTCGCTAACTGGAAAGGTTAGTGATAGCTCCGGCGACGTCACGCGATAGATAAAAAAGGCAGACTAAAGTCTGCCTTTTTTTTGTCGAGTTGGTGCGGCGTACCTCGGCAATGTATGGTCGCGGACGGCCGCTATTGGTTTTTTTCCGCCTGTGCGTACCAGTATTTGGCTTTTTCCGCGTCCTTCGCAATACCCTGACCATTTTCATACAACATGCCCAGGGTCATCTGCGCGCCGGCGAGTCCGGCTTCCGCGGCGAAGCTGAACCATTTGGCGGCCTCTGCCTCATTGCGGGCTACGCCTTCACCATATAAGTACATTACTCCCAGTCCGTGTTGCGCATAAGCATGTCCCTGTTCCGCGGCGGCCTTCATCCAGCGATAGCCTTCTTCACGGTTCTCCACCCGTCCCAGACCGTTCTGGTAAATCATACCCAGGCGGTACTGGGCATCCGCGATGCCTTTATGGGCCAGTGGTGAAAGCAAGCGCAATGCCTTGCTGTAGTCCCGTGCCTCGAACGCAGCGATGCCACTGCCTAAATCCATATCGTCTGTCATAATACCAGTCCTGTAAGTTGGCGCTGCATGGGTGTTAAGCGGAGATCATCCGAAACCAGCGCTGTTGAATTCTCATCATTGAATTTTGTGGCTTTGCCCAAGCTTTTCAAGCTCCGCGGGTAACCGGTTTACGTCCGTCTTAAAAATATCGACCAGTGCTAACGCGTGTTGCAACCACAGTTCCTGGCCATGTTGCACTGTATCATTGATAACGGTTAATTCACGGGATTTAACCGCCTGTTCATAGGCCTGTTGCAATTGTGGATACAGTGCGCGACGCAAACCGGTAAAGTTGCCAAAGAAGAAATGCAGTGCGTCGTGATTTTCGTCGCGCAATAAGCTTGGCAGCGTGACATGGCAATCCGCCACTAAATCACGAATGGCGCGCAGTACAAATTCGTCCTTGGACGTGGTTGCGGCGGCAAGCAGTGCATGCCACTGCGCGCCGATCAGGGTCCCGGCGCGCATTTCACCCAACTCATGCAACACCAAGGTTTCGGTTTCCTGTTGCACTAAAGCGTCAAGCAATGATTCCGGGTCCGCCTGTTGATCATGGTTTTGCATGATTCTACCCATGGGCGTGTCCGGGTGTTGCTTCCATTGCCATTCCTCGATTTTCTCCCAGATGAAGCGGCGCAGAGATTCCTGTCGAATGAAAATGTCCTGGTTGATGGCCATCGCCGGCGGCGCCACCAGATCCCGTGCCAGTTCACGGCTGGCGATATAAACATTGCAGCCATCAATCACGCGGGTGCTGTGTAATTCTCCCAGAAAGAAATGCGGTTTGTGGAACACGCCATAACCGCTGCTGTAAACGTAACCCATGGGTACCAGGCTGGCGTTTACGGCTTCCGCCGCAAACGGGTCGTAGTGCTGTTCGGCCAGCGGCAGTTGCGCGTAACCATCATTTTCGAGCTGCGCCCAATCTTTTTCCCGTTGCGCCATCCAGTCGCCGACTTTTTCCCGGACCAGTTGCTGGGTCAACGGTATGCGTCGTTCCCAGCGATAGAATTCGCGCATTTTCAGCAGAAATACGCATAAACTATAGTTTCCTGCATGACGCGCATCGGAAATGTGGCAATTGGACTGCACGGTGTCGATCAAGGTTTTCAGGTTTTGCATAGCGTGACCCTTGTTAGATGCAGTGTAACACCGAAGACAATTTTTCTGTCAACAATAAAATATGTCTGACTTAAACTTCGTAGTTGAATCTAGCGCTTATGCATTACCGGCATCTCGGATGCCGAATTTCCGCTGCGTCGAAGTACCAATCGACGGTGCATAACCGGGTGAGTTATAACGGTACCCGATAACTATATGCCACGAGTATTAGCATGCCCTATTCCCTAAGAACTAGGCTTATACCTGTGTTCTTAGGTTATACTGAATGCCTATGGCAATCCGACTTAAATCAAAATGGCATCGATCACGCCGTGATCGCAATAAGGCACGTGCCAGTCAACCGAAAAGTCTTGAGGATTTGTCCGGCGTGCTGTCATTCAATATCTGGAAGATCAGTCACGAGATTTTTCGTCGCATGGAGAAGGAAGGTTTTCGTTTTGCCGAGGATGCGCAAGTTATCCGCGTCATTCAGGAGTTTATTGCCTTTCAGATTCACATGATAGACCGCAGAATTTACGGATACTGGGATGACGTGAAGCGCGACGCCTTCATCAACCTGGTTTCCAGGCAACTGACCGCCAACATGGTGGATAATCAGATTGACTTATTGGGCCCCGGCGATTATGAGCAGGCGATGACCGCGCTGCTTAATGAACGCTTTGACGAATATGCGGAATGCGCTTTTGATGACGACGGTCCGGGATTCGAAGCCCGGCGTTTCCTGGCGTTGAAAATTGCCGACGTGCTGGCCCAAACCGATAATCGCTGGGTCATCGAGCAAGTGATGGATATCGAGATTCCCTATACTCTGGACATGGTATTGCGACTCGCAGTCGATACCCTGGGCCTGAGAAATAAGCCATTACCTCCGCCCTAGTGGCGTACCAACATTATCAGCAACAATATAAACAGAATCACTCCAAGCAGGGGTAGGGCCACGGACTTCCAGTCACCAGCGGTAGCCTTGGGACTGGTTTTGAGCATCGCCTTGGCGCGCGGCAACAGGAAGACCACCATCATACCCAGCATCAGGGCATACGCGACTTTCATCCAGGTATCCATGCCAACCTCATAAATAGAAAACCCCGGACGTGCCGGGGTCTTAGTTACAACGCAATTAGAAATTAATCATCACCGCCGAAGGCGCCCAGAATCTGCAACAAGCTGACGAAAATGTTGTAGATGCTCAGGTACAGGGACACGGTGGCCAGGATGTAGTTGGTTTCCCCGCCATGGATGATACGGCTGGTGTCATACAGGATGAAGCCGCTCATGATCATGATGATCGCAGCCGAGATGGCAAGTGATACCGCGGGAATCGCCAGAAAAATATTGACGATAGCGCCGATCAATACCACCAGGAAGCCCACGAATAACATACCACCGAGAAAGCTGAAATCCTTCTTGGTGGTCAGGGCATAGGCTGACAAGCCCAGGAAAATAATACCGGTGCCACCCAGTGCGGTCATGATAACTTGCCCGCCATTAGCTAAGGACATATAGAGGTTAAGGATCGGGCCCAAACCAAAGCCTAATAGACCGGTAACGGCGAAAACGACGGCAATACCGGCGGAGGAGTTGGCAGTACGCGGCAAGACGAACCATAACAGCACAATAGAACCGCCGAATGCGATCAGATTAGCCATCGGTCCGACATTGAGTACCATCGAGACGCCGGCCATGAGGGCGCTGAAGATCAGCGTCATCGACAGCAGGGCATAGGTATTACGCAGGACTTTATTAACCGCCAATGCAGAGTCAAAGGTACGATTAATAGCAGGTTGATTCTGGTACATGGTTCTCCTCGATTTTTTGTTGATGCACGTGTGTTGAGAGTCACAGGATACTAAAAAAGTTTCATCTATCCTAGTGTAGTCAAATCTTGTACATACATTGGGCCAGAATCATCGCTTTCAAGTACGATGTGCCTGGAATCGCGCATAGGATTAGGGTATTCTCCTTCACCGCGCGATGTTCATCGCCCTATGCCGCGCAGAATGAATGGTATGGGGGTTAGCAATGCACTCGGAGAGGTGGCTGAGCGGTCGAAAGCGGCGGTCTTGAAAACCGTTGAAGGGCGACCTTCCCAGGGTTCGAATCCCTGCCTCTCCGCCATTTTAAGCCCTTAATCGCAGTCTCCCCCTTGACCACTACGGGTTCCCTCCGCACTCCATTCACGAGACGTCAGGCGTATCGATTTTGCGTGAGTGTCAGTGGACACAATGATTATGGGGCTATCGACGCCGGTGTATTTCTCCTTGCGGTACCGCAATTCGTATTTTCCGGGTTTGACAGAAAACCGGTATTCACCGTTAACGTCACTAAAGATACTTTTTAGCAGGGCCCGGGAGTCCGATTCGACAAGGATAATTTCCGCTCCTGATAGAGGGGCTTTCTCTTCGTCGAATATCTTGCCGTAGAGAGACACTTCGGCGGCCATGCTGGTGCCCGGTATCAAGACCAGGAAAAACAGCAGCGTCAGTAAATAGCGGGTAGCGAATGGTAAGCCGATGCGGGGCATGGGGATTCCCTGATGGTGCCAGGACGATAAGTCGTGGCTTCATGGTCGTGTATTCGTCCTCTTGCTCGGCAGCTTTAACGGCCGTGTCCAAAGCGGAGTTATCCCGGAGCCCATGCGCGTGGCGGGCAAATCTCAGGGTGTGGTGATTGGTGGGTTATTGCTGGCAGCGAGTTTGGCGTCAGGTTCGTCGGCGCGTGTAAACTTCATTTTACTGACTCTGTTACGCTGGCAGACGACAACCGTTTCCTGGTCTTCGAAATGACAAGCCAGCTTGTGGGAGATTTCCTGCCATCCGACTTTGATGGTATCCGCTAAATTATTTGCCGCATCATCGGTTGGATGTTCATCGACATTGATAACGTTATTGCGGTAGCTCAGCTGAAAGCCGCCGTCTTCCGGCTGGTAACGGATCAAAGTCTTGGTCTCGTAGATGATATCGGCATTATCCACTCTGCTGCGCAACTGACCGCTCAGACACTCGACCAATTCCGGCTGGATTTCCCGGCAGGTGGTCAGACTTGATGGCATAAACGGTGCCGGGCCGCGACCTTTAAGCCATTCGCTGCGCAGAATGCTGGCGGTGAACGCGCTGCCGTAATCCGGGGCCGATTGTTTGGTTTGTGTAATGCGTTTGTTCCGGGGTTGGACGTTGACCTGTTTTTGCTTCTCGTCCAGGGAGGCAAGCGCTTGTTGCGCTCGCAGTTCTCCTGCGTCCAACGCCATCTGATAGTAGCGTCGCGCCTGGTCCAGGTTTACGGTCACGCCGATGCCTTCCTTGTACATGGCGGCGAGGTAGTATTGCGCCCGGCTGTAACCCAGGTTCGCGGCCTGGGTCATGTAGCGAAAGGCTTTAGTGAAATTCCTGGATACGCCGGTTCCGAGTAAATAGTAGTAACCCATGCGGTACAATGCTTTCTTATGATTTTGTGCGCCTGCTTTTTCATACCAATCAAAAGCCGCGTTCATGTCTTTTCTTGCACCCATGCCTTTTTCATACATGCGTGCCACGGAGTATTGCGCCTCAGTATCTCCCGCCATGGCGTCGTTTAACGCGTCACGAAAATGCTCGATGAGAATATAGTCGTTTTCCAACACCGTACCACCCGCCGCCATGGCATTGCCGGCGAAAGCCGGCAGCAGTACGGCGACGAATACGGTGATGCTAGAGGAAATGAAAGTGCGAATTCTGTGGCTCATCCTTGTGATATCCCTTGTTACGACCGACAAACCTCTGGTTCTGGCGAGGTCGTCGGTAATCCCCGGAAACCGTCGGTATCCAAGGTCGTCTCGGTTATAATCAGCTCACGGTTGATGTCCGTGATAGCAACAAACTTTTCCGCTTTACCATAACAGTAAAGGGGCTTGGTTTTTTTCTGCGGAAAATCCGGGGTATGCCTTCCCTGTATACGATAACATTCCATTTTCTTGATCCGGACTCATGGTCTGTTGCCTGAGTTTGCCCGGAATGTCCGTAATTATAGCAACTGCGTATTGGCTTCGCCAAGCGTAAATCAGGGGCTGGGGCTTGGCCAGCGCATAGGTCTTTGAAATTCACCGGATTTGGGTGGCTGGCCAGGCAGGCATGCTATCGTGGCGCACGGTGAGAACCGGAGCTGACGTCAGGCGGGTATTTTGCTGAAATGTTTCCCGGATCCTGCTGTTCAGGCGGATTTTCTGGAGCGCATTCCGGGCGCTGTCCTGAAGATATTAATAAATTTGATTTCGCCCTCCAGTTGCATGCCGGTAATGGTAAGGTCGAATTGCGTTGTTTGATCCTGGTGTTGCACGGTAACGAGTTCCTGGCTGCTGATGTTGCGTTTTTTGCTGGTACCGGTCCCGGTATTGACTTGGCGCTTGGCATAGTCCAGTTTCTCGGGATCCGTCAGGAATTCCTTGAGGTTGCGGCCTTGCGCCTCTTTGCGGGAAATCCCGAGGATGCTTTCCGCGGCCTCGTTGATGGACTCAATGGTGCCGGTTTCGTCAGTGGTTACTATCGCCTCGACCACCGTGTCCAATACGGCGCGTACGTGCCGTTCACTGTTTTTCAGGCGTTCCAGCGCCTGCCGTTGTTCAGTGACGTCTTCCATGGAGCCGGCGATACGGTAACTCTTGCCATGATCGTCGCGCATGGCCAAAGCGCGGTCGTGAACCCAATGGTAGCTGCCGTCATGATGTTGCATGCGGTGCACGCTTTCGAAGTAATAACTGTGACCATTAAGGTGCTGGTTCAGGTTCGCCATTGCCTGCTCGGAATCTTCCGGATGGATGCGTTTGAACCATTCATCGAGTTTGTTGGGGATGGCATGATCTTCATGGCCCAGAATGTCTTTCCAGCGCGGTGAAAAGTACACCTGATTGGTGCTCAGGTCCCAATCCCAGATACCATCGTTAGCGCCACGCACCGCAAGCGCGTAACGCTCTTTTTCCTTGAATAGCGCCTGTTCGGTACGAGTGATTTTACGGCTTACCACGAAACCGATTATGATGCTGACCAGGATGGTTGACGAGCCCATCAACGACACAAAGGCAATATAGGAAAGCTCCTGGTTGCGGGCGTAGTGATCAACCAGTTGCTGATTGAGGGTTTCCTGCAAAGCATGCAGTTCCTTGATGATATCAATGACTTCGTTATGCGCAGGAATCAATGACTCGGTCAACAATACGCGTGCGCGATCCATGTTGCCGTTTGTGGTGTTGTCCATGAGTTCATCGTGCAGCGGCCGCAGTTTTTGCGTAGCCTGGGCCTGCCTGTCCAGCAGACTCAGTTCTTCCGGGGAAAGTTCATAATTTGTCAGATTGATGCGCGCCGTGGCAAAGCGGGTGCCGAGATTATTGAAGCGCAGCATTTCCGTGTCGCGGGCGAAGGGGTCATTGAGGTTGGCGATCAGAGTCAAGCTGATCAATCGCTCCCGGACCGCCAGACGCATCTCGTAGGTCAAGTTGGAGAGTTCGTGGTGCAGCTCCGTCCGTTGTTCAAATTCTTTGCTGACGCTGATGGTGTGTGCGAACCCGATAGCGGTCAGAAGAATAATAAAGACGCTCAGGGTGCCGAAGCCGATATAGACGATTGTTTTGGAATTATTTAACTTCATGGTTCAACTATTGCCTACCGCCTGCTCCAATACCCATTGCTATTATATTTTTCGTCCGTTAATGGGGAAGTATAAGCGTTTTGCACAAGATTACGATAGCTGATTGTGAATGGATTTGGGAGTTTATACCTTAGCAAATCAGTAAGGAAATGGGGCGGTAGTGGTATCCCGGGAAGGTCTCCCATGGGTGTCTTCGCCGGTGGTGGATTTTTTTCCAGGGTATTGAATTGTCATTCCAGAGATGCGGGAAATGTTGGCCTGAAAATGATATTAGATATTGCTATATCCATATACGCTGAATTCTAGCGTGCAAAAAAAAGGCAATGTCGCTGCATTGCCTTGGAGTTAACTCGTTGGAGGAGTTAATGCGTGGTTGACGGGTCCACGTCAACGTCTAAATCCAGTGCGTTGGGTGTGTAATCCCAAGAAGGGGGTGCGATAATTTTATTCTTCAGAAATTCTTTATTGAAAATGGACATGGTGTCTTCGCTTACCTCCATGAGCCTGAGTTCCTTTACCAAACTATCTTTATCGTATTTGCTCATATCAATTCCCCTCTGCGTCAGTTTCCAGTGCTTGATGGCGGAAAGCCGCTGAAATCAGGCCCGTATTCCCGTTAGACAATATATCGTCCACTAGCCGCTTCGGCTTGATAGGGAAGAACAGTTTTTCCGGAGTTTTACCTCCAGGATGTGCCTGTGCAACGCAATAGTTTTTGGTGATTGTTTCCTGAGGTGTGAGCTTGGTGCCGGTGATCTGGGGTGCTGCCTGGGCGGTTTCGGTATACCGGAAATTCAAAGGGCATTATCAATGAAGGTGCGGGTGTGGATGCGGTGACCCCGATAATTGCCGAGCAGTTCGTTGAGCAGTTGGTTGACTTGCCGCTTTTCGTCAGGTTGCAGCATTTGTTCATTGGGGTAAGGGTAATCGGGTTCGAAACGTGTGAACGCCTGATAGCCGATCACCTCCGCGACCTGTACGTCATGATAAATGCGTACCAGCAACACTGGATTGGTAAACAGATTTTCATGATCGCTGAGTTTGGTGGTGATGCTGACGACGGTGGTGAACTTGTGGCGTTCCACGACGCAGATTTCCATGAGGGGGCCGTGGAGGTGGCGCAATGTCAGTCGATTGATTCCGACATCGTTGCTGATCGCGGGCGCAAGCTCCATGAGCAAGGCATAGTTGCCCTCGTAGAGTGGTGTCTGATTAAAATAGTGCCGCGATTTTTGCATGGTGCCATTTCTTTAAACTATGCTAGTGCCAATATTATGTGAATTAGTGGTGCGTTTTGATTCCGTCTCCAGTTCTCAGCATAAGCCAGAATTGTTACATGAGCAATTCGGCATATGAGTTATATCGGAACATCAGACTTAAATTTTAATGATGTCGGAAAAAATCTGTGGAGTCGGGGTGAATTCTTGACGGCTGTGAAAAATTGTGATTTAGACGGTGGTTTTACTGATTAGTCCAGTTGGTCATGCGCGCGCGCAATCGGATTAACGCCTGGCTCAACAACTGACTGGTACGTGATTCGCTGACGCCGAGTACCGCGCCGATTTCGCGTAGATTGAGTTCCGCGTCGTAATAAAGCGTAATGATCATGCGTTCCCGTTCGGGTAGCGCGGCGATGGCGCGTGACAGGCCTTTCTTGAAATCCTCGTTTTGCAGGTTTTCCAGGGGCGTCGGTTCGGATTTCACGGTGCCTTCAGACAATACTTCCTCATCGATGCCGGCGTCGTCCAGGTTGACCATGCGCGATACCGTTGCTTCGCGCAGGATCTTGTGGTATTCCTCGCGGGAAATGCCCAGGACTTTTATCACGTCTTCGTCACGGGCGTCGCGTCCTGTTTCATGTTCCACTTTGCGCATGGCTTCGGTGACTTCACGCACCTTGCGGTGTACGGACTTCGGTGCCCAATCGTTGCGCCGCAATTCGTCAAGCATGGCGCCACGAATGCGAATGCCGGCGTAAGTTTCAAAACTTGCGCCTTGTGTGGAGTCATAGTTTCGGCAGGCATCGAGCAATCCGATCATGCCCGCTTGAATCAAATCATCTACCAGTACCATCGGCGGCATACGGGCCATGAGATGATAGGCAATGCGTTTTACCAAACTCGCATGTTTGACTACCATTGCATTTTGAGATACCGGATCCATAGGCTCGCTGTCACACAAAACATTTTGGTGCCCCGGGCACCTTATGGGATTACGCGCCATACGCGACAAAGGTGGCGCGCGCAACGGCGTTAACTGTTGAGAAGTTACGGCAAGCCGGGGGAAATCTTTAGTGTATTAAATTGAGCTTAATGTATGAATTCGGTACACATGATCGCAACAGTGTCGCGAATTTGCATCAGGGCGGACTGATTAATCTGTGAATTATGTCTGGAATTGTGACGGGAGTCACATTTCCCGGCGTCCGTTCAATGCGTGAGATAATGTTGAACTGTCGACGAATTCCAGTTCGCCGCCCATTGGAATGCCGTGCGCCAGGCGCGTCACGCGGATTCCGGCTTGATGCATCAACTCGCTGATATAGTGCGCCGTGGCCTCTCCTTCCAGGGTCGGATTGGTCGCCAGGATTACTTCACGTACCGATTCCGTCCGCAAGCGGTGGGTTAGCGCGTCCAAACCGATTTCGCGTGGGCCGATACCGTCCAGAGGGGAAAGGCGCCCCATCAGCACGAAATACAATCCGTTATAGTCCGCGGTTTGTTCGATCGCCTGGATATCGGCGGGGGTTTCCACGATGCACAGCAGGCTGCGGTCGCGGCGCGAGTTGCTGCAAATCGGGCAGGCGGGAGTTTCACTCAAGGTGCGGCATTGCGTGCAGCGTTGCACTTTTTCCAACGCTTCACTCAACACATCGACCAGCAACTGCGCGCCTTTACGATCCTTCTCCAGCAGATGAAATGCCATGCGTTGGGCGGAACGGGGTCCGACGCCGGGCAGGCAGCGCAACGCCTGCATTAGCCGGCCGACCAGGGGGCTAAGTGCCGTCATGTCTCAGAACGGAAGCTTGAAGCCGCTCGGCAGGTTCAAGCCGCCGGTGAATGCCGCCATCTTGTCCTTGGAAGTTGCTTCCACCTGGCGCACCGCGTCGTTGACCGCGGCGGCGAGCAAATCTTCCAGCATCTCTTTGTCATCCTGCATCAGCGAGTTGTCGATGTGTACACGTTTCACGTCATGCCGCCCGGTCATGATGACTTGCACCATGCCGCCGCCTGCCTGACCTGTCACTTCCATGTTGGCAAGCTCTTCCTGGACTTTCTGCATATTAGCCTGCATTTGCTGGGCCTGCTTCATCAGGTTTCCGAGTCCACCTTTCATCTATTGCCACCTCTTGTCATGTTAGTGCCGCGTATCTATACGGGCTTGATAGATTCTCGATCAATGCTTGCGCCGAAAGTTTCCTGCAACGCCCTGATGTTGGAGTTTTCGGTAACGTCTCTTTCCGCCTCCATCTGCTGTTGTTGCTGGGCCTGGTGGACCCGCGCCGCAGGCGTATCTACGCCTGATGCGGCGCCCATGCTGATGTCAACGCGATAACTGCTGCCCAGATAGCTGCTGATGGCGTCTTGCAGGCGTAGCCGCAATTTTTCATTGTGTAATTGCGCGTGTTGCGGGTCCAGCTCCAGTTGCATGGTTTTATCATCATGGCGCTGATAACGGCAATTTAACGCCAGCTGCAAGGTCAGGCCCGTCACGGGCAGGGCGTCGACGGTGGCTTGCCAGTCAAAAGGCTGCTCCCTGTGGGCGCCCGGACGCTGCGCGGCGGGGCGTTCAACGGCGGCGCGCTCCGCTGCCGGCGCCGTTGTCGCGCTGGCTGCCGTTGGTGGCGCGGCATTGCCGCGCACGGGCACCGATGCGCTTGGTGGCGGTGCCGGATTCGTGGTTGTCGTGGTGTTAGCGGCCGGCCGAAAGGCCAGCATGCGCAGCAGGGTCATCTCCAGGCCGCTGTGCTGATCGGGAGCCAGATTCAGGTCGCGCCGTCCCATGACGCCAATCTGATAGAACAGTTGTACATCTTCGGGAGAAAGTTGCGCAGCCAGTCCTTTGATATGAACGCTATCGTCGGTGATATCGTCGAGGCTGGCGTCGATGATCTGGGCCAGGGCAATGCGATGCAAAGCACCGTTGATTTCGTTAAGCACTTCCTGATAATCCGGGCCATAGGTTTCCAGATCCTGCAAGGTGCTATATAAGGCCGCGCCGTCCGCCGCTGCTACCGCATGCAGAATCGCAAAAATATACTGGCGGTCAATGCTGCCCAGCATGGCATGGGTTTCCCGATCAGCCAATTGTCCGCCACAATGAGCGATCGCCTGGTCCAGCAAGCTCAGTGCGTCGCGCATGCTGCCATCGGCGGATTTTGCGATCAAGCGGGTGGCGCCGGATTCGAAGGCAACATTTTCCTGGGTCAGAATACGTTCCAACTGGCCCTGTATTGACTTCTGTGGCAAGCGTTTGAGATTGAACTGCAGGCAGCGCGACAGTATGGTCGCGGGCAGTTTTTGGGGGTCAGTGGTGGCCAGCAGGAACTTCACATGGGGTGGCGGTTCTTCCAGAGTCTTCAACAAAGCATTGAAGCTGGCGTTGGACAACATGTGCACTTCGTCGATCAGATAAACTTTGAAGCGTCCACGTGTCGGGGCGTATTGGACGTTTTCCAGCAGATCCCGGGTGTCTTCCACCTTGGTGCGGGAAGCGGCATCGACTTCGATCAAATCTACAAAACGGCCTTCATCGATTTCCCGGCAGGCGCTGCAAGTACCGCAAGGCTGGGAGCTGATACCAGTCTCGCAATTGACCGATTTGGCGAGGATGCGCGCGATCGTGGTTTTACCGACGCCGCGAGTACCGGTAAACAGGAAGGCATGATGCAACCGGTTCTGATCAAGGGCATTGATCAGTGCCTTGAGAACATGCTCCTGGCCCACCATTTCGGAAAAATTGCGGGGGCGCCATTTACGCGCGAGTACCTGATAGCTCATGGTGTTATGTCGACGTTACACGTGAATTATACCAGGGAAAAGGGTGGTGACCTGTCCCAGCCACACCCCGGCGCCCGAGTCCACTGCTGCCGCTGCTCCCTTCCGGGCCTGACGGGGTTCACAGCTTATCGTCGCGAGGGGACCAGCACAAGTCACCATTGACTGCTTGTGTCAGGATGTCGATCTGGCGTTGCGCCCCGGTTGCCGTCTCCAGATCGTGTCAGCATCCACGCCAGGCAAGTGTGCCGAATTTTGGCGGAGAGAGAGGGATGGTCTTCGGGTCCCCCGGGGGGACCCTCGCCCTGCGTGCGACCAAAAACTCACTCTATCGAGGGTTCAAATCCCTCTCTCTTCGGTATTCGCTACTCTTCCAGCATTTGGCGGAGAGAGAGGGATGGTCTTCGGGCCCCTACGGGGCCCTTGCCCTGCGGGCGCACTGCGTGCGACCAAATCGGCCTACTGCCGATTTGTCGAACCGAACCCAATGATTTTTCATCGAGGGTTCAAATCCCTCTCTCTTCGGTATTCGCTACTCTTCCAGCATTTGGCGGAGAGAGAGGGATTCGAACCCTCGATAAGGTTGCCCCTATACACCCTTAGCAGGGGTGCGCCTTCAGCCTCTCGGCCATCTCTCCAGGATAAAAACGGGTTTGTCGTTTTCAGGGGCTGCCATTCTCCCAGAAATCCAAGCGGTTGGAAACACCTAAAACGCAAGAAGGACGCTTGCGCGTCCTTCTCGGTGAAACTCAGTTGCTCGGGCCAGGCAAAACGGCGTTCTAACCTCCTGTGGTGGCGGTGTCGCCGGTCGTGTCGTTTTTTTCTTTTTGTATGCGTTGATAAATTTCTTCACGGTGTACGGAAATGTGTTTCGGGGCTTCTACGCCGATCCGTACTTGATTTCCTTTGACGCCGAGTACGGTAACAGTTACATCATCGCCGATTACCAGGGTTTCACCAACGCGTCTTGTGAGAATTAACATTAAACCTCTCCTTTATTCCTTTTGCTCCTGGGACCAGGGTTTCAGTTGCTGTATTTATTTCCACATCTGTATCGGCCAATTGGGATGTTGCCATCATAATAATTTTAGCTTGATATTTCACTTTTTACGTCAATAATACCGGTAAATCATTGATGTTCAATATAAAACTTGTAGATATTAACATGCGTTAAGGATGCAACAATTAAAATTTGATTAATTTTCTTAAGAATTCCGATTATTTTTTGTTAACGGACCTTCTTCCAGTCCAAAAGCACTGTGTAAAGCGCGGACTCCCAATTCCAGATATTTTTCGTCCACCACCACGGAAATTTTTATTTCGGAGGTGGCAATCATCATGATGTTAATGGCTTCATTCGCCAATGCTTTGAACATTTGGCTGGCGATACCTGCATGGGAGCGCATACCAACCCCGACGACTGAGATTTTTACGATTTTATTGTTGCCCGAAACTTGCCGAGCACCCAATTCACTGGCCAGCTTTTCAAGAATCTTCAATGCCTTGCTGTAATCGTTACGGTGGACCGAAAACGTAAAATCCGTGGTGCCGTCAGCGCCGACATTCTGGATGATCATATCCACTTCAATATTGGCGTCACCGACCGGTCCCAGAATACGGAAGGCTACCCCGGGCTGGTCGGGGACACCCTGAATGGTGAGTTTGGCTTCATCCCGGTTGAAGGCAATGCCGGAAATCAACGGTTGTTCCATGTTTTCATCCTCATAGGTAATCAGGGT
>JAHECY010000029.1:23596-43253 GCA_024641505.1 Gammaproteobacteria bacterium
GTTACCTTCCTCGAAACTGGAAAGTACACGCAAGGGGACATTGTATTTGCCGGCGAACTCAACCGACCGAATCTGCAGTACTTTGGAACCCAGGCTGGCCATTTCCAGCATTTCTTCAAACGTGATTCGGTCCAGGCGCCGTGCTGACGGAACTACCCGGGGGTCCGTGGTATAGACGCCATCCACGTCAGTATAAATCTGGCACTCGTCTGCTTTCAGTGCCGCGGCCAGAGCCACTGCCGTGGTGTCGGAGCCGCCGCGGCCCAGCGTGGTGATATTGCCTTTCTCGTCCACCCCTTGAAAACCCGCGACCACGACCACGCGGCCGCGTCCCAGTTCTTCGCGAATGTTCTTGGCTTCGATATCCAGAATACGGGCCTTATTGTGCGCGTTGTCGGTCAGAATATGCACCTGGGAGCCGGTGTAAGACACCGCGTCACACAGATGTTTATGCAACGCCATGCACAGTAAGGCGATGGTGACTTGCTCGCCGGTTGCCAGCAGTACATCAAGTTCCCGTCCATGGACATTGCTGTCAATGGACTTGGCCAAATCCACAAGGCGATTGGTTTCGCCGCTCATGGCGGAGAGTACGACCACCAGGTCGTGTCCCTGTTGCCGATAGGCAATTACTTTTTTTGCCACTGCTTCGATGCGGTCAATGGTGCCGACCGAGGTCCCGCCGTACTTTTGAACGATAAGTGCCATACATTTAATATGTTTAAGTATGAAAAAGCCAACAAATGCTGTAAAAAGGTGTCAATTAGACACCAGACACGGGGATTCCGAAAGAGGGTAGGTACCTAAAACGTGGCTTTTTTTTATATACCAATCATTTTCTTGGCATATAAAAGCGAATTTTACGATTTAAGCCGTTGTTCCACCCAGGGCGCCACCTGTTTTAAGGCATCATTGAGTGCCTCGGGCTTATTGCCGCCGGCTTGCGCCATGTCGGGACGACCGCCGCCCTTGCCGCCGACTTTTTCAGCGACCACATTTACCAACTCGCCGGCCTTGACGCGGCCGGTCAGATCGCTGGTAACGCCGGCAATAAGGCTGACTTTATCGCCGGTGACCGTGGCCAGCACGATCGCGGCGGAGCCCAGCTTGTTTTTCAGTTGATCGAGGGTGTCGCGCAGGGCTTTGGGGTCCACCCCATCGAGGCGCGCGGCCAGCACCCGGTGATCTCCGATGGTTGCGGCTTGGCTGGCCAGATCGCTGCCCTGGGAGCTGGCCAGTTTACCTTTGAGGCGTTCCAGTTCTTTTTCCAGTTGTTTGTTTTGTTCCAGCAGTTGTTCCACGCGATTGCCCACGCTGCGCCGGTCGCCCTTGAGCATGCCGGCGATCCGCTGCAGATCGGCATTCGCTTCACCCAGCCAGTCCAGGGCGCCTTGTCCGGTAACGGCTTCGATACGCCGAACGCCGGCGGCGATTCCCTGTTCGGAGATGATCTTCATGAGGCCGATATCGCCGGTGCGTTGCACATGGGTGCCGCCGCACAACTCCGTTGAAAATTCACCCATCGACAATACGCGCACCTCATCGCCGTATTTCTCGCCGAACAGGGCCATGGCACCGGTTTTTCTTGCGGCCTCTTGATTCATGATTCGGGCGTGTACCTCATGGTTGGCGCGAATCTGCGTATTGACCAGTCGTTCGATCTCCGTCAATTGGCTCGGCGTAACCGCTTCAAAGTGGGAGAAATCGAATCGTAATCGATCGGCATTGACCAATGAGCCTTTCTGTTGCACATGGGTACCCAATAGCCGGCGCAATGCCGCATGCAGTAAATGGGTGGCCGAATGATTGTAGGCGGTTTCCTGGCGTCGTAACTCATCGACACGTGCCTCCAGGGTTTTGCCCACGGTAAGAGTGCCGTGCCGCACCGTGCCGATATGAATGATGGAAGAGCCTTGTTTCTGGGTATCGGATACTTCGAATTCCACATCGCTGTTCATCAGGATACCGGCGTCACCCGCCTGGCCACCGGATTCGCCATAAAAAGGTGTCTTGTCCAGCAGTACCATGCCCTCGTCACCGGCGTTGAGGGTCTCGACTTCTTGTTGATTTCGCAGCAGTTTCACCACCGTCGCGGTGTCCAGTAATTGGCTGTAACCCGTGAATTCGCTGGCCAGATCCAGTATTAAGCCCTGACTCATGTCCATGGTGAACTGTCCGGCGGCGCGGGCTCGCGCCCGTTGCTCCGCCATCGCTTTTTCATAACCGGCGGTGTCGATGGTCAGCTGATATTTGAGGGCGTAGTCGGCGGTGAGATCCACCGGAAAGCCATAGGTGTCATAGAGCTTGAACACGGTATCGCCGGGTATAACCTTGCCGGAAAGGCCGGCAATCACGTCGTCCAGGATCTTCATGCCCTGGCTGAGGGTTTCCGCGAAGCGTTCTTCCTCCTGTTGCAGGGCGCGCTCAACCTGGCTTTTCGCCGCCACCAGTTCCGGGAAAGCGGCGCCCATGTCGGTCGCCAGTTGCGCCACCATTTTATAAAAGAAGGGATCACGCATGCCCAGTTCATAACCGTGGCGCGCGGCGCGCCGAATGATGCGGCGCAGCACATAGCCACGACCTTCATTGGAAGGTATGACGCCGTCGGTGATCAGGAACGAACAGGACCGGATATGATCGGCCAAGACCCGCAGCGAACGATTTTCCAAATCCTCGGTATGGGTCAGGTCGGCAGCCACTTTGATCAGGTTTTGGAACAGATCGATTTCATAGTTGCTGTGTACGCCTTGCATGACCGCCGCCAACCGCTCCAGGCCCATGCCGGTGTCCACGGAAGGTTTGGGTAAGGGCGTCAGCGTACCGTCGGCGCTGCGATCGTACTGCATGAACACCAGGTTCCAGATTTCAATGTAGCGATCACCATCGGCGTCCGGAGTACCGGGCGGGCCGCCGGCCACGCCGGGGCCATGGTCATAAAAGATTTCACTGCACGGTCCACAGGGACCGGTGTCACCCATGGCCCAGAAATTATCGCTGGCGCCGATGCGGGAAAAGCGTTTGGGGTCGACGCCCATGTCCTTGAGCCAGATGGCAGCGGCTTCATCATCCTCTTCGTAGACGGTAATCCACAGCTTGTCCTTGGGGAGTTTCAGTACTTCGGTGAGATACTCCCAAGCGTACTTGATCGCCTCGCGTTTGAAATAATCGCCGAAACTGAAGTTGCCGAGCATTTCGAAAAAGGTGTGGTGGCGCGCGGTGTAACCGACATTTTCCAGGTCGTTATGTTTGCCGCCGGCCCGCACACAGCGCTGGCTCGAGGTGGCGCGGGTATAGCCGCGTTTTTCTCGGCCTAAAAACGCATCCTTGAATTGCACCATGCCGGCGTTGGTGAATAACAACGTAGGATCATTGCCGGGCACCAGAGAACTGCTGGCTACCACCTTGTGTTGGCGGTTGGCGAAAAACTGCAGAAAGGATTGGCGCAGGTCGTTACTGCTCGTCATAACGGTTCTTCATTCAGTTAAGGGTTAATTATTTTCCTCTCTGCCTTGCAATCGCCGGCTGATCATCCGAGGGGAAAAACCACGATACTGAAGGAATCTGGCCTGGCGTGCAATCTCCACGGTCGCCGTGGGCAGGGGCTTGCCAAAACGCTTACACCGGGCCCGTTCCATCAAATCTTGCCAGTTGGTCGCATCCTCCGCAAAGGCCTGGTCGACGAGATCTTCAGGCAGGCCTTGGCTGAGCAGCTCCTGGCGGATGCGTAGCTTACCATACCCTTGCGCAATGCGGCTGCGTAGACGCACCTCGATATAGCGTTGGTCGCTGAGCAGCCCTTCGCTTGCCAGGGCATTGAGGATCGGGGTGATGGCGGCGTCCTCGTAGCCCAGGCGCTGCAGTTTGCGCCGCAATTCCGCGGTGCCATGCTCACGCCGGCTGAGTGCGTTGATGGCCGCCGCCCGCAGGCGAGCGGCGGCAGGGGGAGTATCCGCCGGGTTCAGTCGTCTGTCACCGGAGCGCTATCGTTATCGGTGCTGCCACTGGGCAGGGCGTTGGCGCGGATTTTCGCCTCAATTTCCTGAGCTAGCGCGGGGTTTTCCTTGAGGAAATTGCGCACGTTATCCTTACCCTGGCCAATACGATCACTGCCATAGCTGTACCAGGCACCCGATTTATTAATAATATTCTGGCTGACACCCAAGTCGATGACTTCGCCCAACCGGGAAATGCCTTCCCCGTACAGGATATCGAACTCAGCCTGTTTGAACGGGGGAGCGACTTTGTTTTTAACGACTTTCACCCGGGTTTCATTGCCCACAACCTCATCGCCGCGTTTGATGGATCCGGTACGGCGAATATCCAGACGTACCGATGCGTAGAATTTCAATGCATTGCCGCCGGTGGTGGTTTCCGGGTTGCCGAACATAACCCCGATCTTCATGCGAATCTGGTTGATAAAGATCACCAGGGTATTGGTACGTTTGATGTTGGCGGTCAGTTTGCGCAGGGCCTGGGACATAAGGCGCGCCTGCAGCCCCATATGCGTGTCACCCATTTCGCCCTCGATTTCCGCTTTCGGGGTCAGCGCGGCGACCGAGTCCACGACGACTACGTCTACCGCGGCGGACCGGACCAGCATGTCGGCGATTTCCAGGGCCTGTTCGCCGGTGTCCGGTTGGGAGACCAGTAAATCGTCGACGTTAACGCCGAGTTTTTGAGCATAAAGCGGGTCCAACGCATGCTCGGCGTCGATAAAAGCCGCGGTGCCGCCCAGTTTTTGGGCTTCGGCAATGACTTGCAAAGTCAACGTGGTTTTACCCGAGGATTCCGGGCCATAGATTTCCACGACCCGGCCTCGGGGAAGGCCGCCGATGCCCAAGGCGATATCCAGGCCCAGGGAGCCGGTGGAAATGGCTTGGATGTCACGGATGGCGGATTCATCACCCATGCGCATGATCGAGCCTTTGCCGAATTGTTTTTCAATCTGCGATAACGCAGCACTTAGTGCTTTGGACTTGTTTTCATCCATCTCCGGTTCCCCTGGCGATTATGTTGCTTTAATGAGGTGAAATAACGTGACTGCATCTAATCATTGGCGTCAATTATTCCACAGTTGGTCCTCTCTGTCCCAAGCCAAACCGGTTGGGTGCGGCGTGTTTGCTATTTTTTAACCAACACGAGAGGGTGCCTGCGCCGTCCCGTAATACCGGCATGACCATGTTGCATAGCGGGGCAAAACCGTGCCGCTACGATAAAGCACAGGAATTCTGCGATGTTACGACGGTATCCCGCGATCAAGCGGGCTTGCATGGTTAAATCCATGCAGGCGGGTTGCGTCATTTCTCACCTCCTTGTGATGCATGCGCTAAAACGATGAACTGCTGCCAGCAAGGTAGCCCTGTTGCAACCCTCGAGCAAGCGCTATTTCAGCTGATGTAGTGTTCCTGTCGCTGCGCCTCAGTCAGTGGTTTGGAGGGACCATTGGTGCAGGATGTCGTATTTAACTCCCTCTGCCCGGGTGTCGGAACGTACCAGCACAAAGCCGGTGACCGGCCAAGCGAAGCTGTCGAGCTGAAAATCGAGTAATGGTTTTTTTACTTTGCGTTGCAAGGTGAGATGCGCGTGATAGGGTCGAGTGTCGGGTTGGAGGCCGCAATCCGTCATGATGCTCCCCAGGCAATGCACAATCTGTTGCAGTGCCGGCGGTGTTTCTCTGGCGCCAATCCAAAGTACCTGGGCTTTTGGAAAGTAACCCAATCGATCCAGGTGCAGAGTGAAGGAAGGCGCCTGGCAAGCCGGTGTGGTGTGCACCAATTGCTGATATTGCGTGTCAGTAACCGAACCGAGAAACTGTAGCGTGATATGAAGATTTTCCGGCATGACCGGCTTGCCGGTAGTCACGGGCAACTGTCTATTCAAATCGGCCAGCTGCCCACGCAGCGCTGGGGCTGGCCACAAAGCGAAAAACAACCGTTGCGTCGATTGGTTATTGCTTGCCACAGACTTTCAGCAAGCCTTGCAACGCGTCACGTACCGCTTGAGCGCGTACTTGTTCCCGGTCGCCCTCGAAGTGCTGGGTAATGCTTTTAATCACGCCTTTGAAATTCCATGCCAGACAAACCGTACCAACCGGTTTATAGATGGTGGCGCCGCCGGGACCGGCAATGCCGCTGATGCCGACGCTAACCTGGCCATGGGAGCGCTTTAGCGCGCCTTTTACCATTTCACGCACGGTTTCCTCGCTGACCGCGCCGTAGCGCACCAGGGTTTCGGCGCTGACTCCCAGCATTTCCCGTTTTGCCATGTTGGTGTAAGTCACGAATCCACGTTCGTACCAGTGCGAACTGCCCGGGATGTCAGTGATGACTTTGGAAAGCCAGCCGCCGGTGCAGGATTCGGCGGTAACCAACTGCAAGCCCTGGTCTTTGAGCAAATGTCCCACTTCGGTGGCAAGGGCGTACAATTGTTCCGCTGAGATATTCATGGTTGGCAAGATTAACTATGGTTTCGTATATGTGTGCATGATGGATTTTGGCATATGTAAAAAAAATGATGCCGTGAGGCATCATTTTAATCAAAGAAAAATGGTGCTGACTACCCGATTTGCCGCATGAGTTCTTTCGCTTCTTCTTTTTGGGTGGCATCACCTTCCTCCACGACTTCGTCGAGAATGGATTTGGCGCCATCGGAATCACCCATGTCGATATAGGCTTTGGCAAGGTCAAGCTTGGTACCCACTTCATCGACATCGGCAAACAGCGAATCATCGATGTCGGCATCGAAATCCTCGTCCAGCGAGAAAGCGGTGGTTTCGTCACCGGCGCCACCGGCTGTGGCGGCACTGCTGAAATCCACGACATTGCTGCTGTCGGCGCCCACTTCGTCGCTGTCATCCAATTGGAAGTCCAGGCCGCCATCGCTGTCCGCGTGAGCGGCGTCGGCAGTGTCCATGTCCATGCTGAAATTCAGCGTGTTGTCGTCGGCATCGCTGCTCGTATCGAGGTTGAAATCAAGACCGCTGTGGGCAGGCGCATCATCTCCCGCGCCGGTATCGAGGTCCATGTTGAAATCCAGGCCGCCATCTGCCGCGGGGGCTTCCGCCGTGGTATCCATGTCAAGATTGAAATCCAGGCCGCCATCGCCGGCGCTTGCCGGAGCGCTGGCGCTGTCGACATTAAAGGCCAGGGTGTTGTCGTCTGCGCTGGCGGGAGCACCACTGTCGAAGGAGTCCAGATCGAAGTCCAGGCCGCCGCTTGCGGCCTCGGAAGCCTCGCCTAACCCCAGGTCCATATCAAGGTCAAAAGTCTCGGTAGCGCCACTGTCGCCGACATCACCCAGGTTGAAATCGCCGAACTCCGCGAGCGTGTCATCGCCAGCTGCGGGGGCTGCGCCGCCACCACCACCAGAACCACTGAACAGAGGATTGTCTGGGTTTAAATCACCACCCCAGTGGCATACTTGCGACCACATGTCGGGATCCCGGCTGAGATCTTTCTGGAAAGCCCGAGCTTTGGCCTCGAATCCTTTCTTGTCTTTTGCCGCATGCAGAATTTCCATCAATTTCATTTGCAATTCGGGGCGGGTTTCTTTGGCCAGCGCGTCATTGATCAGTTCTTCGGCCTGCTTGTAGCGGCCATAGGCCAGGTATACATCCGCTTCAGACAGGGGGTCGACCTCATCGACATCCGCATGAATGCCTTCCATGGTGCTGACGGCGAAATCGCTCATAAAGGAAGCGTCTTCGCTCGCGGAGATGTCGGCACTGTCATCGCCCAGCGAGGACTTGCCGGTAAGAATGCTTTCCTGGAAGCTTTGCATTTTCTTACGGCGCGCCACCAGCCAACCAACGACTCCCAGTAACACGATGCCGCCAATGCCGCCCAGGACGAAAATGTTGCTGATTAAGCCGGTGACGACACCCAGAATCGTGTCGATAATGCCTTCTTCCGCCGCCTGCGGTGCCGTCGGAGTTACCGGTGCGGCGGGTTTCTTGACGGCTTGCGGTTTTTCCACCTTGGCGGGTTCGACGGGAGCTGCTTCCTCCGGTGCCGGCTCTGCTGGTGCGGCGGTCGGCGGTGCTTTGGATTCAACTGCCGGTGCCGGTTTGCCCAGTTCCTGCTGTAGTGTTTGGAGTTGATCGTCTTTGAGCTGGATCAAACGTTCCATGGTGGTGACTTGCTGTTCCACCTGATTCAGGCGGTCGCGTAACTCGGTATTTTCACGGCGTGAAGTATCCAATGCTTCGGTCGCCAGGCTCAATTGTTCGCCATTGCCGGTGCTGCTGCCCCCCAGGCTGGCGGAGCGTGGTGCACTGGTGGCATCGGCACTGCCTTCACCCGGAGACAGCAATTTAACCGCCGGTTTGTCGGCGCTGGCGGTGCGGGTAGTCCGTGCGCTGGAAGGCGCGGAGCCTACCATGCTGCTGCGCACTTGCTTCCATTCCTGCCACTGGGCATCCGCCACGCGTACCGCTTCATCGGAACTGATAGCCGCCGCCCATTCAAAGTCTTCCAGGCGTAATACATAACCCATTTTCAGGTTGTTAATGTTGTTGCGGTAAAACGCTTCCGGATTGGTGCGCAACAAGGCGATCATGATTTGATGCACGGTTAGGCCGCTCTCGCCACGCATGGATTCCGCGACTTGCCACAGGGTGTCGCCGCGTTGGGTACGATATTCCGCGCCGCCGCCGGGCAGGCTCTTGACGTTGCCGGTATCATCCTGGCTGCTGGCTCTGCGCGGTGTGGGAGCCACTTCCGGTTCCACATCGACTACCCGTGTCGTGGTGGTGGTGGTGCTGGGCGCGGGCGACGGTCTGCTGCGGGGAGTTTCCACCGCTTCTTCCACGTCACGTGCGGGGCTGGGCCGGGATTCGACAACGCGCGGCGCCGGCGCTTCTTCAACGATGGTTTCACGCAGGCTTGGTTGTTCTGCGGTGGTCGGTGACTCGACCGCATGGCCGCCACCGCTCTCACCTTCCACCAGTACCGGCGGATCTACCAGTACCGTGAATTCACGCAGTAAGCGGCCGCTGGACCAATTGACTTCCAGCAGAAAATTCAAGAACGGTTCGGTGATCGGTTGCGTGGAGATGATTTTGATATAGGGATCTTTGTCCCGTTCCGATATTACCTCGAATTTCAGTTGCGACAGATAGGAAGGATAATCAATGCCGGCGCGTTGAAATGTTTCCGGCGAAGCGAGATTGATCTTGATTTCCTTCAACTCGCCGGCACGCACCCGCATTAGCGGAATGCGCGCATTCAAGGGTTGGTTGAGAGCGGACTCAAGCTCAATCGATCCCAAACCCAATGCGTATACGTTGACGGGAATTGTGGTGGTGATTATGGCCAGAGCCATGGCCAATCGTTTCAACATTGAGCAACTCCTCACTTGCGCCTCTTTATAAATGCTTCCGATAACTATATCGGATAAATTTCGGTTTCTTTAACAACTGGTTAAATTTTAACTCAATTCTGACGATGCAGCCGTAGTGTAACTATAACTTAGAAGCTGTTTTTTACCAAAATTTCCCCTGACATGACACAGTTAAGTGCGATGCCGGCGCGTACGCCATCCGCTACCGCGAACAAGCGAAGCCCCGTTCTTGGAAAAATTTCCGTCCTTAAATTACCGATACATACAAAATCAGTGCCAGATCCGTGAGTTATGAATGACGGTGCGGGGATGACGGAGTCTTCGCCGCTGTATTTCATTGTTGGCATGGCGGAAATGGCTTGAATGACATCGTCGTATTCGACATTGTCGCTGCTGGAAATATGTACAGTAATGCCGGTGCCGTGGAACGCGGAGACCAGCACGCGCGACACCGTGATGAATTCTTGGGCACGTCCGGTCAGGAACTGAACTTGCTTGCTAATGGATTGTTCTGCAAGGAAATTATCGTCTGGTTGCGCATCACCGAAGGGTGGCATGAGGTTGAACGCGACTTGCGCGGGGAACCGGGATTTGGGTACATCTTTCATGTTGAACAATGCAATGCTTTGTTGCGCCAATTCGTCCACAGCGCCCTTGCCGTAGCGGGCCACGGATTCGTGCACAACGGCGTGCACTTGGGTAATGTCCACGAAGGGATCCAGAGCATTTATCAAAAGAGCCAGAATTCTGGCAGCCGGGTCGGGGCTGATGATCAGCAGGTCACGGGCCGCATTTTCCAGAACATGACCATTAATTTCCGGCAGGATATAGATACCCGAGTTATCGTCTGGGTGTCGCGGCGCAGCATCGATGACCCGGCATCCGGCTGCCAACGCCCGTGGCACGTAACGGGCAGAGACGGTAGCGGGGACGGCAAAAAATGCCAGTTGCACCTTGCTGAAATCAAATGCCGCCAGATCATGCACCAGGTGATACGTGCCGGCAAATTCTAATTTAGTACCGGCGCTATCCTCGCTGGCAACCAACAGCAACTGGCTGTGAGGGAACTCGCGTTCCACGAATAATTTGCGCAACGCCTCGCCCACCAGGCCGGTGGCGCCGACAATCGCAATACGCATTCCGGAATCAGTCGCAACAGTGTTCAGACGTTTAATGCTCCAGCAGTATGCGTACCATGCGTCGCAACGGTTCCGCCGCGCCCCACAGCAGCTGATCACCGCAGGTGAAGGCTGCGAGGTAATCAGGTCCCATGTTCAATTTGCGCAGGCGACCGATTGGTACCGTCAAGGTACCGGTGACCGCTGCCGGTGTCAGTTCACGCATGCTGCGTTCGCGATCGTTGGGTACGACTTTCACCCAGTCATTGGCCGTGGCCAGCATGTCGTGAATCTCATCCAGTGGCACATCGCGAGTCATTTTAATGGTCAACGCCTGGCTGTGACAGCGCATGGCGCTGATCCGTACGCAGATGCCGTCAATGGGGATGGGTTGCGCGCTGCGCCCCAGAATTTTGTTGGTTTCAACCTGTGCCTTCCATTCTTCCTTGCTCTGGCCCGAGGGCAGTTGCACATCGATCCAGGGGATGAGATTGCCGGCCAGCGGTACCGGCCAGTGCTGCAGCGGATATTGATCACTGCGAATGAAGCCGGCGATGGTGCGATCGATCTCCAGAATGGCAGCGGCGGGATTCTCCACCAGTTCTTTTGAAAAATTGTAAATGGCGCCCATCTGCCGAATCAGTTCGCGCATGTTCTGGGCGCCGGCGCCGGAAGCCGCCTGGTAGGTCATTGGCGCGATCCACTGCACCAGATTGTTCTGGAACAGGCCACCCAGCGCCATCAGCATCAGACTTACCGTGCAATTACCACCGACATAGGTTTTGCAACCGTTGCGCAGGCCGTCGTTGATGACTTGCAGGTTCACCGGGTCGAGGATGATGATGCTGTCGTCCTTCATGCGCAGCGTGGACGCGGCGTCGATCCAGTAGCCGTTCCAACCCGCCGCCCGAAGCTTCGGATAAATCACTTCGGTGTAGCTGCCGCCCTGGCAGGTTACGATCACGTCCAGTTTTGCCAATTCGTCGATGCTGTTCGCATCTTTGAGCGCCGGTACGTCTTTGCCGATGGCCGGTCCCGGAGCTCCCGGTTGCGAGGTGGTGAAGAACACCGGATCGATATGATCGAAATCCTTTTCTTCCTGCATACGTTGCATGAGCACGGAGCCAACCATGCCTCGCCATCCGATAAATCCAACCCGCTTCATGTTTCTGTCCTCAATAGGTAAAAAATTACTCAGTTTGCCGCGCGCTGCCTATGCTGACAGCGCAGTGTTAAGTGATGCTTATAACGCGGCGCAGACGGCGTCGCCGATCCGCGCGGTACCGACTTTTTCGCAACCCGCGGTATGGATGTCCGCAGTACGCAGGCCCTGGTCCAAAACCTTATTGACCGCCCGCTCCACCCGTTGCGCCAGCGCCTGTTCGTTGAGCGTGTAGCGCAGCATCATCGCAACGGACAAGATGGTTGCTAACGGGTTGGCTATGCCTTTGCCGGCGATATCCGGCGCTGAGCCGTGAATCGGTTCGTACATGCCCTTGCCCTTGGCATCCAGCGAGGCCGAGGGCAGCATGCCGATGGAGCCGGTGAGCATGGCGGCGCAGTCGGACAGGATGTCGCCGAACATATTAGTGGTTACCATGACATCGAACTGCTTGGGCGCTCGCACCAACTGCATGGCGGCGTTATCCACGTACATATGGGTAAGTTCGACCTCCGGGTAATCCTTGGCCAAACCGGTCATGATTTCCCGCCACAGTTCCGTGCATTCCAAAACATTGGCCTTATCCACGGAACACAGGCGCTTGTTGCGCTTCATGGCGATGTTGAAGGCGGAACGGCCGATGCGTTCGATTTCCGATTCGCTGTATACCAGGGTATTGAAACCCTGACGCTCGCCGTTATCCAGGGTGCGTATGCCTCGCGGCTGGCCGAAATAGATACCGCCGGTCAGTTCGCGCACGATCATGATATCCAGGCCCGCCACGATCTCCGATTTCAGAGTGGAAGCTGCGGCAAGTTGCGGATAAAGAATGGCGGGGCGCAGGTTGGAGAACAGCGTCAACCCGGCACGCAAGCCGAGTAAACCTTTTTCCGGACGCAGCGCGATCGGCAGTGACTCCCATTTATGGCCACCCACGGCACCAAGCAGCACCGCGTCCGCCGCCTGCGCCAGGCGTAATGTATCCTCGGGCAAAGGGTGCCTTTTGGCGTCATAGGCGCTGCCACCGATCAGGCCATGTTCCAGTTCCACGTTCAAGCCGAAATCTGCGCGCAGGCGCTCGATTAGCTTCACTGCCTCCGCGACGATTTCCGGGCCGATGCCGTCACCGGGTAGAATTAAAATCTTTTTACTCATTGCAAGTACTCATCGCTATCGTGTTACGTGGGGTACGCATTGCGCACCGGTTTTTTTCTTGAATGGGACGCGGCTTCGGTACACCCGGAAACCGCGGTGCGTAATACGCACCCTGCACCGCGTCTCCCGCGTCTCCCGCGAGTCCGGTGGTAGGGTGCGTATTACGCACCGTTCTTGATCTTGAGCGCCGTGCCATTTAAAACAACCACGGTGCTTCTTCCTTGCGCCGTTCCTCATACGCCTTGATTGCATCCAGATGCTGCAAGGTGAGACCGATATCGTCCAACCCGTTGAGCAAGCAATGCTTGCGGAACGGGTCCACGTTGAAGGCCAGCATTTCGCCGTTGGGTCGGGTTATCGTCTGGGCGTCCAGATCCACGGACAACTTGTAGTTGGCGGTGGCGCTTATCTCCTGAAACAGATGATCCACAATAGCGCTGTCAAAGACGATGGGCAACAGGCCATTCTTGAAACAATTATTAAAAAAGATATCCGCGAAACTCGTTGCGATAATTACCCGGAAGCCATAATCCGCCAGCGCCCACGGCGCGTGTTCCCGGCTGGAGCCACAACCGAAGTTTTCACGGGCCAGCAAAATGGTCGCGCCCTGGAAGCGTTCCTGGTTGAGCACGAACTCCGGGTTCAACGGTCGGTGGGTGTTGTCCATGCCCGGTTCTCCCTGATCCAGATAACGCCAGGCATCGAACAGATTGGGACCGAATCCGGTGCGTTTGATGGACTTGAGAAATTGCTTGGGAATGATGGCGTCCGTATCCACATTGGCGCGGTCCAACGGCGCCACTAACCCATTAAATTTTGTAAATTTTTCCATGATATTTTCTCCGCTGTCACCGCTCCTGAGTATCGATTTCCCGGACGTCGACGAAGTGGCCGTTGATCGCCGCCGCCGCCGCCATTGCCGGGCTCACCAGGTGGGTGCGCCCCCCCTGGCCCTGGCGTCCTTCAAAGTTACGGTTCGACGTGGACGCGCAACGTTCGCCCGGTTCCAGGCGGTCGGCGTTCATGGCCAGGCACATGGAACAACCGGGTTCTCGCCATTCGAAGCCGGCCTCGATGAAGATCCGGTCCAGACCCTCATCTTCCGCCTGGTTTTTTACCAGACCGGAGCCCGGCACCACCAATGCCAGTTTGACATTGGCGGCCACCTTACGGCCTTTGGCAATCATGGCCGCCGCCCGCAAATCCTCGATGCGTGAGTTGGTGCAGGAACCGATGAATACCTTGTCGATTTTGATGTCGGTGATTCTGGTATTCGCTTCCAGGCCCATATAACGCAATGCGGCGCGCATGCCTTCGCTTTTTACCTTGTCGCGCACCAGATCCGGGTCCGGTACCGTGGCGTCCACGGCCACCACCATTTCCGGAGAGGTGCCCCAGGTTACCTGGGGTTGGATAAGGGCGGCATCCAGACGCACGACGCGGTCGAACTGAGCGTCGTAGTCGCTGGTCAGCTGGTGCCAGGCACCGACCGCCTGTTCCCACAATTCATTAGTCGGGGCATAGGGGCGGCCTTTGACGTAATCGATGGTTTTTTCATCCACGGCGACCATGCCGGCCCGGGCACCGGCCTCAATGGCCATATTGCACAGCGTCATGCGGCCTTCCACCGTCAAGGCGCGGATGGCGCTGCCGCCGAATTCGATGGCATATCCGGTGCCGCCGGCGGTGCCGATCTCGCCGATAATGGCCAGCACGATATCCTTTGCCGTGACGCCGGCGCCCACGGCACCATCAACGCTTACCAGCATGTTCTTGGATTTCTTCTGGATCAGGCACTGGGTGGCCAACACATGCTCCACCTCCGACGTGCCGATGCCAAAGGCCAGTGCCCCCAAGGCGCCATGGGTGGAGGTATGGGAATCGCCGCATACCACCGTCATGCCCGGCAAGGTCGCGCCTTGTTCCGGTCCGATCACATGCACGATACCCTGACGCCGGTCATGCATGGCAAATTCCGTGATGCCGAAATCAGCGCAATTCTGATCCAGGGTTTCCACCTGCAACCGGGAGACAGGATCCTCAATGCCCTTGCCACGGTTGGTCGTGGGCACATTATGATCCGCGGTCGCCAAGTTGGCCGCGGTGCGCCACGGCCGGCGTTGGCTCAGGCGCAGGCCTTCAAACGCCTGGGGCGAGGTCACTTCGTGGACCAGATGCCGATCGATATATAACAGCGTGGTGCCGTCATCATCAATGCGTACCGCATGGGTATCCCAAAGTTTATCGTAAAGTGTTCTCCCTGACATGTTGGCCTCCTCAATGACCCGGAAAAAATCAACTGCACCACTATAAAGACTTGACATACATTACACAAATTCATAATTTTCATATTATGTATTACTTTACGGAATAGCTATGGATACCGCGACCTTGCAAGCCTTTCTGAGTGTTGCCAGTACCGGCTCGTTTTCCCAAGCGGCGCAGGCACTGTTTCTCACCCAACCGGCGGTCAGTAAACGGGTGGCCGCATTGGAAACCGAACTGGGGATGCGCTTGTTCGATCGCATCGGACGCCAGGTGACCCTCACGGAAGCCGGTCAGGTGCTGCTGCCCCGGGCGCGTCAGGTCATGATTGAATTGGATGACAGCAAACGGGCGGTGGCCAATCTCTCGGGTACCGTGACGGGCAATTTGGCGCTAGGTACCAGCCATCACATCGCCTTGCATCGATTGCCGCCGGTCTTGCGCACCTTTGCCCGGCGCTATCCGGCAGTGGCGCTGGATTTGCGTTTTATGGATTCAGAGCAAGTGAGTAATGCGGTGCAGAACGGGCAATTGGAGTTGGGCGTGATCACGCTGCCGCTGGTGGCGGACCCGAGTCTGATCGTGATACCCGTGTGGGACGATCCCATGAGCATCGTTGTCAACAAAGCGCATGGGCTGGCGGCTAAGCCGAATATCGAGGCCAAGGATCTGGCCCAATATCCGGCGATACTCACGCCCAAGGGCACGTATACCCGGGATCAATTGAATGAAGGCTTCGCTGGCCAGGGATTGTCGCCGGCGGTGCGTCTGGAATCACATTATCTGGAAACCATTAAAATGATGGTGCAGGTGGGACTGGCCTGGAGTGTATTGCCGGACTCGATGATCGACGAACAGGAGTTTACGGTATTGCGGGTTTCCGGATTGAGGTTTCAACGCCGACTGGGCGTGGTGCATCATCAGGAACGCACCTTGTCCAACGCGGCGCGTGCCATGATCAATGCCTTGGTTTAGACCAGCGCCAGGCGTCGTGTGGCGATACCGACCACCTTGTTGTCGGATTGCGCCTGCATGCCATCGGCGGCACCCAACCATTCGATGATGGGTTGGAATTCACGCTGTTCCGCATGCGTGTCATAGCTTTCCATTTCAAATACACCCAAACCGATTTCCGCAGCGGTAATATAATTGTCGGAATCGCTGATGCGGGTAAGAAATGGTAATTTGAGCGCGTTCAGAAATCGTTCCAGTGGTTCGTAAACCGGCATGGAGCTGCGCACCCGGTTAGCCACCACCGCGACCTTCACATTGCGCGCGCGAATGCGACCCACCAGCAGCAGATCCTTGACGAAATCAGCGGTGGCGTGGATGTCGATGGCTGATGGCGCCACCGGAATGATAATATGATTGGTGCGCCTGACGATCTCCTGCAGTAACAAACCATCCACGCCCGCGGGAGCGTCGATAATAAGAAATTCAGTACCATGGGCCACGTGCATTTGCAGGGCGCGCATGCGCGATCCTTTTTGCGGTGCCGCGTTGGCGCCGTGAATGCGGTTGGCTCCGGGAGAGCGCTGCTTCAGCCATTGCATGCTGGAACCCTGGGGATCGTAATCCATGATCGCTGTTTTGCGACCTTTGGTCGCGAAATAACTCGCGATATTCGTGGTGATCGTCGTTTTACCGCAACCACCCTTGGAATTGATGATCAATATGGTTTGCATGGCGTTCTTCCTGTGCAGCGCTATATATCTATTCAGTGATATCAAAATACCGAATGTGAATATCGTTCTATATTTTAATACTCACTGTTCGTCATCTTACGTGGCTTTCTTGAGTGCGTTTGTGATGGAACGCGCAAAATTCCTGCCATGAGAGCGTATGAAAGTGAAATTGCATATTTTTGCGCGGAAAATCGCCAGCTCAGCGATTGCGTAAGCGTCAGGTCGCGAGTTGTCGAGGCTTGCCGATTTGGCTGAACCAGGCAATTACCAGCGCCGCGGCGCTGATGCCGGCGGCGATGATGAAGGTGATATTGCCACCGGACTGCCAAAGATAGCCGCTGTACAGACTGCCGATGGCGCCGCCGGCCCCGAAGCTGAGACTGCTGTAGAGTCCCTGGCCCATGCCTTGGTTGCGGCCATGGAAATACAAGTGAATGAGGTTGATGGCAACCGCGTGATAGACGCCAAAGCTGGCGGCATGCAGCACTTGCGCGGCGCTCATCAATACCACGTGATCGGGAAATGAACCGATCACCAGCCAGCGCATAGCCGCCAGCAACAACGCGCCAAGCAGCAAGTTACGTAACCCGAATCGAGGCACCCACTTATGCATGACCAGGAACACCGCGATCTCGGCGATCACTCCCAGGGCCCAAAGTTGTCCAATCCAGCTGCGGCTGTAACCGTGTTCTTCCATGTAAATGGTATAAAACGCATAGTAGGGTCCATGGCTGGTTTGCATCAGAAAACACACCAGCAGTAACGCCGCCACTTCCGGTCGGCGTAATACCTGACGCAGCGGTTCATGGGTAATATGCACATGCCCTGCAGCGCGCTCCGGTACCGTCAGGCTCAGCAGCCAGATGCCCAAATACAATGCCAGTAACACCGGGGGCAGCAGTTGCGTACCGAAATAATCCAGTAACGGTCCCATACCGGCCACGGTGGCCACGAAACCGATGGAGCCCCACAGGCGAATGCTGCTGTAGCGGTGCGTGTCGTGTTTAAGAAAATTGAAAGTCGTGGCCTCGAACTGGGGCAATGCCGCGTTCCAGAAAAAACTGAATACCAGCATGACGCCGCCGATCCAGAAATAGGAATGGCCAAAAAACACGCCGATGAAGCTCACCGCGGCCATCAGGCAGCCGAAGCGCACGATCGCCATGCGTTTGCCGGTGTGGTCGGCGACCCAAGCCCAGATATTGGGAGAAATGACTTTGGTGGCGACCACGATGGCGATCAGTTCGCCGATTTGCCGCGGCATGAAACCCAGGGATTTCAGGTACACCGACCAATAGGGCAGAAACGCCCCCAGACTGGCGAAGTAAAAAAAATAGAAGCCGGAAAGGCGCCAGTAGGGAGCAGGGGGCGTGTCGTCGCGCGCGGCGGTAGTGGTCATGTGCCGGCGGGAATCACCGGCGTTCTCGAGCGTACATCGGCATTTTGGCCCCGTTGCCGAAGGTAGTGGTCCATCAATACAATGGCCAGCATGGCTTCGGCAATGGGCGTGGCGCGAATGCCGACGCAAGGATCGTGGCGCCCGGTGGTGATGACCTCAACCGGCTTGCCGTCGAGGTCCACGGTGTTGCCCGGTAAGCGAATGCTGGAGGTAGGTTTCAGGGCGATACTGGCGGTAATGTCCTGGCCCGAGGAAATACCACCCAGAATGCCGCCGGCGTTATTGCTGAGAAATCCCCGGGGCGTGATTTCATCGCGGTGCTCCGTGCCTTTCTGCGCGACACTGCGAAACCCGGCGCCGATTTCCACGCCTTTTACCGCATTGATGCACATCATGGCGTAGGCGATTTCCGCGTCCAGGCGATCGAAAATAGGTTCTCCCAAACCGGGAGGCACACCGGTCGCCACCACGTTAATACGCGCGCCGACGGAATTGCCTTCCTTGCGCAGCGCATCCATATAGGCTTCCAACTCCGGCACCCGCGTCGGGTCGGGACAGAAGAACGGATTATCATAGACCCCGTCCCAACTGACGAAATCTACTTCGATAGGCCCCAGTTGCTTGAGATAACCGCGGATTTCAATATTCGCCTGGGCGTGCAGATATTTCTTGGCGATAGCACCCGCCGCGACCCGAATCGCGGTCTCCCGCGCCGACGAGCGGCCGCCGCCGCGATAGTCGCGCAATCCGTATTTCTGTTGATAGGTATAGTCAGCGTGTCCCGGGCGGAAACGGTCGGCGATCTTGGAATAATCGTGGGAACGCTGGTCGGTGTTATTGATCAGCAAGCCAATGGGGGTGCCGGTAGTGACGCCTTCGAACACGCCGGACAATATCTGTATCAGGTCATCCTCGCGGCGCTGGGTCGTGTGGCGGGAGGTTCCGGGTTTGCGTCGATCCAAATCCGGCTGCAAATCCGCCGCCGACAGCGCCAGCCCCGGCGGACAGCCATCGACAATACCGCCGATGGCGGGGCCATGGCTTTCGCCGAAGGTGGTCACAGTAAAAAGTTTACCGATGGTATTTCCGGACATAGGGTTCCCGTCGCGTTGTGAATTGGTGGTCTGACATGACCTGGGGTAACGCTCATTATCCCGGATATGCGGGACACTCACAACACGCAGGCGGGCAGTGGCCAGGGGCCGGGATCAGGGGTTGCCGGGCAGGCCGGGGACCGCAGGCACTCCGGGGACCACAGGCACTCCGGGAACACCCGGTGGTTGCGTTCCCGGTAATTGCGGCAACTTGATGAACTCTCGCTTTTGCGCCGGAGGTTCGGACGCCGGCGCGTCCTCGGCGGTGTGTGGCCGGCCGGAGCCTGAGCCGGAACCGGACTCCGTGCGAGGATACGAGGATACGAGGATATGCGGGATACGGGATATGCGGGACACCCACCGGATATGCGGGAGGATACGGGAGGATATGCGAGGGATATGCGGGACACCCACCGGATATGCGGGAGGATACGGGAGGA
>JAHECY010000206.1 GCA_024641505.1 Gammaproteobacteria bacterium
GGGTAATGGGAGCCATATATCCTACGCAATTAGTCGGAATTAGGTAGAATTGTGTTTTTAGGTTTTTGAATTTGGATTTTCAGGAGAAACAAATGGCTTTTACCGATGCAGATGTACAAAACGCGCTCAAGAGTTTGATTGACCCAAACACCAAAAAGGACTTTGTTTCCGGCAAGTCAATCAGGAACGTCAAGGTGACTGGCAGCGATGTAACGCTGGATGTTGTATTGGGTTATCCCGCGAAAAGCGTTTGGGCCGAAATCAAGTCCATGGTCGAAGATCATCTGAAAAAGTCACTGTCCGGTGCAGGCAAGGTTGACGCTACAGTGAGTAGCAAGGTGGTATCACATGCCGTGCAGCGCGGCGTGAAGCTGGTGGATGGTGTTAAAAATATTATTGCGGTTGCCAGTGGCAAGGGCGGTGTGGGCAAATCGACTACCGCAGTCAATCTGGCGCTGGCACTGGCTGCCGAAGGCGCGCGAGTGGGCATTCTGGATGCAGATATTTACGGTCCTTCACAACCGACCATGCTGGGCGTTAAAGGTTCGCCCGTGTCCAATGATGGCAAATCACTGGAGCCAATGATCGGACACGGATTGCAGGCGATGTCGATTGGTTTCATGATTCCCGGCGATGACCAGGCTATGGTCTGGCGCGGCCCGATGGTGACGCAGGCGCTTGAGCAATTGCTGGGGCAAACGCGCTGGGATAATCTGGACTACCTGGTGGTGGATATGCCACCAGGTACCGGTGATATTCAGTTGACGCTGGCACAAAAAGTGCCGGTGACCGGTGCGGTAATTGTGACGACCCCCCAGGATATCGCCTTGCTGGATGCTCGCAAGGGACTCAAGATGTTTGAGAAGGTGGATATCAAGATTCTGGGTATTATTGAAAATATGAGCACGCACATTTGCTCAAAATGCGGCCATGAAGAGCATATCTTCGGCAGTGGCGGCGGCGAGAAGATGTGTAGCGACTACGGCGTGGAATTCCTCGGCGGCTTGCCGCTGGATATCCAGATTCGCGAGCAGGCCGATTCTGGCAAGCCAACGGTAGTGGCCGATCCGGATGGCAAAATCAGCAAGATCTACCTGCAAATGGCGCGCCGTGTGGCGGTGAAAATTGCCGATATGGCACAGGATCATAGTGCGGTATTCCCCAAGATTGTGGTTAAGAGTACTTAACAGCGAGTTACAAAAACAAGTAAACTAAGTCCCTTCCCCTGTCAGGGGGATGGGACTTTTTAACTTCCAGTGAAGGATTTGAAGCGGACATGAGTATAAAAGCAGACAAGTGGATACGTCGCATGGCGGAACAGCACGGCATGATCGAGCCGTTTGAGCCGGGGCAGGTTAAAGAAGTTGACGGTAAGCGCATCGTGTCATACGGCACGTCCAGCTACGGTTACGATATCCGCTGTTCCAGGGAATTTAAATTGTTCACCAATATCAACAGCACGATTGTGGATCCGAAAAATTTCGATCCCAGTTCATTCGTTGAAGTGAACAATGATTTCTGCATTATTCCGCCCAACTCCTTTGCACTGGCGCGGACCGTGGAATATTTCCGCATACCGCGCAATGTGCTCACTATCTGTCTGGGCAAAAGTACGTATGCCCGTTGCGGCATTATTGTCAATGTCACGCCGTTCGAGCCCGAATGGGAAGGTTATGTGACTTTGGAATTTTCTAATACCACCCCGCTACCCGCGAAAATTTACGCGAACGAGGGTGTGGCTCAGGTGCTGTTCTTTGAGTCAGACGAAGTATGCGAAACCTCGTACAAAGACAGAGGTGGAAAGTATCAGGGGCAAAGTGGTGTTACATTGCCCAAGATGTAATTTTGGGTTTTGTACAAACAAAAAACTAGCCACAGAGAACACAGAGTTCACAGAGTAATGCACCCATTACTTTGACGTTCACCGATTTTCTCTGTGGCCTCTGTGTCCTCTGTGGCAAAAGGTTTTTTTGATTCAATCTTGATGTTGAATTTCCTTTTACACACATCCCTTTAAATCTGCGACAATTCGCGAACTTTATGCCGAAAGGCAGCATTTCCTATTGTGGAGTACTGAATGAAATTAAATTGTAGCTCCGGCGTTACATTGCCCTGCGGTCAATATGAGCCTGCACTGAAATTTAATTTCTCATAGTGATATTGTTTTAATCTGGTTTTAATCGTGGGGTGCGGTTTGCATTTCACTTATGGAGTAGCTATGAAATTTAATTTTCCCATCATTATCATTGACGAAGATTTTCGCGCAGAGAATGCCAGCGGTTTGGGTATACGTGCGCTTGCGGACGCGATACAAAAAGAGGGTATCGAAGTGCTGGGCGTGACCAGTTATGGTGATCTCTCTTCCTTTGCGCAACAGCAAAGTCGAGCATCGGCATTTTTGCTGTCTATCGATGATGAAGAATTTGGTTCGGGCAGCGAGGCCGACACTGAAATCGCATTAAAAACCCTGCGGGCTTTTGTTGCGGAAATACGCCACAAAAACGCGGAAATTCCGATTTATTTGTACGGTGAAACGCGTACCTCCCGCCATATTCCGAATGATATCCTGCGTGAACTGCACGGCTTCATTCATATGCATGAGGATACGCCCGAATTCGTGGCGAGACATATTATTCGCGAGGCAAAATCATATCTTGATTCGCTCGCGCCGCCGTTTTTCCGCGCGCTGGTTGGTTATGCGCAGGATGGTTCGTATTCATGGCACTGTCCCGGTCATTCGGGCGGTGTGGCCTTCCTGAAGTCGCCGGTCGGGCGCATGTTCCACCAGTTTTTTGGCGAAAACATGTTGCGTGCGGACGTGTGCAATGCCGTGGACGAACTCGGGCAATTGCTTGACCACACCGGGCCGGTCGCGGCTTCCGAGCTCAATGCGGCAAGAATTTTTAGTGCGGACCATTTGTATTTTGTCACCAACGGCACGTCCACCTCAAACAAGATCGTATGGCACTCCACGGTGGCACCGGATGACATTGTG
>JAHECY010000207.1 GCA_024641505.1 Gammaproteobacteria bacterium
CGAAAGCTGATGCGACCCTTGCTGAGATCATAGGGCGACATCTCGATTTTTACCTTGTCACCCGCAACCACCCGGATACGAAATTTCTGCATCTTGCCGGCGGTGTAGGCGGCGACCTTGTGGCCGTTCTCCAGTTCAACCCGGTAACGCGAGTTGCGCAGCACTTCGGTGACCACGCCGTCGAATTCAATCAGCTCTTCTTTAGCCATAGCGTTGCAATTTTCCTGTACCGAGCTCGCCGATGGCGCGATCGATGTAATCCACTTAAGGGTAAAACCCGGGAGGTAAGACCTTGGGGTCTTCTGGAGGCTGAAAAGAAGCCCCGCGTTGACGCGGGGCTTCTTGTCGGTAACGAGTTACCGGTGAGACTTATTGCGGAACAACGTTGACGGCGCTCGGGCCTTTCTGGCCGGCTTCCACGCTGAAAGACACCTTTTGACCTTCCGCCAGTGATTTAAAACCACTGAGCTGAATGGCGGAGTGATGCACGAACACGTCCGCGCTGCCGTCTGAAGGAGAAATAAAACCAAAACCTTTACTGTCGTTGAACCATTTAACTGTACCTGTTGCCATGTATATAACCTCTAAGTATTTTAAAAAACAATGTATTAGCTGACAGTGATTACTGAGAAATTTCGGAAGGTCTGCTGAATACACTGCGAGGGGTACTGCCGGAACAACTAGAAAAACTGCTACTGGGCGACACCGTACAGCATATCAGCGCAATAAGCCAGTGTTATTTGGTTTTATTTGCATCGGAAACCAGCGTCTGGATTTGTGCTGGCGCTCAGCAGGAGTTGCTATGGTAACGCTGAAGTAACCGCTGCCCCGTGCCTGGCACTTTACGGTTACAGCTAAACACCCTCCAAGTATGAGAAATCCGTATATCGATATCACCCACGGGAATAGGGTTGAGCCCTGCGGGCGGGGCAATGCCGGGGTGATTTCCTTAAAAATCCCGGTTTCCCTAAATAAATGGGTATTTTCGTCGAAACATAGTAATGACGATGGCTGCCTATATTAGTGACCTCATTACCCGGGTGCGGGGTGGGTTCAACAGTCTGCGTTTCGGGCATGATTTGCAAACCGCTTATGAGGCGGAAAACCTCGAGAAGTTGAAGCTCACGGTCAGTGTTTCCCTGCTGTTGGCGCTCGTATTCTATGCAATATTTGCCGTTCTCGATTATTCCTTTATGGGCGAGAAGTATCTGCAGGTCTGGGCAATTCGTTTTGCGGTAGTGATTCCCGTTATTTGTATATCGTTTGTCCTGGTCCGCATAATAAACAACTATCAGATCATAGAAGTTGTCATTACCATCAACGCCGTGGTGTGCAGTCTGGGTATCATCTGGATGATGGTTCTCGGCAGTGCGCATCCCAACGGTGTTTATTGGGTCGGCTTGATGTTGGTGATCGTGTTTCTGTTTATTCTTTCCGGGGCTAATTTTTTCCTGTGCTTGAAAACAACATTCTCGATTCTGACGGCGTATGTCGTCAGTTGCCTGCTGTGGATCGACATCAGTCCGGAAACGTTTATGGCGAGTTTGCTGTTTTTGATCTCTTCTTTTATCGTTGGCTTAACAGGAAGCTTCTTTATCGATACCTACAAGCACCGTGATTTTGTCAGGACCAGGCTGCTTGACCAGAAAACAAAGGAATTGACGGCATTAACCCGAAAGTATCAGGAATTGTCTACCATAGATGAATTGACCGGCATTCCAAATCGCAGGATGTTTGAAACGCTTTCGATAAACTATTGGGATGTGATGCAAAGAAAGCATGATCCGTTGAGCTTGCTGTTTCTCGATGTGGATGAATTTAAAAAATACAATGACAGTTACGGGCATCAGCAGGGAGATGCGTGCCTGCGGCAAGTGGCGGATTGCATCCGAAATACGCTGATGAGGCCGCAGGATATCGTGACCCGCTATGGAGGGGAGGAATTTGCCGTGTTATTGCCGGACACTTGTTTGCATGGCGCTACGGTAGTTGCGGAACGCATCAGGAAAAATGTCGAAGACCTTGGTATTGTCCATGAATACAGTCGGCATGGCGTGGTTACAGTGAGTATCGGCATTTGCACGGCGACACCGCACACCGGTTTTACCCTTCCGGTATGCATCAAGAAGGCCGATGCTGCGCTGTACTCGGCCAAACAGTTTGGGCGCAATACTTCCAAGCATTCGACTTGAGTTGGGGCTGTGTCTTTCGTAAATTTCCAATTGTATCGTAGTTACACTAATTAGAACGTTCACCCGGCGTGATAAATATTTTATGGTTGTAACAATATCCCGGCCTTGCTAGATTCTGGCTCTTCGGCCAATAAACACGGAAGTTCATTGGTCTGTATAATTTAGCGCCCGGGAGCTGGAAATGAGATATTTACTTCTGTTTAATATGATATTGCTTGCGGCCTGTACCACGGCAGCACCTCACTTAAGTCCTAAACAACTGGAAAACGCGGAAAACCTGCCTGTTTTTTACCCTGGGGATAAGTTGCAGGCCATACCCGTATTCTTGGGCAGGGTAGATGGCGCCGATTGTTCTGACTATGGCGGATTAGCCGGCCAAAAAGGGCATGCACTGTTTATCGCCAAACAAAAAGCGGTAGCGTTGGGCGCTGCAGCAGTGGTAAATGTTTTTTGCTCTGAAGTTCCGTTAATTGGTGGCTGTGTAACGGGTATGTTGTGTAAAGCAGAGGCGGTCAACTGGTACTACAAAAGCGGCAAGGCATTTTAATGATACCGCAATAATGAGTGGCGCGTAGAATCTCGGCAAGATGAACAATTTTCGCTCTTTTATTCTGGGCCTTGCTAATGCCATTCCGGCTAAGTCACTGTCGTCCTATTGATATTTTTCGCGAGGAATGCCCATGAGTTCTAGACAGGGGAGCTGTGGTTGCGGAGCGATAAGATTTTCATATGATTCTGAAAAAGTCAGTGTCATTAATTGCCATTGTGGTATGTGCCGCGCCCACAATGGAGCTGCTTTT
>JAHECY010000115.1 GCA_024641505.1 Gammaproteobacteria bacterium
TTGATTCCATGCCCCTCAGTAAGTCGCGCCCCTCGCGGGCGCGTGGATTGAAACGAGCCATCGCAAAACGCCATCCCGGACTGGAAGCGTCGCGCCCCTCGCGGGCGCGTGGATTGAAACACATAAACAACGTAAAGAAATTCGACACGTCACGTCGCGCCCCTCGCGGGCGCGTGGATTGAAACCCGCATGTCCTCACTTAACCGATAAACGCAGTCTGTCGCGCCCCTCGCGGGCGCGTGGATTGAAACCGCGAAATCTGGACCGGCCATGTCGCGTATGTAGGTCGCGCCCCTCGCGGGCGCGTGGATTGAAACTGGCCTATGAGCCAGAGGTTAAATACAAACGTCGGTCGCGCCCCTCGCGGGCGCGTGGATTGAAACACTACTTCTCGTTTCACCCGCTCGATGACTGAGGTCGCGCCCCTCGCGGGCGCGTGGATTGAAACTTCAGTTCGTTAATCTCATTTCGACTGATCATTTTGTCGCGCCCCTCGCGGGCGCGTGGATTGAAACACGCGCAGAAAATCATTGAATATCGATTTAATAGGGTCGCGCCCCTCGCGGGCGCGTGGATTGAAACCCTGCGCCGTTTTTGCACGTATGCCATGCCGCCCGTCGCGCCCCTCGCGGGCGCGTGGATTGAAACTAAACACGTCCAGGAATGTATCCCCAACGGCCTGGTCGCGCCCCTCGCGGGCGCGTGGATTGAAACACATCACCCTTAACTTTATCATCCATAACCTTTGGTCGCGCCCCTCGCGGGCGCGTGGATTGAAACTGTTATAGCCGTCCTGGAATCATTGGCCAGTAAGGTCGCGCCCCTCGCGGGCGCGTGGATTGAAACCCAAAATCGATACGCGGGAGCACGCCGAAAATCAAGTCGCGCCCCTCGCGGGCGCGTGGATTGAAACATCGGCTCGATATTGGATGTTAAGGGCGGGAAAAGTCGCGCCCCTCGCGGGCGCGTGGATTGAAACATTATACATCATTGGGATATGAGCACTGTCCGGAGTCGCGCCCCTCGCGGGCGCGTGGATTGAAACGCCTAAGCCGAATATGTATTGCTATAGTTGCAACTGTCGCGCCCCTCGCGGGCGCGTGGATTGAAACAAGAAGTCCATTATCCCGATGTCCCAGGTCAAGAGTCGCGCCCCTCGCGGGCGCGTGGATTGAAACGATAATTTTCTGCGCGTGGACGTATGGCCGGAATGTCGCGCCTCTCGCGGGCGCGTGGATTGAAACCGGGATCAAGGGGAAGAAGAAAATGGAATCCAATGTCGCGCCCCTCGCGGGCGCATGGATCGTACGTCTATGTAACTGGTATGGTCAAATTTCCAAGAGGTGTTCTTCTTTGAGCATGATATTGTTCTTGGAATAAAAAAAACGGTGCGTAATACGCACCCTACAATTCGGTGCGGGTTCGTCTGGGAGGAAACAATTGGAGAGGTTGGCGCCGCACAGAGGGAAGATGCGATGGGTATTCGCCTGGCACCTGGCAATGCGAAAAGTTAGTACCGCAGCCTCACGATTCCGCCCCACCCTTACAACAACACCGGCTCCGTGCCGCCGTTGCGGATCTTGCTTACATAGGTGTTCTGCCAGTCGGGCCCCAGGTTCTTGTTCGCCAGTTCGATAATCAAATAGTCGGCGCTGATCGCGGTGTCGCTTTCGTATTTGCTCAGACCTTGCAGGCAGGCGGGGCAGGAGGTGAGCATCTTGACCGCTTGTTTGGGGTGCGGCTCGGCGCTGGCCTGGGTTACATTCTTGATGATTTCTTCCTGCTTGCGAAAGCGCACCTGGGTGGCGATGTCCGGGCGCGACACGGCGAAGGTGCCGGCGTCGCCGCAGCAGCGCTCCGACAGAATCACTTCCGCGCCCATCAGCGCGGTGGCGGTCTTGAGCGGGTTGTAGGTTTTCATGGGCGAGTGGCAGGGGTCGTGGTACAGGTATTTTTCACCGCTCGCGTCCTGCACGCGAATGCCTTTTTCAAACAGATATTCGTGTATGTCCAGCAGGCGGCAGCCGGGAAAAATCTGCTGAAACTGGTAGCGCAGCAGTTGATCCATGCAGGTGCCGCAGGACACGATCACGGTTTTGATGTCCAGATAGTTGAGCGTATTGGCGACGCGGTGGAACAGCACCTGGTTGTCGATGGACATGCGGTCGCCGCGAATGTGGTCGCCGCTGGAGGTTTGCGGATAGCCGCAGCACAGGTAGCCCGGCGGTAATACCGTTTGCACCCCCAGGTCGTAGAGCATTGCCAGGGTGGCCAGGCCGATCTGGCTGAACAGGCGTTCCGAGCCGCAGCCGGGGAAGTAAAACACGGCTTCGGTGTCGTCGTTGACCTTTTTCGGATCGCGAATGATGGGTACGTATTTGGTGTCTTCGATGCCCAGCAGCGAGCGCATGGGCTTGCGCGGCAGATTTTTGGGCATGGGTTTGCGCAGCAGGTGAATTACCTGCTCCTTGAGCGGCGTGTGCCCGGTGGTGGCCTTGGGGCGTTCCCTGGTGTGCAGCAGGCCCAGCAGTTTCGCCACGCGGTGCGCGTGTCGTTGCAGGCGAAACCCGAGCTTGATCATGAACCGGTGCATCAGGTTGATGAGCGCGGCATCGCCGGCGTTGAGGAACGCCAGCGACACGCGCGTGCCCAGATTGAAATGCTTCTTGCCGTGGGCCTTGAGCAGGTTGCGCATGTGGATGCTGACGTCGCCGAAATCGATGTTCACCGGGCAGGGGTTGAAACATTTGTGGCATACCGTGCAGTGATCGGCGACATCGTTCATTTCGTCGAAATGGCGCAACGAGATGCCGCGTCGCGTCTGTTCCTCATACAAAAACGCTTCGATGATCAACCCCGTGGCCAGGATTTTATTGCGCGGCGAATACAGCAGGTTGGCGCGCGGTACATGGGTGTTGCACACCGGCTTGCACTTGCCACAGCGCAGACAGTGCTTGATTTCATCGTTGAGCCGACCCAGGTCGCTGGCTTCCAGCAGCAATGCTTCCTGTTGCACCAGGCGCAACGAGGGCGTGTAAGCCTGGTCCAGGCGAAAGCCTTTGAGCAGTTTGCCGCGGTTGAAATGGCCGTCGGGATCGATGCGATGTTTGTAATCGGCGAACACGCGCAGGGTGGCGTCATCCAAATAGTCGATCTTGGTGATGCCGATGCCGTGCTCGCCGGAAATCACGCCGCCCAGGTCGAGGGCCAGGGCCATCACCCGGTCGACGATGCGGCTGGCGGCCTGCATCATGCCGTAGTCGTTGGAGTTCACCGGGATGTTGGTGTGCACGTTGCCGTCGCCGGCGTGCATATGCGTGGCCACGAATAAACGGCTGGTACGCAGCTCCGCGTGAATTTGATCCAGGCGCTTGTGGACGCCGGTGAATTCGCGGCCGGTAAAGATCGCTTTCAGCGGTGCCGCCACTTCCTCGCGATAGGAAATACGCACGTCATAGCGCTGTAACAGGCTGAATAAAGTATCCTTGGCGCCGATCATCTTGTGTTGTTCCGGCGTCAGCAGCTGCTTGTGAGCGCCGGCTTTTTGGTCCAGGTTGGCGAGGATCGCGCTCCAGCGTTCATCGATGCCCGCCAGGTGCGCGAGCGCGGCGGCGCGTTTGTTGTTGACGATCACGTCGTTTTCGGCGCTGGTTTCATAATCGGGCACGGCGCGAATTTCCGGCAGATCGCTGCGCAGATAGGTCATCACCGCGCGCACGATGACCAGCTTGTTCATGATCGAGTGTTCGATGTTGATGTGCTCGATGCCCTGGCTGTAGTCGCCCAGACGCTCCAGCGGAATGACCACGTCTTCGTTGATCTTGAAGGCGTTGGTGTGGGCGGCGATGGCGGCGGTGCGCGAACGGTCCTGCCAGAACTGGTGGCGCGCTTCAGGGCTCACCGCGATGAAGCCCTCGGCGTCCCGTTCATTGGCCATGCGCACCACATGCGAAGCGGCCACGGCCACCTGCTTTTCATCGTCGCCGGCGATATCCGCCAGCAACACCATTTTCGGGCGTTCGCGGCGCGCCGCCTTGGTGGTGTAATTGACGGCGCGCACGTAGCGTTCGTCCAGATGCTCCAGGCCGGCGAGCATCACACCGTCGAGGCCATCGAGATAGTCCTTGGTTTCGACGATGGCGGGCACCGCCTTATTGAGATCGTTGCCGAAAAATTCCAGGCACACGGTGCGCATGTGTCTGGGCATGCGGTGCAGGATGAACACCGCGGAGGTGATCAGGCCGTCGCAGCCTTCCTTCTGCACGCCGGGCAGGCCACCGAGAAATTTATTGGTGACATCCTTGCCCAGACCCTGCTTGCGCAGCACCGCGCCGGGAATGTGCAGCGTGCGCGGACTGCCCATGCTGTTGCCCTTGTAGTCGTAACGCTGCAGGCGAAACTCGGTCATTTCCTGCTCGTGAATCTTGCCCAGGTTGTGATTGACGCGCTCGATGTGCAGCCAGGTGGCGTCGGGCATGATCATCCTCCAGGACGCGAGATTGTCCAGAGTGGTGCCCCAGAGCACGGCTTTTTTGCCGCCGGCGTTCATGGCGATATTGCCGCCGATGGTGGAGGCGTCCTGGGAGGTGGGATCAACGGCGAACACATAACCGGCGGCTGCCGCCGCTTCCGCCACCCGTTTGGTGACCACGCCCGCTTCCACTTCGATGGTGGCGACTTCCTGGCTGACGCCGGGCAGGCGACGCAGCTTCACCGGGCCGACTTTTTCGAGTTTTTCGGTATTGATCACCGCGGTGTCCGGGTACAAGGGCACCGCGCTGCCGGTATAGCCGGTGCCGCCGCCGCGGGCGATGATGGTCAGGCCCAGTTTCATGCAGGCGCGCACCAGGGGTTGCATTTCCTGCTCGCTGTCCGGGGTGAGCACCACGAACGGATATTCCACGCGCCAGTCGCTGGCGTCGGTGACATGGGACACCCGCGCCAGGCCGTCGAAGCTGATATTGTCGACACGCGTGCGGCGGCTCAGTTTGCGCAGCACCTTGCCGCGCAGTTGTTTCTGCCGGGGCAACCAGCCTTCAAATTCCTGCACCGCCTTGCGTGCCTTGTCGACCAGGGCCAGGGCGTCCGCGTTGCCTTCGGCCCGGGCCAGGATCTGATCCAGACGGTGATACAGGGCGTGCACCAGGGAGGCCCAACGATTGCGATTTTCGATCAGGTCGTCCTGAATGAACGGATTGCGGGTGATGACCCACATGTCGCCCAGGACTTCGAACAGCATGCGCGCGGAGCGGCCGGTACGGCGTTGACCACGCAAGTTATTGAGCACCTGCCACATATCTTCGCCGATAAACCGGCGGACGATTTCCCGGTCGGAGAATGAGGTGTAGTTATAGGGAATTTCGCGAATGCGCGGTTGGGGATTCGACATAGTGAGGGAGACGGGTCAGTGCCTTGTGCTGGTTCGGGGATGCCTCACAGTGTACACCAATGCCGCCGGACATTTTTAAAGAAAAAAAAAGCGGCTTGGAAGCCGCCGAACTACTTTTTTATTGTAGTTATGTCGAGAAATCGAAAATTGCGTGGACGCCAAAGGTATTTGATCCACCGATAATGCAGGTTTATACAACCCGGCCTGGTGCGCGTCAAGCGGCGGACATACCGAGTGGTGTTTTACTGGGCAAAGGATGTGGTTATGTTCAATTGCGCGTAGCACGCGCTAAGATCAAACGCCAGGGATAAACTTGAGTACAATAAGCGTCAGTCCCTGCCTGCGCCGCCGGCGTCCCACCCCGACACTTGAGGTTATGTTAGATCAACTGCGTAACAAACTGACTTCCGACAAGGCATTACCGTTGCTGGCGATCATGGGTGCCGTCAGTGGCGTGCTGGCGGCGGCGGTGATGGTGGCGTTCCGCCTGTTGGTGGAATCGGCGCAGGGCTCCTATCTACCCGGCGGTGGCAGTGAAAATTTCGAACAATTGGCGCCCCAGTGGCGTTTTATCCTGCCGGTGGTCGGCGGCTTGCTGATCGGTATGATCTGGCAACTGCTGCGCGAACCTCATCGGGGCACCGGTGTTGTGCATGTCATGGAACGCCTGGCCTACTACCAGGGGCATTTGCCGTTAGGGAATTTTCTAGCACAGTTTGCCGGCGCGGCCTTGTGCCTGATCTTTGGGCATTCCATGGGGCGCGAGGGTCCGAGTATTCATCTGGGCGCGGCCAGTGGCAGTTTGCTGGGGCAGTGGCTGACGCTGCCCAACAACAGTATCCGGGTGCTGGTGGCGTGTGGCGTCGCGGGGGCGATCGCCGCCTCGTTCAACACACCCCTGGCGGGTGTGGTGTTTGCCATGGAAGTGGTGATGATGGAGTACACGATCACGGGCTTCGCCCCGGTGATTCTGGCGGCGGTCGGCGCCACCGTGGTGAGCCGCGCGGTGTTCGGCGCCGCGCCTGCGTTCGCCGTGCCGCCGCTGGATATCGCCTCCATGATGGAGTTGCCCTATATGTTTCTGATGGGTTTGCTGGTGGGGGTGGTGTCCGCGGTGTTTATACATGCCAGTCAATGGATTGCCATGCACACGCGCACCATGGCCCTGTGGCGCAAGACCACATTGGCGGGGGTGATCATGGGGTGTTGCGCGTTGCCGGTGCCGGAAATCATGGGCATTGGCTACGATACCGTGAGTGCCGCCCTGGCGGGCGAAATCGCGTTGTCGGTATTGCTGCTGGTATTGCTGGTCAAGGTGGTGGCGAGTTCGGTGGCGGTGGGGTTTGGTTTGCCGGGTGGTTTGATCGGGCCGACATTGTTCATGGGAGCCATGGCCGGGGGCGTGATGGGGGTGTTCGCCCAGCATTGGGATCACTTCACCCATTCTTCTTCCGGGTTCTATGCCATGTTGGGCATGGGGGCGATGATGGCGGCAACGCTCAACGCACCGCTGGCGGCGCTGATGGCCATGCTGGAGTTGACCAATAATCCCAATATCATTTTACCGGGCATGTTGGTGGTGATCAGCGCCAGCTTGACGGTGAGCCATTTATTCAATAAAGAGTCCATATTTTTAATGCTGATGCGGGTGCGCGGCCTGGAATACCGGGCGGACCCGGTGACCCAGGCCTTGCAACGCTTGAGCGTGATGGACGCGGTGGAACGCAAATTCGTGGAGAGCCCACGTCTTGTCGAGGTGAACCAGGCGGTGGCCATGCTCACCGGCAAGCCCCGGTGGATCATCATCAAAAAGGACGACCTCCCCGCCCAGGCGTTGCGGGCGGCGGATCTGGCGCGTAGATTGGAGGAAAATTCGGATGCCAGTCTTGATTTGATGGATATTCCCGGCGAGCGTCTGGATCTGGCCGGAATATATTTTCAGGCCACGCTAAGCGAGGCGCAGGATATAATGGACCGGGAAGGCGTGGATATACTCTATATATGGCGCACCGTGGGACCGGTGATGAAACGCATCGAAGGCGTGATCACCCGGCACAAAGTGCAAAGTATCTACCGTTGATTATTTATTAAGCGAGGAGAACGGCGACATGCCATGGGTCAAGGCGTTGCATATTATTTTCATGGTTACCTGGTTTGCCGGACTGTTCTATCTGCCACGGCTGTTCGTCTATCATGTGGGCGTCAGTGACGACGCCGGTAACGTGCGTTTCAAAGTGATGGAACGCAAGCTCTTCATCATCATGACCATGGGCGCCGTGGCCACGGCGATTTTCGGTTTCTGGCTGCTGTTTGCCTATGCGTGGACGGCGTTTTCCAATATGGGTTGGCTGCACACCAAGTTGTTTCTGGTGGCCTTGCTGGTGGCTTATCACGGCTGGTGTTACAAACTGGTGCTGGATTTTCGCCATGACCGCAATCGGCACAGTGAAAAATTTTATCGCTTCTTCAATGAGGGACCGGCGCTGTTGTTGGTCGCCGTGGTGCTGCTGGTGGTGGTGAAACCCTTCTGAATCAGGTTCGCCTTACATAACAATTGAATCATAGGCCAGACGATGACTGAGCAAAACAACGTACCGGTGGTGCTAACCTTCTCCGGTCATGATCCCAGCGGCGGCGCCGGTGTGCAGGCGGATATCGAGGCCATCGCCAGCATGGGGTGCCATGGCGTGACCGTGGTGACGGCGCTGACGGTGCAGGACACCGTGGACGTGAAGCGCGTCAACCCGGTGGATTCCTTCCTGGTGGTGGAGCAGGCGCGGGCGATTTTGGAAGACATGCCGGTGGCCACGGTGAAGATCGGTCTGCTGGGCAGTGTCGAGAACGTGGAAGTGATCCACAGCATCCTGCATGATTACCCGGAACTGCCGGTGGTGCTGGACCCGGTGTTGATGAGCGGCGGCGGTAATATGCTGGCCGACGAGGAGCTCATCGAGGCCATGCAGGAGCTGCTGATTCCCAACACCACGGTGCTGACGCCCAATATTCTGGAGCTGGAGCGGTTGGCGTCACGTGGGGACAGTATGGATGCGCGGGCCCATATGCTTTTGGACCAGGGTTGTGAATTCGTGCTGGTGACCGGCACCCATGCCAGCAATCCCAAGCTGGTGGACCCGGTACGTGGCGCCAATCCGGTAATCAACGTGTTCTATGGCAACGGGCAGCGTCTCGAGACCTATACCTGGGAGCGGCTGGCACACAGTTATCACGGTTCCGGTTGCACCCTGGCGGCGGCGCTGGCCGGGTTGCTGGCGCAAGGCGTCGAGCCCATGGGCGCGGTGTATGAGGCGCAACACTACACCTGGGAAACCTTGAAGCACGGGTATGCCATCGGCATGGGGCAGCACCTGCCCAATCGCCTGTTCTGGGCGGAAGAGGAAGATATCAGCATGTGGCATCAGGAAGGCCATGAATAAACCGGTATTGCGCGGTCTGTATGTGATCGCGGATGCGCAAACGATAGATGATGCGCAATTGGTGGTAAAGGTCGCGGCGGCGATCAAGGGTGGCGCCGCTATCGTGCAGTATCGTGACAAGCGTCCGGATGCGGCGCGGGCCGAGGCCAATGCCCGGGCGTTGTTGCGTCTGTGTCAGGAGCACCAGGTGACCTTCATCATCAATGATGCCGTGGCATTGGCGGCGCATATCGGGGCCCACGGCGTGCATCTGGGCAAGGATGATCAGGGGATCAGGGAGGCCCGCGAGCTGTTGGGTGACCACGCCATCATCGGCGTCTCCTGCTACGATCAGTTTTCCAGGGCGGAACTGGCGGAGAAGATCGGCGCGGATTATGTGGCGTTCGGCCGGTTTTATCCTTCCGCCACCAAGCCCGAGGCGGTGCAGGCGGAGATCGAGTTGTTGCAGCGGGCACGTCAGTATCTCCACATTCCGGTGTGCGCCATCGGCGGCATCACCGCGGACAACGGCGCCGCCTTGTTGCACGCCGGGGCCGACATGCTGGCGGTGGTGCAGGGGGTGTTCGCCCAGCAGGACATCACGCTGGCGGCGCAGAAATTTTCCAACTTGTTCACGCACCAGGGCCACATCGGTCTGGTGTAAATATAATTATCAAAGGACGTAATCATGACCAAATCCCATGACCTGTTCGTTGCCGCCCAGAAGCATATTCCCGGCGGCGTCAATTCCCCGGTGCGCGCGTTCAAGGGCGTGGGCGGTGATCCGATATTTTTCGCCAAGGGCGAGGGCGCCTATCTGGTGGACGAGGATGGCAAACGCTACGTCGACTATGTGGCTTCCTGGGGACCGATGATCGCGGGTCATGCCCATCCGCAGGTGCTGGAAGCGGTGCAGGCGGTGGTGCGCCACAGCCTGGGTTTTGGCGCACCGACGGCAATCGAAACACGCATGGCGGAGAAAGTGTGCGCGCTGGTGCCGTCGCTGGACATGGTGCGCATGGTCAACTCCGGTACCGAAGCGACCATGACCGCGATTCGTCTGGCCCGCGGCTTTACCGGCCGTGACAAGATCGTCAAGTTTGAAGGCTGTTATCACGGCCATTCGGATTCGCTGCTGGTGAAGGCCGGTTCCGGCGCCTTGACCCTGGGCGTGCCCACATCGCCGGGCGTGCCCGTGGCACTGGCGGAACATACCATTACCTTGAGTTTCAACGATATCGAGCAGGTAAAGGAAGCGTTCGCCCATGTGGGGCATCAGATCGCCTGTATTATCGTCGAGCCGGTCGCGGGAAATATGAATTGTATCCCGCCGGTGCCGGGGTTTCTGGAAGGCCTGCGCGCGGTGTGTGATGAATACGGCGCGGTATTGATTTTCGATGAAGTGATGACCGGATTTCGCGTGGCACGCGGCGGTGCGCAGGAATATTACAAAGTCACGCCGGACTTGACGACGCTGGGCAAGGTGATCGGCGGCGGTTTGCCGGTGGGTGCCTTCGGCGGCAAGCGCGAGATCATGGAGCAGATTGCGCCCCTGGGTCCGATTTATCAGGCGGGCACGCTGTCGGGCAATCCGGTATCGATGGCGGCGGGGTTGGCCACGCTGGAGCTGATCAGTGCGCCGGGGTTCTATGAAAACCTGAGCGCGCGCACCACGCAACTGGTGACGGGCATGCTAGGCAAGGCACGGGCCGCGGGTATTCCCCTGGCGGCGAATCAGGTGGGCGGGATGTTCGGTTTCTTTTTCACCGAGGCGCCGCAGGTGTCGACCTTCGCGCAAGTGACCCAATGCAATATCGATCGTTTTAAATTGTTCTACCACGGCATGCTGAATCACGGCGTGTATCTGGCGCCTTCGGCCTATGAGGCGGGTTTCGTGTCCAGCGCCCACGGCGACGCGGAAATCGAAGCGACCTTGCAGGCGGCGGCGGCGGTGTTCGCCACCTTGTAATCGTTGCGCCGAGAGCGAGAGCGGGAGCAGGAGCGGCGCAGGTGCCGCTTTGTAAAGCACGCGATTGCGTAAATACGCCCCCCGCGTACTGTGCGGTCGTGCCACGGGCTGCGCGTAGGGTGCGTATTACGCACCGTGTTTCAAGGCCCGCACGAAGCCCAGAAAGCGGTGCGTCATACGCACCCTACACGAGCGATCGTACCCTGCACGAGCGATTGCGTACTGTGCGGTCGTGCCACGGGCTGCGCGTAGGGTGCGTATTACGCACCGTGTTTCAAGGCCCGAACGAAGCCCAGAAAGCGGTGCGTCATACGCACCCTACACGAGCGATCGTACCCTGCACGAG
>JAHECY010000116.1 GCA_024641505.1 Gammaproteobacteria bacterium
CCGTATTACGCACTGGCTTCTTGCTGCGTAGGGTGCGTATTACGCACCGGTTTGTTACCCGGAACAGGGCGGCACGCTAGATTCTTCGTTGTATTCAAAAAAACTACGGTGCGTAATACGCACCCTACACAACATGCGGCGCGGTTCTGCGTGGGGTGCGCGTTACGCACTGGCTTTTTACTGCGTGGGGTGCGTATCACGCGCTGGCTTCTTGCTGCGTAGGGTGCGTATCACGCACCGGTTTTTTTATGCGGGACAAAGTGACTTATTTGCGGCGGGAGATGTCCTGTTTCACATTCGTTATGAACCCTTCCTCTGATAATTCAAGCGCTGTACCGGTGTTACAAATAGGGCTGGATGTGCGTATAAAGTTTGTTCAACGCGCCACGGTTGTCAGCCACCAGTTGCCGGCCCGCTTTGCCCATGCGCGCGCGCGCGATGGAGTCGGTGGCCAATTGCAGTATTGCGCCGGCGAGTTTTTCCGGGCTGTTTACCTTGCGCATGCCGCCGGCGGTGATCAACGCCTGACTGATTTCAGTAAAATTGGCAAGATAGGGGCCTGAAATGACGGGTATGCCGACCGCGGCCGCCTCCAGCATATTGTGTCCGCCGATGGGCACCAGGGATCCGGCAACAAACGCTACATCCGACGCGCTGTACAGCAGCATCATTTCCCCCAGGGTGTCACCCAGGTAGATGTCGACGCTTCCGTCAATGGCTGCGCCGTGACTGCGTCGTATCGTTTTGAATCCTTGCCGCTGGCACAAGGTATGGACATGGGGGCAGCGTTCGGGATGTCGCGGTACCAGCAGCAGTAACGCCTTGGGCAATGATTGTTTGATAATGCGGTGCGCTTCCAGTACCTGCAGTTCCTCGCCTTCATGGGTGCTGGCGGCAATCCAGATAAATCGACCGGCTGCGTCGGCACGCAGTGCGTGGCCGGCCGCTACCTGATCATCGGGGATTTCCAGATCGAATTTGATATTACCGGCAACATGGACTCGGTTCGCCGGCGCTCCCAATTGCAGAAATCGCTCCTGATCGAGCACCCCTCGGGCGGCGATGCTGGCGACCTGTTGCAGTGTGAGTTTCGTCAGGCGCTTAAAACGCTGATAACCCTGCTGGCTGTGCAAGGAAAGTCTGGCATTGGCAATGCATACCGGTATCCGGCGTTGCGCGCACTGGAAAAACAGATTAGGCCAAAGTTCAGTTTCCATGATCAAGGCCAGTTCCGGCTGCACGCTATCGAGAAAGCGGCCTACCGCGCCGGGGAGGTCATAGGGCATATACACATGGAATACCTGACCGTTGAAAACGCTGGTGACCCTGCTGGAACCCGTGGGCGTGGTGGTGGTGATCACCAGGGATCGGTCGGGATGCAGTTTCATGAGTTTTTTGATAAACGGCGTTGCCGCCTGAAATTCGCCCACCGATACCGCATGTATCCACAATGGACGCTGTAATGTCGGTGCCGTGAAATAGCCGAAACGTTCCGGCCAGCGTTGCCAGTATGCGCGGTTTTTTAAGCCTTTCCAGGTCAGCCGTAACAGGGCCACCGGGGTCAGCAAATATAAAACCAGGGTGTACAGGGTTCTCATGCTGCGGGGCTCCCGAAGTTGCTGGCGGTCACGGGCAACGGGATTGCCATGAAATTTTCCCGCCCGTTGTCCGCTTTCGTCATGTGTTCAGCGCTTGTCGCATATTCTGTTGATGATGTCGCTGGTGGATGTGCCTGGCAGGTAGTGCAATACCTGTGTACTGCCGGCGCAGGCATTGCCCGCGATATCTTCCGGCCGATAGTCGCCGCCTTTGACCAGGATATCGGGCTTGATGGCGCAGATCAGACGTTCCGGCGTGTCTTCGGAAAACGCCACCACCCAGTCCACGGCTTCCAGCCCCGCCACCACCTGCATGCGGTCCGCCAGTGACACGATGGGCCGTGTCGGCCCCTTGAGTCGGCTGACCGAGGCGTCATCATTGATGGCAATGATCAGGCGGTCACCGAGTTTTGCCGCATGTTCCAGGTAGGACACATGGCCGGCATGCAGGATATCGAAGCAGCCATTGGTCATGACAATGGACTCGCCGTGCGCGCGCGCGTCTTCGATAAGCATCATGAGCTCGTCTTCGCTGACCACGTTTTGTTCGGCACTGTGCAGGTCATGGAAAGCGCGCCGCAGTTCCGGTACGCTCACCGACGCCGCGCCCAGCTTGCCGACGACGATACCGGCGGCCAGATTGGCGATTTCCGCGGCTTGATCCAGCGTTACGCCCGCAGCCAGCGACGTCGCCAACACCGCGATCACGGTATCGCCGGCGCCGGTAACATCGAACACGTCCCGCGCCAGTGCTGGAATATGCAGCGGTGCCTGATCGCGTCGCAACAAGCTCATGCCCTGTTCGCTGCGCGTCACCAGCAGCGCGGCGATATCGTGACGCGCCATAAGATTTTCGCCTTTGCTGGAGAGTTCCTGCTCCGAGGCGCACGTGCCGACCGCCGCCTGGAACTCGGCCAGATTGGGAGTTACCAGCGTTGCGCCGCGATAATGTTCGAAATCGGGATTTTTCGGGTCCACCAGCACCGGGATGTTGCGGCTGCGCGCTTTGGCGATGAACGCCGGGGCCAAGGCCAAAGTACCCTTGCCGTAATCCGATAAAATTGCCACCTGGACCTGTGGTAGCAGCGTGTCGAAGGGGGCGACCAGTCTGCCGCTGTCCTCGGCGCTGTAGCACTCTTCAAAATCCAGACGAAGCAACTGCTGATGGCGGCTCAACACGCGTAATTTGGTGATGGTCGGCTTGCTGGCGATCTTGAGCAGTTGGCTGGCGATTTGCCGCTGGCCGCCCAGTTTCTCGGACAGCAAGGCGCCGGCTTCATCGTCGCCGGTCAGGCCGAGCACCATGGCGCGGGCGCCCAGGCTGGTAATATTGAGGGCGACATTGCCCGCGCCGCCGGGTCGTTCATCGCGGCTGTTGACCTTGACCACGGGTACCGGGGCTTCGGGAGAAATACGTTGGGTGCTGCCGGTCCAGTAACGGTCCAGCATGGTATCCCCTGCTACCAGCACGGATACTTGAGTGTAATCGGGAAGTTGCAACTTCATGGCGCCGGCACCTGGAATCGGGCCGCCATTCTAGCATATTTTGTCCCCGGCGAGAGGGGCGGCCCCGGAAGTTAAATTCTAGTATAATCATGGCCGAATCTTTCCCGATGCCGGTGCCAATGTCCGTTACCTATTCCAACCAGGCCGCGCGCGACACCGGCCGCGGTACGCCCCCGATGTTCAGTATTTTCATCCCGGCCTACAATCGCGCGCATACTCTGCCCCGCGCCTTCGACAGTATCGATGCCCAGACCTGCCGCGACTTTGAGGTGCTGATTGTCGACGATGGCTCGGCAGATGGCACCCGGGAGCTGGTACAAGGCTGGGCGGAAGATCGGCCATTCGCCGTCAGTTATCAGTGGCAGCCCAATCAGGGGAAGCATATCGCATTCAATACCGTATTACCGATGTTGCATGGTGAGCTGATGGTGATGCTTGATTCCGATGACAAGTTGGCGCCGGATGCCCTGGCTGTGTTTCAGCAACACTGGCTGGCGATCCCCGAGCGCGAGCGTCAATCCTATGCGGGCATCGAGGGTCTCACCGCATTTTTCGACGGCCGGGTCGCCGGCAGCCGTTTTCCGCAGGACGTGTTCGACGCCGATCACATGGCGATCCGCAAGCAATTCGGTGTCACTGGCGATAAGAAAAACGCCATTCGCAGCGACATCTTGCGCCGTTTTCCTTATCCGCAGTTTCCGGGGGAACGGCATGTGCGGCCGTCATTGTTGTGGCGGCGTATCGCCCATGATTACAAGGTGCGGTTTATCAATCACGTGGTGCAATATATCGAGTACCAGCCCGGTGGTCTATCCGCCAACCGGTTTTGCCTGCGCATGCGCAATCCTTTGGGCTACCGTTACTTTTTCCTGGAAGAGATCAATATCCACGGCGTGGCTGACCCGTTAGGTGTGCGCTTCAATAATTACGTGAATTACATTCGCTATTCCCTGCATGGCCATGTTGGCGTCGCCGAGCAGGTGCGCGCTATCCATTCCTTTGTGTTATGGCTGTTCGCGCTGCCGCAGGGTGGTCTCAAGTTTCTGTCGGACCGCTTGCGCCTGCATCGCTGCCGGCGCTAACGGGTGCTGGCGGGTGCCGGCACTTCCCCGGAGCGCACACACTGAACCGCCGGGTGGTGTCGATCACTGATGATGAGGCAGCCATTCGTGGTGCACGCTGGCTGCCACGAAAGTGTGGTCAGGCGTTTTGCGTTTCAGGTTGTTGGCGGGTACGCCTTGCGTTCCGGTGTGAATCCGTTTGCGGCGAGTATGGTAGCGCCTGCCGCGCGTCACGATGATTTATCAGGCAGGTTTTCGATCAGGGCCAGCAACTGCGCCCCGATTGCCGGTACCGTAAACTCCAGTTGCACGCGGCGCAGACCGTTGGCCCCCAGAGTGCGGCGCAGTTCGGGGTCCGTGATCAGTTGGTACAATTGCTCCGTCAGGGTATCGATATCCTCCGGGTCCACGAGATAGCCGCTGACCCCGTCGGCCACGGCGTCGGGAATGCCGCCGGAGCGGCCGCCGATCACCGGTTTGCCGCAGGCACTGGCCTCCAGGAAGGTGATACCGAAACCTTCCACGTCCTGGTTGCGGTCGATGATGCGGCTGTTCATTACATAAATATCGCAGGCATTGTAAAAAGCGCGCATTTGTTCCGCGGGCACATATCCCCAGAAAATGACCTGATCGCTGACGCCGAGTTGCTGCGCCAGTGCTTTGAGTCGCATCAGTTCCGCTTCGGGTCCACGGCCGGCAACCACATAACGCACGTGCGGCGCATCGGCGGGCAGACGTTGCCGCAATCGCGACAGCGCCTGAATGACCGAATCCTGCCCCTTGCGCTGGATGACCCGCGCCAGCGTCAGGATAATAACGCCGTCGTCGATGATGCGCGCACGCAAGCTCCGGACCGCGTCTGATTCCGCAGGATCGGTGCAGGGATAAAACTCGGCGGTGTCCACACTATTGTTCAATACGCGCACCTTATGCTCCGGTACGCCGATGGCGGTCAAGACTTCCGCGGTGTAACGACTGACCCCCAGGCACAGGTCCGCGGCCTGAAACACCCGTGCCATGGACGGGTTGGCATTACCGGTGAGTTGTTTGGTGACTTCCAGGCCGTGGGCGAACACCACCAGGCGCCAGCCCCGACGGGCGCAGAAGAAACGGGCGATGCGCGCCAGTTTCCAGGTGAGCGCATAGAGCACAATGGGGCGTCCACGATAACGTCGGGAGATGCGCCACAGCAATAACGCCATGGTGAGATCTTTAGCCATTTTCCAGCCGCGGGAGGGGATCGGCAGCACGCTGAATTTCTGACCCCGGTACAGGGGATCGGCAACGTAACGGTCAAAGCCGCACAACACCGTCGGCAATCCCGCCTCCGCGAGAACAACACAAACATTGAAAGCGACGCGGGCCACGCCACCCCAGGTGGGTGGCACGTTTTCCGAAAGTACGATATGGACAGCTTGATCTGTATGCATTGATTACTACCACAGTGAATATTGGCCATTACAACGGCTTGCTTCCTGGCCACCTGGGGCGGTGGTCGCTAACCTTGGCGGCATGAAGTTTCCGGGCGGGGTGCCGGTGCTTAGGCAGTATAAACGCCCACTGCGCTTTCATCCAGAACCCTTGCAGGCCGGGCAATTTACCATATCGGCAGGCGTCCGATGCTGGTACAATGGCGCCGTTTGGAAGTATTGATCCCGCGGGGCCGTCAGGCGCCCGATTAGCGACATCACACTTGATGTGCAGACGGGGTCTATGGCACAACATTGTCATCGGTAAACGGCTGGCTGATCCGCGTCCTCAGGCTCCACATGAAATCCATTGATTCCTCCCCCAAGCCGCATCTGGCGGTATTTCTGGCAACGTCCGGACACAGTGGCGTGGATCGCGTCATGAATAACCTGTTACCGGCCATCGCCGACCGGGGCATCCGCGTCGATTTACTGCACATTGAAAACCACGGTCCCACGCTGCGTACGCCCCACGAGTTAATCCGCGTCATTCCCCTCGGTACGCGTCATGTGAACACCAGCCTGCCGGCCTTGCTGCGCTATCTGCGCCGGGAACGGCCGCAGGTGGTGCTGGCCGACAAGGATAAGGTGAATCGTCTGGCGATCGTGGCGCGCCTGCTCGGCCACTGGCCGCGCCGCGTGGTGGTGCGTATGGGCACCACGGTCTCCAAGAACCTGGAGCAGCGCAGTGCGTTCAACCGCTGGACTCAATATGCTTCTATTCGTTTGTTCTATCGTTTCGCGGATGCGCTGATTACGCCGTCCCAGGGTGCGGCTCAGGACTTGGCGCGCATTGCCGGCCTGCCGGTTTCCCGAGTCTCCGTGGTGCCCAGTCCGGTGATTAACGCTGAATTCGGCCGACAAATCTCCGAGCCGGTGTCCCACCGGTGGTTGAATTCAAAAGAGGTACCGGTGATCCTCGGGGTGGGTGAGCTTTCGCTGCGCAAGGATTTTGCCACGCTGGTGCGTGCTTTCGCCCTGCTGCGGGCGGAACGGGCGGTAAAACTGATTATCTTGGGTAAGGGCCGGGAACGGGACAACCTGTTGCGCTTGCTCAAGGAGCTCGGCGTGGAGGATGACGTGGACCTGGCGGGTTTTCAAACCAACCCCTACGGATTTATGGCCCGGGCCGATGTGTTTGCGCTGACGTCGATCTGTGAAGGTTCGCCGGTGGCGTTGATGGAAGCCATGGCTGCCGGTATCCCGTCGGTGGCCACCGACTGTCCCAGTGGACCGATGGAAATACTGGACGGTGGGCGTTTGGGGTACTTGGCGCCGGTGGGTGATCATCACCGGGTTTATCTCGGGTTGAAGGCGATGCTGGATCAGCCGCCGGACGCGGCCGTGTTGCGTGCCGCGGCGCAACGTTATTCTCTGCAGGCCAGTACCGACAGCTATTTGCAGGCTCTGGGCTTGCGCGGGAGCGATGATGCCGCCTGAAAAACGCATCGGCATACTGATTTCGTTTTCGGGTCAGGGTGGCGTGGAGCGCATGGTGACCAATCTGGCGCAGGGATTTGTGCAGCAGGGATTTGCCGTGGATATGCTGTTGATCAAGGCCAAGGGTGAGCATTTGGCCAATATTCCGCCGCAGGTCAATGTGATCAAAATGAAAGCCCAGCATAATCTGACCTGCCTGCCGGAGCTGGTGGCCTATATGAAACAGCGGCCGCCTCAGGCCATGCTTGTGGCCAAGCACCGGGCGATTCGCATGGCGGTAATCGCGCGCTGGCTGAGCGGTGCCCGGTTGCGCCTGGTGGGTCGCCTGGGAACCACGGTGTCCGGCGCATTGGCGGGGCAGAGCGTATTGCGCAAAATGTTGTGGCATTGGGATATGCGTTTGTTCTATCGCTGGATCGATGCCCTGATTGCGGTTTCCCAGGGAGTGCGTGAAGATGTGCTGGCGATTACCGGCGTGGCGCCGGACAAGGTGGTGGTGGCCAACAATCCGGTGATCGTGCCGGACATTGCCGCCAAAGCGCAACAGGCCGCGCCGCATTCGTGGTTGACCGCCAAGGACTGTCCCGTGGTACTGGCCGCCGGTCGCTTTACCCGGCAGAAGGATTTCGCGACCCTGCTCGATGCCCTGGCCATCGTCAATGGGACGCGACCCTGCCGTTTGATCATCCTGGGCGAGGGTAAGTTGCGGCACGATTTGGAGCAGCAGGTGGCGCGTCTGGGATTGCAGGCCCAGGTCGCCATGCCGGGATTTACCGATAACCCGTATGCGTACATGGCGCGCGCCGATTTATTCGTGCTGTCCTCCCGCTGGGAGGGTTCGCCCAATGTGCTCAAGGAAGCGTTGTCACTGGGCGTGCCGGTGGTGGCCGCGGACTGCCCGAGTGGCCCGCGCCAAATATTGCAGGACGGTAAATACGGTCCGTTGGTGCCCATGGGCGATGCGTCGCAACTGGCGCAGGCGATGTTGGCAACACTGGCGGCGCCTCTGCCGGCGGCACGCTTGCGTGAAGCGGTGCGGGATTATACGCTGGAGGCCAGCAGCGCCGCTTACCTCAAGGTTCTCGGTGCGGCGTAGGGTGCGTATTACGCACCGGTTTTTGAAAACGAGAACGAAGACCCCTTGTTAGGTGGCTCCGTTCCGGATTTCCCGCCAGCTGATGTGCCGGCGGAGGGGCCGTTTCCGGGAACGCCGTGAACCCATCCCTGGGGGGCTCCCAAGCGCCATCCCTGGCGCGTGACGTCCTGGCAACGGCACCGCCACCGCAGGCGGGAAACGTGGTGCGCAACGCTTACTTGTGTCTCGAGTAAAGCGCGGGTTGGGGTAGGGGGTGTATTCTGGGCCCGGCGCGTCAGGCCGATGTTGCTTGTGTGAGCGCGCCGGTAGTGGTGCATATTTTTATCAGGTGAGTTTTTAACGTGTTGCTTTCTATCAAATACAATTTTCTATTCGTACACATCGCCAAGACCGGCGGCACCAGCGTGCGCGCCGCGCTGCAACCGTTGCGCTGGCGCGATCCCATGTACGTGCCGCAGTATATCTGCAGCCGGCTGAGTCATATTACCGGGCATCGCATCGGCAGCAAGTTTCCACGTCATTCTAAAATTATCGCCGCCCGGGAAATGTTGCCCCAGGATTTTTTCGACGGCCTGTTCAAGTTCGTGTTCGTGCGCAATCCCTGGGATTTGCAGGTCAGTTCCTGGCACCATGTGCAGAAGGAGCATGCGCACTTGCTGCGCGGTATCGACAGCTTTGCCGAATTCATCCGCGTCAAACTCGATCCCGAGCGTCCCTATGATTATATTTTCGATACCTCTATCCAATGGCAGTCGGATTTCGTCAAGGATCTGCACGGCAAGGTGCTGGTGGATTTCATTGGCCATTACGAATCATTGCAGCAGGATTTCGATGAGGTATGCCGGCGCATCGGCATTGCGCCGCGCGCCTTGCCCCACAAGCGCAAGGCAAGCGCCCGCGACGACTACCGGCGCTACTACGATGATGTGACCCGGGAGCGGGTGGCGACCTACTTCAAGGACGATATCGAAACCTTCGGCTATAAATTCGAATAGTCGGGGTCCCGGTCAGCGAAACCGCCATACCAGGCCGGTGCTGGTGTTGTTACTGGTGTAGGTATAGGTGACGATGGTGGAGTCGTTGTTCAAATGCCGGTACTTGGCGCTTAACCATAATTGCCGGGCCACGGGATACAGCAGTTCCATTTGAAACACCAGCCGATCGTCTTTGCGCTTGATGTGCGTGTTGCGCACTATATTGAATCCCTTGAACTCGCTGATCTGGTATTGCAGAAAAAGATCAATCGTGGATTGATTAAACCACGCCAGCGTGCTTTGGATACCGGTTTTAAATCGGGTGGCGGAGTTGCTTTTTACCAGTTGCCCGCTGCTGTTGTAATAGTCGTCACGGTTGTTGTCTTCCAGGCCCGCCATGAACTGAAAGCTGCGCTGCGCCGAGCGCACGCCGGTACGGCCTTCCAGTTGCAGCATGGTGCCGGAGAATTCCGAGTAGTCGCTGTTGTAGTGCTGGATGCGCGCATAACGAAAGTCGAAACCGAGTATCGAGTCATAGAGCGGATTTTTTTCGATGTTGAAGTTGAAGGTGGCGATGTTTTGAAAATCGGCGCCCTGAAAGGTGTTGCGTTCCATTGTATAGCCGCTGTGCAGACCCCAGATGTCATAGAGCGTCGTGTATTTCAGTCCGAGGTCGGCCTTGGCGAAATCATTGTTACCGTTTTTGTTGGCGTTTCGGTCGTCATCGTAGTGCAGGCTGTAAAGCGTCGATGCCAGGATGATCTGCTCCGTCAAGGGCTTGCTGATATCGGCCGCCAGGGCGGCATAGTTTTCCGCATCGTTGTATTCAGGTTTAAGCGTATAGTTGGCGTTCTCCAGAATGACATTGTCATTGCGGCCGATCTCCGTGCGCAGCACGCCGGAAAACTTGCCGTTGGAGAGTAGCGGGCCTGCCGCAGCCAGATCCCGCAGCATGTTGGTTGCCAGTAATTGCTCCTCGCTGTTATTGGCCTCGGCCTTGGCAAGCTTGAATTGGCGTCGTGCCAGTTTCAGTTCGCCCAGCTTCGCCGCCGCCAGCCCCATGTTGATATGCGCCAGCGGGCTGAATTCAGGGTCCAGCGATGCTTGTTGCAGGGAACGGTATGCCTGCTCATAGAGCTGCAGTTTGAACTGGGTAACGCCCGTATTGTAATGCAGGCGGGCGTCGTTCATGCCCCGTTGCCGCGCCAGTAAAAACAGTTGCAGTGCCAGTTCGTAATCATCCTTTTTAAACGCGCGGGTGGCAGCTGCAAACAGCGTGTCACCACTTTCCTGAGCGGAACAGTCAGCGCTCCATACAAGCACTATTACGGCAAAAACAAGCATCCAGCGCGATTGGGCTACGACCATCGGACATCCATGGGTGTGACATGAGCCGCATAGTATAGTGGCAGGAGTGCCATTAGAGAATATAAAGTGTCATGCTGGCGTGTCGCTGCTGCTGAAATGACGAAGCCGTAAGCTTTAGTGCGGGAGCGGTTTGTCGACTGGCGCCGCGATCGCATCATGCAGCGCAGGCGGCTGGGGGACGCGGGGGGCGACAATGGCGTCCTTGAGCGCGCCGGACAGCGTTTTGTCAGGGACCAAGACGCCTGGAATGAAGTCCGGGCTTGAGGTTTGCGTAGGCGCCTCGGTGGCGAGCCGCGGCAGGTTGTCCTGCCACAACACCGGCTCGCCGATGGGTAGCGGTGGTTCCTTGAGCAGCAAAGTGTCGGGGAAAATGTCGGCAGCGGCGCTGTTGGTGGCAGTCGATGCAACACCATCGAGGCTGATAGCTGTTGCGCCATTGCTGGATTGCGATTGCGGCGTCGAATCGCTCTCGGTGGTCGCGCTCGGGACGCTGATGATATGGGCGAATTCCTGCGGAGACTGATCGAGTTCAATTACTTGCAATGTGATATCGTCAAGGCTGCCCGCCGCCGCCGGTGCAATACCCGTCAGCA
>JAHECY010000117.1 GCA_024641505.1 Gammaproteobacteria bacterium
ACCGCTTATCAGGTTCAAGCGTTTACCCTGCATTCTTGGTATCGCATTGGTGATCACCTGCATTGCCGCTTGCGCACCGAATCCGCTGCGCCCACCTTCTGGGCCGTCAACTTTCGCCACAGTGTCTCCGCAGCAGTTTCATGAGATCCTGCGCCGCTTGTATTGGGAGCAGGGCATTATATTGGAACCGGATCCCGATGCGCCTGATCGCTTCATGACTTATGCGTTTCCATCCTGGGCACCGATACTGATCATAGAGTTTGATGGCGAAAAAGTCGCGACGCAGCAGTACGGCGACATGTTTGATACTATCAACACAACACCCGATTTCTGGCTACCACAACCGCCCTCGAACATTTTTTCTACAGCCCCGAGAATCGCGGGCAAACATGATAATGATTTCTATATATTCGAGTCCAAAAAGGACACGATCGTGGACGCGATACTGCGCAGTCCGTCGATGATTCTGGATTTGCCTAGCGACGAAACCATCTACAGCGCGGTTAATTGGCCACTTGACATACTGAACGATTTGGATCGGCAAATTCTCGATAACGGGCAGTACATAATTATTGACGAGCTGTGATTGTATTTATTGATGCACCATGGAGCTATGCAGGGTGCGTATGACGCACCGCTGTTATTTCAGTTGTGGGTGGCTTCGCCCAAGATCAAAAAAAATCGGTGCGTAATACGCACCCTACGCTCCGACTGCTCTTTGGTTGAGATGAAGCTTAAAGTGACGCACCACATTTCCCACCTGCGGTGGCGGTGGGTGCGTAGTACACACCCTCCACAGTATCGCCGTCAGGTTGCAGAAGAGAGTTACGCCGGCATGCCTTCGGGCTCGAGAATTTCAAACTCCAGCTTATCATCCTTCACGGTGATGGACACCTCACCGCCGTCCACCAGACGGCCGAACAGCAACTCTTCCGCCAACGGCTTCTTGATATTGTCCTGAATCACCCGTGCCATGGGCCGAGCGCCCATCTTCGGTTCGAAGCCGTTTTCGCCGAGCCAGGCGCGGGCGGCTTCATCCAGATGCAGGATGACTTTCTTTTCCTGCAGTTGCAGTTCCAACTCGTTGATGAACTTGTCGACCACGAAACCGATGGATTCCCGCGACAAAGCATTGAACTGAATGATGGCATCCAAACGATTGCGGAACTCCGGCGAAAACGTCTGCGTGATCACTTCCGTGCTGTCCGTCGTATGATCCTGTTCGCTGAAACCCATGGAGCGGCGCGACGCCTGAGCGGCGCCCGCATTGGTGGTCATGACCAGGATCACATTGCGAAAATCCGCCTTGCGGCCGTTGTTGTCGGTGAGTGTGCCGTGGTCCATCACCTGCAACAGCAGATTGAAGACATCCGGATGGGCTTTTTCGATTTCATCCAGCAGCAATACCGAATGCGGCTGTTTGTTGATGGCTTCGGTGAGCAAACCGCCCTGATCGAAACCCACATAACCCGGAGGCGCGCCGATGAGCCGTGATACGGTATGGCGCTCCATATACTCGGACATGTCGAAACGTATCAACTCGATGCCCATGAGCTTAGCCAACTGCCGCGATAATTCGGTTTTGCCGACTCCGGTCGGCCCCGCCAGCAGGAACGAACCGATGGGTTTCTGAACATCGCCCAGCCCTGAACGCGACATCTTGATGGCGTTGGCCAGTGCATTTACCGCCTCATCCTGCCCGAAAATAACCAGTTTCAGATCGCGCTCCAGGGTGGCGAGCACTTCTTTATCAGACTTGGAAATGGTTTTCGGCGGAATACGCGCCATTTTGGCGATAATAGATTCAATCTCCCGCACGCCGATGATTTTCTTGCGTTTGTTAGCCGGCAGCAGGCGCTGACTGGCGCCCGCTTCGTCGATAACATCAATGGCCTTATCCGGTAAATGCCGCTCGTTGATATAACGCTCCGACAGCTCCACCGCGGTACGCAATGCCGGGTGCGTGTACTTCACGTGATGATGATCTTCAAAACGGGACTTCAAGCCTTCCAGGATCAGCACGCTTTCTTCGACGGACGGTTCTGGGATATCGATCTTCTGGAAGCGCCGTGACAACGCCCGGTCTTTTTCGAAGATGCCCCGGTATTCCTGATAGGTGGTGGAGCCAATGCATTTGAGCTGACCCGACGCCAACACCGGTTTGATCAGATTCGACGCATCCATGGCGCCACCGGAAGCCGCGCCGGCGCCGATAATAGTATGTATTTCATCGATAAAGAGAATGGCGTCTTTTTCCTTCTCCAGTTGCGCCAGGACCGCTTTAAGACGTTTTTCGAAATCGCCGCGATATTTGGTGCCCGCCAGCAATGCGCCCAGATCCAGGGAATAGATTACCGCACCCGCCAGAATTTCCGGTACTTCGCCTTCCACGATTTTTTTCGCCAGGCCCTCGGCAATGGCGGTTTTACCGACGCCGGCTTCACCCACCAGCAACGGATTATTCTTGCGCCGCCGGCATAATATCTGGATCGCCCGTTCCAATTCATCTTTGCGACCGATCAGCGGATCAATCTTGCCCTGCAGCGCCATTTCGTTAAGATTGGCGGCGAAATTTTCCAGGGGACTGCGACTGGGTGATTCCGCACCAGCACCCGCTACCGCATCTTCATCACCGGGGGCGCCACCCATGCCTTCCTCGTGCTCCTCATTGACCTTGGAAATGCCGTGCGACATGTAATTCACCACGTCCAAGCGTGTAATGTTCTGCTTGTTGAGGAAATAAACCGCCTGGGATTCCTGTTCGCTGAAAATAGCGACCATGACATTGGCGCCATTCACTTCTTTCTTGCCGGAAGACTGCACTTGGAAAACCGCACGCTGCAGTACACGCTGAAAACCCAGGGTAGGCTGAATTTCCCGGCTGCTGTGCTCCGGCAGCATGGGGGTGGTCTCGTCGAGAAAACCGTGTAAATCATTACGCAGGCGGCCCATATCCGCACCACAGGCCTTGAGCACCGCCGCCGCGGCAGCGTTGTCCAGCAATGCCAGCAGCAGGTGTTCGACGGTCATGAATTCATGGCGCTTGTCCTTGGCGGACTTGAAGGCCATATTGAGGGTGAATTCGAGCTCTTTGCTTAACATGGCATACGTCTCATCTGTGGGTTAATCAAGCAATTTCCATCGTACATAACAGCGGGTGTTCATTCACCCGCGAGTACTCGTTCACCTGAGCCACTTTGGTCTCGGCGATCTCCCGGGAAAACACGCCACATACCCCTTTCCCTTGGGTATGTATATGCAACATGATGTGCGTGGCCTTATCTCGTGACAGGCTGAAAAACTGTTCCAGCACGTGCACCACGAACTCCATGGGCGTGTAATCATCATTCAGCAGAATGACTTTATAGAGGGGCGGTTTCTTGGTTTGAGGTTTCGCCTCCTCAACCGCCAATCCATCATCATGTATCAAGTGCGTCTTTTTCTTCATGCGTCAATTCTAGTCAAATCATCCTGAATTATCAGACATTCCCTGATCGAATCTCACCGGAAATAAAGCAGGTTACGTGCCGATATCTTTTCACCCGGGTGAAGCACTCATTTATAGCATCGGATCACCCAGCCCAACATTGAGGGACACCCGCCCTCTCCACCACTATAAATTTCCAACGGTAAGCTTGCAAGCCCGACTCGCTGGAGATTTTCTCAGTTATTCAGAGAGTTAAATTTAGTTTCTTGACCCGGAGATGGGTATTTATACAAGACGCGACTAACCATATCCAGATTAATGATTTGTTAGACTGCGCGCCCCGAATAAGGTTGCCGCGTAAGGGCATGGCGCCGAACCCTGGACAGGTTCGGCGCTTTGGAGTTTACATTTGGCCGATGATGGCTTCACCGAAGCCGGAACAGGAAAGCTTGGTCGCACCGGGCATCAGACGCTCCAAATCATAGGTTACGGTTTTCGCCTGAATGGCACCGGACACGCCTTTGATGATCAAATCCGCTGCTTCCAACCACCCCAGGTGACGCAACATCATTTCCGCGGACAGGATCAACGACCCAGGATTGACCTGGTCCTTGCCTGCGTATTTTGGCGCGGTACCGTGAGTCGCCTCAAACATGGCCACGGTATCTGAAAGGTTGGCGCCCGGTGCGATACCGATACCGCCCACCTGCGCCGCCAAGGCGTCGGAAATATAGTCACCATTGAGATTCAGGGTGGCAATCACGCTGTATTCTTCAGGGCGCAGCAGAATCTGTTGCAAAAAAGCGTCCGCGATCACGTCCTTGATAACGATCTGCTTGCCGGTACGCGGATTCTTGAAAGCACACCATGGGCCGCCATCGATCTCTTTGGCACCGAACTCCTGTTTGGCCAGCTCATAACCCCAGCTCTTGAACGCACCTTCGGTGAACTTCATGATATTGCCCTTGTGTACCAGGGTTACCGAGTCCCGATCATTGTCGATGGCGTATTGAATGGCCTTGCGTACCAGGCGCTGGGTGCCTTCCGCAGACACGGGCTTGATACCAATGCCGGCGGTATCCGGAAAACGAATCTTCTTCACCCCCATTTCCTGGCGCAAAAAGGCTATTACCTTCTTGACTTCCGGCGATCCCGCCGCCCACTCGATACCGGCATAAATATCTTCGGAGTTCTCACGGAAAATGACCATGTCGGTTTTTTCAGGTTCCCGCACCGGACTCGGCGTACCGGTGAAATAGCGCACCGGCCGCAGACAAACATACAGATCCAGCTCCTGGCGCAGAGTCACGTTGAGCGAGCGGATGCCGCCACCCACCGGCGTGGTCAATGGACCTTTGATGGAAACACAAAAATCTTTGACCGCGGCCAGAGTTTCTTCCGGCAGCCAGACACCATCCCCGTAGACTTGCACGGATTTTTCACCGGCATAGATCTCCATCCAACGGATGGCCCTTTTTCCGTTATAGGCTTTGACGACGGCTGCGTCGACTACCCGACGCATGACGGGCGTGATATCGACACCGGTGCCATCCCCTTCAATAAATGGGATGATGGGTTGTTCAGGAACATTAAGGGATTGATCGGCATTGACGGTGATCTTCCGCCCGTCAGCGGGCACATTGATGTGTAAATAAGCCATGAACGACTCCATGCGTTAGCGGGAAATACTACAGACGCGAAGTGTAGCATTTTACGGGCGTTCAAACTGAAGGCGGACCCGCCAATAGTAGAATTTTTATAGAAGATGAAATCAAGAACCGGAAGGTTTGGCGAAAATCCCCCCCAACTCCGACAAATTCCCCGACCGTGATACAGTAATTTTACCGTCCGGGCCGGCACGGCCCAGAAAGTTTAAGTTTTGGCTGAGTGCCGCTTGATTCCGATCCCGCACCATGAAGGCGCCGGCAAATTGATAGGAGCCGGTCGCCGCGAGACTTAAGGTGCCGTCCGCCAACAGAGCACCGCCACTGTCGGAAAGCCTGCCGCTAACACCTTCACCGGTATTCTGCAATTCCAAACGCAAATCCCCGAAGGTCATGCTCTGCAAGGTGCGCATGCCGGCGTTTTGCCAGGCCACGATACCGTCGGCGCCTGAGATCACATGATCCTCAAAATCCAGCTCCTGCAGATTGATGCTGACCACCCCCGCCAGTTGCAGCGGTATCGCCTTGGCCAGCGGTTGCAGATCTTCCAATAGCAGGCGCGCTTCCACATCGCCAAAATGAAAATCATTACCCAGGGTACGCCCCACATCACCATAAAAATAGCTCTCACCCTGGCGCATGCCGACACGCACCTGCACACGACCGAGCAATAGCCAGGCGGGGCTCAGCTCCCACTGCAGTGATGACAAATTCTGCCCGGCAACATAGGCCTCGCTGGCGCTGCCGGACCAAAGCGTGCCCTGCACGCCCTTGAGGATCAGCGGTGCCTGCGGTGCAATGGCTTTCACCAGATGGTAGGCCTGGGATGCAGGAAAGCGCATAATCAAAAACACCAGGTAAACGCCCAGCCCGAACAACACATAGGGGAGGTACTTACGGGTCATGACTCAACTCCCTTCCAACTGCAGATTGGCGTTGACCTTGCCCTCGAAATTACCCCGATCAATAGTGGTGGAGGTCACGTGTACACCGTAGACTTGCTGCAAACTCTCCAGCCATTGCACCAGTTGATCAAAGGGCACGTCATCGATCCAGATCTGTACCTTGTTCTCGCCATCCGGTTTCACGCGTTTCACCTGAGGACCAAAACCCGACGACTTGGCGGTACTGTCGATAAGACTGAGCAGCGATTGCCCCGGGCGCAAACCACCGGCCTGGCCACCGGCGCCTTCCATGAGCTTGGCATCGGCGATCGATTTCTTCATCCACACCAGAAGCTTGCCGGCACGGGCCACGGCCGCCTCCTGCTCCACCGCACCCTTCATTATCGGACTCCACACCATGACGTAGAGCAACATGATAAGCACGACAATGGCGCCACCTCCCACCATGACGCGTTCCCGCTGATTCAGCGCCAGAAACCATTCTTTCATGAACTGCGCTCCGTCAACTGCAACCGGCTTTCCACTTTATCACCCTTGGCATTGGCCGACAGAATGTCCACGGTTACGCCGCCGGTGTCCGACAATTGCTGTTTGAGCTTGTCCAGGATCTGCAAATTATCAATATCCAGATTTACTTCCAATTTACCGTCACGATAGCGCACATTGCGCAGCGTTACCCCCGGCGTCTGGCTGAACACCGGGCCACTGTTGGCCAGCATACCCAGCAAGCCACCAGCCACGCTGCCACCGCCCTTGAGGGCTTTGAGCTTGTTCGTCATATGTTTTTCCAGCATGGTCACCGGCGCCGCCTTGGTGCCCGGATAGGCGGCCAGATACAGACTCACCACCTCATCGTTCAACGCCTGCGCCTGGGACTTGAATCGATAGTAGTCCACGATACCGGTTACCAATTGCAACACAATCACTCCCGCCAGCATCGCCGCCGTGGGCAACCAGGGCCGCCACATCTTGCCCATGCGTTCGCGCCGACTGTAAACGCCTTGCAATAAATTCAGGGCGGGCTTCTCCGGCACGAACTGACTCAACCACACCAGGGGGTCCGCGTCCACCACCTCCTGCACCACGTTGATATCGAGCGCGGCAAGATCCGGCAGGGGATCATGGAGAGCGGTCAGGTCAAAAACATTGAGACATGTGAGCGGCAGCGCGTCGTCGCGGCTTGCCAGCAGTAATTGCAGAGTGTCAAGCAACATGTCGCTTTCCACGCTGTAACCGGATTCCTCGCCGGTACGCAGCAAGTATCGACCGTCCTCGCGTACCAGGGACCACTCGTTGGGCGCCATCGGCAACGCCAATATATCCGGTAAAATTACATGAGCGCTAACATGAAACTTGTGCAGCTGCTCCAGCCAGTATTCCAGCAGGTCCTTACGGACCACGGCACAGTGCATGGTGCCGTCGTCCCGCTTGACGCCCAGCGCGAAGTGCAGGTCATCGATATCATCCGCCAGCTGATCCTCTAAAATATACGGTAAGGCCTTGGCCAGGCGCTGACGGTTCTGGGTGGGCACGCTGGCGGAGGTGAGCACGATATGAATCGACGGTACCAGTACCGTGACCTTGTTACCCGGCGCAAATTCCTGGGCTTCATCCAAGGACCCCAGGTAAACCTGCCCCGGCTGTCCGGTTTCGTCCAGCACAACCCAACTCACGAGATCCGGGTCCATGCCCGGTTCGATCTGCGGTATGCGTATGATGAGTCGTTTAGCCAATTAGTACACCCCTTGGGAACGGGCTATTGTAGCAAGCTTGCCGTTAATTCGCTGTATCACGCTGTACAAAGTCACACCAACCACCTGGTCACCACTGCCCATTTCGGCCCGGGCGGAAAGCAGGAAGAACTGGCTGTTGGGGCTGAGCACGTCGCTCGGCGATTGCGCCCCCGCCGGCGGCTGCGCACCACCTTGACCGTTGGTGCCACTGGCGTCTTTTGGTTGTTTTGATTCATCGGGATTATTCTCATCCTGACCCGGATTGCCGGCATTCGCCGGTTGCCGCATCAAGGTACCGATCAACTTGCACCCGGCAAACGCATCCTGCTTCAGAAATTCATCGGCACTGGTGAAAGTATCATAAGCGGGTGCCGCCACCAGTTCCTTCCCCAGGTCCGCAAAGGGGTTCTTGCGCGGCGGACGGTTAATTTTGTCCGTATGGATACAATTGACGTCCTCGGCCAGAGCACGGATCACCGGCTCCTTCGCGGTATTGACATTAATGGTCACCGGCATCGGTAACGCCGCCACATAGGGCTCGACGAATTTATAGAACACCGGATTGAAACCATGCACCAGCAACAACTCGCTGGGACTGGTCAGGTAATGGTTGGCGGTGCGGTAGGGACGTGGACCGTTTTGGTAGTCACTGTCCTCCCCGCCCCCGGGCAGGCTTTCCGTATCACCATCGAGCCAATCGGCGACGGCGTTCGCCAGATCACCACTGTTCAGGTTGCGCAGCACTTCCAATAACGATTCATTTTCCGCCTGATCCGGATCCGCCAAAGCGTCCAGACGCAGAATTTCCAGTAGATTTTTGAACCTTTGGATATCAAACTCACTGCGTGCATTCTTTTGCACCAGATTGTTGATATTGAATCTGCCCTGCAGGTCTTCCACATAGGGCATCAATTGACCGTTTTCGAACGGCAGGCGCAATCCCTCGAACGCCCAGGGCTCGCCAAGATCATCTTTTTTCTGGTCATCCTTCTTCAACACCTCATCGACAAACGACTCCAGGCCGAGCGCGTAGATGTACGCCTGATCCCGCAACAATATATTACCGGTACGCCGCATATCCAGCTGCAAACGCGACACCATGGCCACGGACACCACCACGACAAAGGCGGTTACCAGCATCGCGGTGATCAAGGCAACACCCCGCTGGCGGCATGCGTGCGCGCGATGACAGGCGCGCTTCATCAGTTGCCACCCTGGTTGGTATTGGGCGCACCCTGTTTTTCCATGGGCACGCCCTGCGCCAGCAGAAACAGCCGACTCACCTTGCCCAGGGTTTCCAGATCCAAGGTAACTTCCACGGCGCGCGGCAGCACTTGATCCTCACTCCCCTGGGGCGGCCAACCGGTTTGCCATTTTTTATCCCGGTCCAGAAAGCGCAATTCCATGCCTTGCACACCCGCCAACACGGGCGCCTCGAATTTCGGACTGTCGTAATCCAGGTCCAGGTCAAACCAGTACACCCGCATCAAATTTTTTTCTTCCACCCGATACGCAACACGCTGCTGGTAACTGCGAATGCGTTTGGCGCTGGGAAACGGATTATTCCAGCCGCCACGCGTGAACTCCAGGGCATTCCCACCGTAGTCGGAAGCGGCGAAACCGGACTGGGCGGTGCCATAACTGTCGCGAATAGCGCGCCCATTGGCCTGCTCCAGATCCCGGCTCATGATATTGAACGCTTTCTGTAATCGTGCCATCTGGTCACTGTGTATTGCGGTTACGGTACGCGCCTGCATCACACTGCTCAGACCGCCATAGGCCAGGGCCGACACCAGCGCGAATATCGACAGCGCCACCAGCAACTCCAGCAGCGTGAAGCCGCGCATCTTTTCATTCGGCGGGATGGAGGCGTGCATGATTATTTCGATGTGGGAAAAGCGCTGACCAGGCTGGCACGGGGGGACTCATCACCTTCATTAAAGCGTACCTCAACGGTCACCACACCCAGCTCGTAGTCCATAATTGATTCTTTCTTGGTTTCAGCGGACCAGGCCCATTCATGTCCGGCATAGACTACCGATCCCTTATCACGGGAACCGGCGGTGGGAAACTTTTCCAAGGCCATGTACTCATTCATTTTGTTCATGGCGATCCAGTGGGCCAGGGTTTTTTCCTGCAAATACCCGGTATTGGATATATTCGATGACACCGCCCGCATCACGCCGCCCATGGCGATGGCGATCACCGCCAGCGCCACCAGCACCTCCAGCAGCGTGAAGCCGCGTTGCGGTTCAGGTCTTGTCATCGTCCTCACCGGGATAATAAAGCTTGAGAAATCCCTGAATTTGCCCCACCAGGCGAAACTTGTCACCTTTGTCATTGACCGGCAGGGCAATCTCGAACGGCGTCATCTCCCCGCTGGAAAGCAAAAACACACGCGGGTAAACCGGCTCCTCCCGGCGGCGATCATGTTCCTCGGTCGCCTGTTTGGCAGACCCCGGCACGCCGTCGTGACAATCCATGGACTCCAGCGTGGCACTTTCCCCTTCCAGAGTGACTTCAATCTTTACCAGATCATCCAGGCAGCGCGGTTTAAACACCGAATCCCCATCAAGCGTGGCCCACTGCCAGTTTTCACCGTCGGTGTCCAGACGCATAAAGCGATAGCCGTCCTTGTGAAACTGCAAGGCCAGTTCCCGGGATTGCAACACCGCCTCGTCGCTGGCCAACTGAATCAAGGCCTGCAGGCGATTGGCCTCTTCCAGCACCAGGTCCTTGGAATCCCGGCCGATCGACACCATGGCAAAGCTGGCGATGATACCGATGAGCACCATCACCACCATCAGCTCGATCAGGGTGAACCCGGGTTGGTGACGGGTATTGATTATCGTAGTCGTGTTATGCAACAGCGTTATCTGCCGTAAATAATTTCCGCCAATCCACGCCGGCGTGTACGCGTAGGGTGCGTATTACGCACCATTACGACCGATAGCAAAGCGGCTTTGTTCATGGCAAAACCTCGTTCAACACAAAAGCCGGTGCGTAATACGCACCCTACATCCATTGCCGGCATCCTGATGCCGTGTCGGATCTTCGCCCCGGCGCGTAGGGTGCGTAATACGCACCGCTGTTGCTTCTAACGCAGCGGCTCCGCTCAAAATAATAACCGGTGCGTAATACGCACCCTACATCCATTGCCGGCATCCTGACGCCGTGTCGGATCTTCGCCCCGGCGCGTAGGGTGCGTAATACGCACCGCTGTTGCTTCTAACGCAGCGGCTCCGCTCAAAATAATAACCGGTGCGTAATAGGCAGCCTACATCCATTGCCGGCATCGTGACGCCGTGTCGGATCTTCGCCCCGGCGCGTAGGGTGCGTAA
>JAHECY010000118.1 GCA_024641505.1 Gammaproteobacteria bacterium
GATTTAATCAGCTGGCCAAGGTCATTACGGGAATCATATTTAAAGATGGCATTGAGGTAAAGAAAGTCGATCAGGTCGCCGCTTGATTCATCATGCTAAACACCAGAATTGACAATAACTCAGTATTGTGCCGGCAGATCACTCCAGTACCAGGCTCCAACCGTTGATATTTCCGGTATCACCTGCCACCGTGTCGTAGACATGGAGTATCCAGGTGCCATTGGCATTTTCACTATTAAACGCCGACAATGCCTGCTCCGGCGCAAAAGTGCCGGTAAACGGCGCTGCACCGGCGGTGATCAACTGGCCGGCCGAGTCACTGAAGCCCGTGTTTGTGTAATTGTCACCATCGGAACCATTCGCCGAACTCAGGGTAATCACCGTGCCGTTGGGAGATTCCAGTGTCAGCATGAGATCAGACACCCAGGTATGTGTAATGTTGACATTATAGACTTTGACGGATGTTATTGAGCTCGGACCGCCAGCCACACTAATCGTCGATTGGGCGCCACTGGCGGCATCATTATCCGGGACGGCAACCGGAAAGGAGTCGACGCTATCGTGGACCACGGATGATGTGGCGATGATATGCACGCTGTCGGCAATGCTGTCCGTCTGGCCATCGTTCACGACCAGGGTGAAAATGTAGTCGCCATCCATGTCCGGTGTGAATGTGGGATTGGCAATCGCGGCATTGCTTATCAGCGCTTTACTCAAGTCCGCATTACTGGTCATATACCAGTGGTAACTTAAGGTGTCGCCATCGCCGTCACTGGATAGGCTGCCATCAAGTTGCAGCAAATTGCCTGTAGTCACCAGCGTGTCGTCTCCAGCTCTTGCTATCGGTGGCACTGTGTCGAAAAGCAGCAACCGCCAGTCGTCCAGAGTGCCAACATCGTTCGACGCCTGGTCATGCACAGTCAGTGTCCAGGTACCATTGGCATTTTCACCACTAAGAGCTGATAGTGATTCATCGGGACTGAAATTACCGGTAAACGGAGCTGTGCCGGCACCAATTGGGTTGCCGGAAAAATCGGAAAACAGGGTCGAGGTATAGTTATTCCCACTATTACCATGATAGTTGCTCAAGGTTATTTGCGAGCCCACGGCTGAAGTAAGCGCTATTCCTACATCGCCAGTATATGTGTGCGTAATATCAAGTAATACCGCGATCCCAGCCAGACCTGTCGGTCCACTGGCTACGCTGATTGTGGAATCCACGCCGGTAATGTCTACATCGGGGATAGCCAGGGGAAAACCGTCGCCGCTTGTGTATTCGGTCGCCGCTATCAGCATCACTTCGTCGGCGACGCTGTCCACCGTACCGTCATTGACCACGAGAGAAAACTTATACAGACCCGCCACGTCGGGCGCAAAGGTGGGAATGATCGAGGCGGTGTTACTCAACAACGTGGTGCTACCAACGGGCTTACTGATTATGCTCCAGGTAAATGTCATAGGATCGATATCGGCATCGCTGGAGAGGGCGCCGGTCAGCTGCACGGTTGTGCCTACTGCGGCGATCTGGTCCGCCCCCGCGTTGGCTTTTGGCGGTGTATTACTCAGGAAGATGATTTTCCAGTCATTTAGCGTACCGGTATCGCTGGCTGCATCGTCATAGACATGCAATATCCAGTCACCGTTGGCGCTTGCGCCATTGAGTGATGCAAGCGATTGTTCCGGTTGGTAGGAACCGGTAAAGGGCGGCAAACCGTCAACAATATTCCCCGATACATAGTCTGAAAAATATGTGCCGGTGTAGTTGTCGGCGGCACCGCCGTTGTCACTGGTCAGTTCAATCATTGTGCCATTGGGCGCTTCTAGTTTGATATCAATATCAGCGGTATACGGGTGTGATATGTCCATAACGACAACAACGTTTGCAATAGGTACAGGACCACCGCTGACCGTGATCGTGGAAGTAATGCCTAAGGCCGATGCATCTGGAATGGCGATAGGAAAACTGTCCGCGCTGGTGTAGATCGAACCGGCTATGGCCGTGATCGTCACCGTAGCCGCCGCACTGTCCAGTGATCCGTCGTTAACGATCAGTTCCACCACATAAGCGCCGGCAAGATCGGCGGTAAACGTTGGGTTGACAATAGCGCTATTGGAAAGCGCGGCGCTGCTGCCACCTGGTTTTGTCGTTAGTGTCCAGCTGTAGGTGATACTGTCACCGTTGAGGTCACTGCTATTACCGCCGCTCAACTGCACCAAGGCACCGCTCACGGTTGCCTGGTCACCTCCCGCATTGGCAACAGGGGCGGTATTGGTCGCCGTTATTACCACCGTGTCCTGGGTGCTGCTGACATCGCCGTCGTTTACGGTGAGATTAAATACATAGTCCCCGACAATATCCGGCGTAAAACTAGGTGTGATACTGGTGTCATTAACCAGTCCACTGACGCTACTGCCACCAGGAACCGAGGTAACCCCCCAAAGGTAAGTCAAGGTATCACCGTTGGCATCGCTGCTTAAACTACCATCGAGCTGCACCGTGATACCCTTGGGTGCCGTTTGGTCGGCGCCGGCATTGGCCACAGGCACCGCATTGGCCGCGGCGGTCACCGTCACACTGTCTGCACCACTGGTGAATTCTCCATCGCTAACGACCAGCGAGAAGACGTAGGTGCCATCGACATCCGGGGTAAAGCTGGGATATACGACGGCAGGATCGGACAGGGCTGATACGGTACTTGCCGGCGCTACGGATACGATGGACCAGCTATAGGTCAGGCTGTCACCATTGGCATCGCTGCTGCCATTGCCGTTCAGAGTAACCAGACGTCCAGTGATTACACCCCGATCCGCCCCCGCATTGGCTACCGGCGGCACATTGTCCAGTCCGGCAGTAATCGTCACGGTATCGGCACTACTGTCGCTAAGACCATCGTTGACTATCAAACTGATTGTGTAATTCCCGGCTACGTCCGGTGAAAATGTCGGTTTTACTACAGTCGCATCGTCAAGCGCCGTAATAGTACTACCTATAGGTACGTTGTCAAAACTCCAGGCGTAAGTCAGCAAATCGCCGTCGGAATCAGAACTGGCACTGCCATCAAGAGTCACGACGGCCGGCATTTGCACGCTCTGGTCCGAACCGGCATCGGCTGTGGGTGATTGATTGGTGGGTATCAGTAGATTGCTATCGCCGGATTTGCCACTGCAACCAAAGAGGCCGGATACAATAAAGATGATTACTAGGGACTTTACTCTTGGCACGATGAACTACTCCTTGCTGCGTAGACATGCTCCTGCGACAATCCGGGAAGCGCGTATCAGCGGCATTAGATTCTCTAAGAAATTCAGGCAAGTAACGGAATCAGTTATATTCCGCTCCCTTCATGTGCCATTATCGTCCGTTAAACCGCATTTCTTTAAGGAAAATAATTCCAGCCTATCAAAGGGATAAACAACACCGCCAACTCGATAAATGCAGCAGGGGGTAATCTTCGGAAACTGGATTCCAACGCCTGAGCATCAGTACAAAAGCCCGGTCGCGCAATTTAAATTGGTTCTAGTTTTCCGGAGGGAAAGTGACTGACTTAGCAGGATTCCTATAAATTTCCAGACATTCTTGAGCTACGTAAAGACTGAACCACCGCACAAGTTGACAATATCGAGAACGGCTACAGCAAATACGTCAGTGGAATTATTTTATGCCGGCTAATTTTTTGACTTGCCATCTCAAGCTATTGAGGTGGTGTAATTTGGGGCAACATAAACTTTGGCTTAGATAATAGTCATGGGCGGTAGATTGTATTGTCCCAACCATTAACCCAGATATTGTTACCCTGGTAGAGGTGAAACTGCTCCCAGCGATCCTGCCTTTCTAACTTGTCTGTCATCCAGTCCTCAGTGCCCGGTTCGGCGAATGTAAAGCAGTGTTCTAAGTCCAGGCCCGAAAAAACAGTTTCGCCGGGATCATCCGCAATAGCCGTTTCCGAAGAACTGGTGTTTTGGCCATACAAGCATGCAGAATTAGACGAATCTGTAACGTGATAGAGGTCGTAATAGCGAAGATTTTCGTTAGTCACGCCGTCGAACGCACTTGACATTAACTGTACCACCGTACCTTCCAATCCTTCCTCAGTGGTTAGATTACCGTATAACCGAAAGAACGCATGTATGTATCCATCTGAGTAGAATGCCGCGTCGCCAGTACAGGTTTCATTGGCATACCATAAACCGCTAAAAAACCAGCGGCCATCCAACTCCGTCAACTGCCCATTGATCAACACCTTGTAGCCGGGATCAGAAACAAATGACAAGACACTTTTAAACCAGTAATCTTCAGTCGTATCGTCCGTTGGGTCCTTGGTATAGTAAAAATCCTGTGGATCGTAGTCACAACGTGGGCTGACCCAACAGCCGACGATTGGATTGTCAGCTTGGCGTGGCTGGCACCAGATAGGGTAATTTGTTTGAACATAAGTCTGGGTACCATCATTATTCTCGGCCTCGCTGCTGGCAAACAAATCTCCCAAGCAGCCGCTCAGCAACAAACTGGCGCTGAAGACGACTCCGATCAGGTTAATGCTAGCATGTTTTTGAAACATGGCGTCCCGAATAGAAATTATGCTGCTCTATCCCCTATATGTGTGTTATGCAAGTGTTTCAAACTCCTGGCAACTGATAACAAAATTGTGTCTGAGTCTGAGAGAGGAGAATAAACAGGGATATAGGTTTTCACCTTGATAGGTCAAACTCTAGATAAATATCTACTGACCATACACTGTATTATCCCAGCCATTGACCCAGATATTGTTTCCCTGGTAAAGGTAGAAGTTCTCCCAGATTTCTTTGTGAGACAACGTTTCTACCATCCACGCTTGACTGCCAGGGATAGCTAAAGTGAAGCAATTATCTAGATCCAAACCCGTGTAAACTGTTTCTCCCTGATCATCAGAGATCTCGGTTTCTGGCGAATAGATATCCTGCCCGTAGAAACAGGGAGATTCAACTTCACCCATAGTATGGACGAGCATGTATGAACGTAAATTTTCATTTGTTTCACCATTAGAGGCACTTCCAATTATTTGCAGAACTGTCCCATTCATACCTTCAAGGGTTGTTATACTTCCATACATACGATAAAACATACTAACAAAATTGTCAGTGTAAAACATAGGTTCGCCAGTGCATGTCGCATTGGTATACCATAGTCCGCCAAGAAACCATCGGCCATCCAATTCGGTTGACTGCCCATTGATCAGAGTTTTGTAGCCAGGGTCACTTACATAAGCAGTAACACTTTTGAACCAATAGTCTTCCGTGGCATCATCGGTAGGATCGTTTGTACCTATAAAATCTCTTGGTTGATAATCGCAGCGGGGACTAATCCAGCAGCCGATAAATGGGTAGTTTGGATCACGAGTTTGGCACCAGATAGGGTAATTTACCCGAATAAGTGAATCAGTGTTGTCGGACTTATCACCGTCGTTACTGGAAAACAAATCTCCCAAACAGCCGCTCAGCAATAAACTGGCGCTAAAGGCAATTCCAATCACTTTCTTTCTGGCTAGCTTTTGAAACATGGTTTCCCGGATCCTAATAATCTTGCCCCATAAACAATAAGTGTATTATGTAGGGTTTCTAAAAAATGCCAACCCGTTCACACTAAATTAGGGAGCGAATTTTTACGTAGGATGACATTTGACACGATGCTTGCCTGCGAGAGCGATATTTTCAACGATCACAAAGGAGAGTAAACCTTTATAACGTAAAGGTATTAACAACTATAATCCATATAGCTAATAATACATATAATCTTCACGGCTTAATATGTAAACAACTATTCTAAATCCTTAATAATCGTATTAATTATCATATTTTCCATAAATCATAACAGGTTGCGCTGCAGTCTCGTTATATCCATCTAATTCTATCGAGTATAGATGTCATGGTTTAAGCCGAAATGGGTTCCATATTTAAAGCATTTATTTTGTTGTCTTATGCGATCAGAGGTACGGCCATGACTACTATCCATAATGTTACCGTTAAAAAGCTATTAATTGCCCCACTAATTTGTCTATGTATTTTTTATGTATCTAATGTTCATGCATATAAATACCAAACCCACTTTTATGTCGGCCAGCAAATCATAAATGACATTATGGAAGACATTAATGCCGGTTTGCCACCCAAGCTCAGTGTCAAAGTGGGGGATGTTATTCATAAGTTAGATCCAGACCCTCGGCTAGTGGAAGCCATCAAACAATACCCAGATGTTTTCAGAATGGCCTGCTTGGGTCCGGATGAATTTCCAGATGTCATTGGGGGACAGTTTACTATTCATCCCGGCGTTTTCGCAAAAGAAGAAATAGATGCCTTGGTCGATCGAACAGCGCCCAAGAAAAAAGATAAGGATGGCAACGAAACCAACGATCCAGATGTCCGATGGGGTTTCAAATCAGATGATTGGATGGAATATATCTATAATAACAGCAATCTTGATGATCCGCTGCAGGCGGCATTTTTCTTTGGCTTTATGGTACATGCGGCATCGGATGTATGGGCACATTCTTATGTGAATATGTATTCAGGAGATCATTTCTGGATCACCGATGGTGAGGTCGAGGTTGAAAAAAGGCACGTCGCTTTGGAACGGTACATCGATTACCGAATGCCGGATGCCGTAGATCTACAAGGCGTAAAGTATGACCACTCAAATGGTTATATTTTTCCCGATGACGTATTGGACCGGTTATCTGACTATGTGGCAAAGCTGTTGATTTATGAAGATCGCAAGCTGGACTACCAATATGAAAACGGCTTCGGACCTCATCTCGCGTTTTTTAACAACCATTTTCATACGATAGTTGATTTTAAGAATGGAAAGATACCTGGCTTTGTTAAAAAGTTACAGGACGCGTTTGGCGATTTCTCGACTGTCTTATCGTACTTAAACCAACTAAATCTGGAGAAAGCTCAATTTATAGATCTATCCAATGCGCTTTCCACTTCCTCGTTGAGCAATGTGGAAGTCAATGTTGACAATTATGTTAATTTTTCGCAAGCCAAATGGAACATTGGCGTTAACGAAGTGCCCGCGCTTGGTAATATGGTGAGCATGAAAAATTCCTTCGTAACCTATAAAGCCAATTTCGGCTATTTTACACAGCTAAGAAATAGTCTAGAAAAAGTGTCTCTTGTGTACGTCGGTACTTGTTCTAAGAAGGTAAAAGACCCCGTTACCGGAAGTTCAGTAACAGTTCATTACCCTTGTGACATAAACGCTGGTTTAAGCAGCTTGTTAAACACATCGTTAATAAATACATTTTCATATGATTGTGGCAGCAACTGGAATAGTGTATTTAGCGAATTTGGTGTTTCTGCTCTTACCATCGTAGGGTGCTCCATCAATGGAGATTGGTCGAACGCCAACAATGGAATGATTGATTCTCAGAATGGAATGGATTTTAATCTTTCAGGTATTGTGGGAATGACCGATTCAGGTTCTGGTACTTCCGTGACTCCGCAAGTATTGGGCAATGTTGACAGCATGTTCCAGGATTACTGTGTCAAGTTTGGTGTTCGATACGATGCCGAGTGGGAAAAAAGTTATGTTATGGAAGGTCATTTACCCAATCCAACCACTCTAAATCCTCTTAAAAGTATCCTCGAAGTGTGGATCGCCGATTATAAGGTGGCAATGAAGAATTGGATCAAAGCCAGTATTGAATCAACAAAACGCCAACATGAACCGCCCGAAGATGGTGTTGATACCGTATCGTATATTTTGGAACCATTCCTAGACTGGGAAAAGTGCTGGATTAGAACAGTCGTATACGGCAGTCCTGCTGTAGCCGATGAATTCAAATGTCAGGTTGATAATGACATTAACGGAGCACAACAATACTACGAGCAAGAAGCAAAAGACCTTGCCATGTTTTTTCTACCGAAGAAAGTGAAAGAAATCAACGCTGAGATAGAGGAATTTCTTGCCCTCGTACAAGCCAGGATTGGCGAAGGTGCAATTAGCCTAATTTCGACAGTACTTCACAATCAGGACATTTATGGTTACATACAAATACTGGGTGCTGATTTCACCCCAAATAAATTGACAAAGATATTTTCCGCCGACATCAACGATTGCACGAATCCTATGAATGAGGGTGTTTGCAAGAGAGGGCTTATCATTATTCCTGATATATTAGACCGGGTGAATGCAGAAATGGGCATTACTGCTGATACGGGTACTGGTTATGACAATCGAACACGCATGAATCCGGATAACTACAATAATTTTTTCAACGCCATACAAATGGCTAAGTTATCTATGATTCAAACAAGTGAAATAAATCGATGGGTAACAGTCAATATTGGCATTTCTACATCCTTATATGGATCAGGCTTATATGATCCTAGCGATAATCGAACACCACCATTCATCCTAATGAACTCTATAGGCAGTCTTGATGGCAGCAATCAATGGCAACCCATAAGTTTACCCTTTGGGCGCAACGACTATGAGAAGGCGATTCGTGATTTACCTCAGTACTACGGTAGACACTATAACGAAGTGAATCCTTTCAACACTGAGGTGATTCATGGATTTCGCTTGTTCCAAGACACTAACGCAAGAGAGAAAATATTTCTCAAAGTGTTTAAGGGACCAGTAGCGCCAGGGATTGAGAGCCCTGATGAGCTTGGGAGTGGTTTTACTGAAATATTGGGTGGCCGAAATGAGACTTCAGAAGGCAAACACTTTGTTAACGGTTATTGGGGATACCGGGCATGTAAGAAAAATCCCTTTCCAGTACGTTACCGTAGCAATATACCGCTCAATAGAGCAACCGAGACTGGGTATCTACCTCTGGGTGATAGCGAAAGAAAAGCATTGGTACTCATTCAGCACCGACTAATCCCTGTTATGGAAGGATTCTATGCTGGGCTTAGTTTTTTGAATCCACCAGACGGCCCAGAGTTCTACGAAGAAGATATACTTCATCATTATAAAGACAATGCCAATAAAATCATAATGACGTGGACCCATGGTGACTATTATCTGGAGGAAGATCCTACTACAGGAGATCCTAGCAAGGGTTGTGGTAACTTACCTTTACCAGTAGATTATACGGGAGTACCCGTAGACGCCTGGTATGACGATATTTATATGGTTGCAAATGCTACATATGATATCACGCATCCTATTGAGATACCCGGGGGTGTGACATTACGTGTAAGAGAAGGGACAACGGTAAATTTTCATCCGAATACCGGGATAGAAAATTATGGTACTTTGGTGGTAGAGGGCGAAGCGAACAACAATGCTGTATTAACCAGTTTTCAGAAGAATCCCTCGCCCGGTTCTTGGAACGGTATCCGTCTACATAGTGGCAGCCATGATAACGTATTTAACTATGCACACATCAGCTGGGCAGATACAGGTATTTATACTGACAATTCAGACCTTGTAGTAACAGATAGCTTCATTAAAGACAACAATACGGGAATTTTAATTACTGGGGCTACCACGCTTGCAACTCCAAAGACATTTTCCAGTCTGTCCTCCAGCACCGTTGGCGATACTCTTACCGAGCCAAAGCAAAGTATTACCAACAGTGATATTACCAACAATAGCAACGGCATCAAGCTCTCTGCCAATGCCATGCCAATAATTAACTGGAATCGGATCTTCGGTAACACTCTTTACAATGTGTATGCCGATGGATACAACGATGCGGCGTCGGTCTATGTGGATCTTGAATCCAACTGGTGGGGCACCGAGTCTGGATTGGATATCATGGCCAGTATCCATGACAATATCGACTCACCGGTAACCGCCCCCTTTGTTGATTTTGTTCCCTTTCAAAACCAGACAGGTGCGTTGACCAATGGTGATATTTTGCTTGGTCAAATTGACAGCCAATATCTTTCCGAGGGAATTACGACCTATAATGCGATTGGTGCCGTAACTGTAGCGGAAGGGGACAGCCTAATAGTACCTGAAGGTTATACATTTGTATTTCACGGTCAAAATTCCGAACTGCTTGTGGAGGGTTCGCTGTCCACGAATGGAACAATTGAATATCCGGTACAGATGACTTCACCATCCGCTACATCGGGGGGGTGGAAAGGCATACATCTTACTCCGGCATCGCACAATACCTACATTAATGGCGCAAACATACAAAATGCCATATACGGCGTCTGGTTTGACAATGTAGGGGGGGAATTGGTAAATAGCATGCTGAGAAATAACCTTAGCGGAGTTCTCATTGAAGGAAATGCAAGCCCTACAGTAAAGGATAATGTCATTTCTCAGAATGATGTGGGAGTGAAACTTAGAGGTACCATTGAGAATTCGCCCAACCCAGTAATAACTGCGAACCAAATTGCCAGCAATGTTACCTGGGCGCTTGATAGCTCCTACAATCCCAATACGATTTTGGATGTCAGCGGTAATTGGTGGGGAACGACAGATGTACTTGCACTAATAGACATCATGTATGACAACATAGATGATCCGTTCGGCAGCCCAGAAGCTCGTTTTACTCCTTTTCTTGATGCGCCAGGAGGTAACCTTGTCTATGGCAATGCACTTGCCGGCGACTGGCAGGGCAAGCCGGCTATCTCGGAGGGAAAAACATATCATGTAGTGGGCACCACTACCATACCGGCCGATCGCAATATGATTGTGCCAAGGGATACCGAGTTTCTATTTCACAACCTGGCAAAACCTTTTGTGGTAAATGGAACGATGGATGTTCAGGGTATGCCAGGAAAGCCGGCGATCTTTACTTCACCTTATGTGCCTGAAAGCACTACCAGAGGTAAAAAGCCGGACTTGGTAATCGCGCCAAAACGGGCTGATGCCCACGGCGTTATGGCTATTCCCATTAACAATGGCACGAGCGATATCCGTGGTGCCTGGTATGGTATCAAGGTCGAGGATGGAGGATATGCAAACGTCGAAAGCGCCATCATTGAGTATGCCAATTACGGTCTGTATTTCGACGCTGCCGATGGATACGTGTCCAATACCCTGCTAAAGAACAATACCTTTGGGCTTTGGGTAGAAGGCGGATCACCAATCGTAGAATACAGCCGAC
>JAHECY010000030.1 GCA_024641505.1 Gammaproteobacteria bacterium
CCTGCAGCGCGCGTAAATCATTCAGCAACGGCAGCAATACCAATGGTATGTCCTGCTGACCGTGGTACAACTGTTCCAGATAGCCGGGTAATTGCAGCATGCCCCGCATTAACACTTCATAGGCGTCATCCACGCGCGCGATTGTACCCGCGGCCAGCATGCGAACCGTATTTTCAAGCTCCTGAGCCAATAACGACGGCCCTAAAATTCCCACCATCTGGATGGCGCCTCGTACCCGGCATGTGGCTTCCACGCATTGTTGCAGCAGCTCGGGATCCGAGGGATCATCCGCAAATGATTCCAAAGCCTGCTCCGCCGGTTTCAGCGACTCCTCAACTTGTTGTTTGACCCATCCAAGAGTTTTAACGTCTATTTGCGTACCTACACTCAAAGCGCACCCCTTTTACTGCGTTCCCATACCCGTTATTGCCGTTTCGACTTATTTTATGATCGGCCACTAGGTTTAAATGGTTATTCTATTATCAATTACCGTTGCGGTCCACCACCTATCCTGTGGGCTATTTTTAGCACAAATTGACAATATTTTCCCCTCCACAATCTTCTAACCCACGACAATATCCTTAATTTACATGATATTAGAGCGCATCTCAGCCCCCTCCATGCACGCCAGGGTTCCAGATGCAATGTTATTAATTACATGCAATCAAGGGGTTAACCTGGTCGATGCGATATTTCCTGGAGCTGAAGGCAGATCAATGGTTGGGCCAAGCATTTTATACTTTCTTGTGCGCTGACCTTGCCCTGGCTGCGCCGTGAGCATCACTCCCAAGGCAGCGCATCCTCTATTCACACGGGATTCGACAGTCGGCGCCCCCCTGCGGTTGCCACCACCGGCCCGGACCGGAACTCGGTCACCGGAGGGTGAAATTGGTGGTTCACTTCCAGCTCAGGGTATAATGCCGGCCACATCAACATGGCTAGCAAAGGGGAATGCGGTGAGTGAGTTCTTGTTGCAATACGGTCTGTTTTTCGCCAAAACCATCACGCTGGTCGCCGCTCTGGTTCTGCTCATTGTATTGGTCATGTTTTTTTCGGGCAAATCCATGCCACAGCGCAAAGATCGACTGGAGATTTGCAAACTCAATGACAAATATGACGAAATTCAGCAGTCGTTCCAAGCCACGGTGCTCGACAAGAACCAGCTCAAACAAGCCGCCCGGGACGCGAAACAAAAGCAAAAACAAATCAACAAACAAGCTGACCGCAAGCGTATCTATGTGCTGAATTTCGACGGTGATATCAAAGCCAGCGCAGTGCAGAATCTGCGCGAGGAGATCACCGCATTGTTGACCGTGGTACGCGGCGGCGATGAAGTGTTTCTGCGCCTGACCAGTTCCGGTGGACTCGTGCATTCCTATGGCCTGGCCGCATCACAGTTGATGCGCTTTCGGGATCGGGGTATCGCGCTCACGGTAGCGGTCGACAAGGTGGCCGCCAGCGGCGGCTATATGATGGCGTGCGTGGGCAATCGCATCATTGCCGCACCCTTTGCCATTCTGGGTTCCATCGGCGTAGTCGCCCAACTGCCGAACTTTAATCGCCTGCTGAAAAAACACGATGTGGATTTCGAACAATTCACGGCAGGGGAATATAAGCGCACCGTCACCCTGTTTGGGGAAAACACCGATGCCGCGCGCGGCAAATTCAAGGACGAGATCGAGCAAACCCATGGCTTGTTCAAACAGTTCGTTATCGAAAACCGGCCGCAACTGGATATCGACCGCGTTGCCAATGGCGAGCATTGGTATGGCACGCAGGCGCTGGCATTGAAACTGGTGGATGAATTGCTGACCAGCGACGATTTCATGTACAACAAGAGCAAGGAGGCGGACCTGTACGAAGTGACTTACTCGATGCACAAGGGCATCACCGAGCGCTTCGGCAAGTTCATGAGTGACAATGTCGCCAGACTTTTCAGCTGAAGCTGCGACTGCGATGCATCCTGTGCCCTGCTCGCTCCTTGCCGGTGACGCAGATCAACGAAATGTTCCACATTTTCCGCCAGCGGTAGCGGTGGGGGTGCGAGACTGCATAAAAACGCCCCGGCTCATTATGCCACGTCACTGATTGCAGGGTGCGTTGACGCACCGGCTCTTGATCTCGAACGAAGACGCCGCAACAAGAGCAACAGCGGTGCGTAGTACGCGCCCTACGGGTAACACCGTGGCAGGCGTGATGTCCGGATGCGTGCCGAGTGTGCGGGGCGATTAATTTTCCCGCAGACTGTCCGCCAGATGCCCTACCGCCAGCGCGAAGGAATGAGAGCGGTTCCACTTGAGGATGACGTCGAAATTGTCGTAGACCAGATAGGCCGGGGTGCCGGGACCGTCGGGTTGCAGCAAGGCGGCCTGGAGATGTGTTTGCGGCAACCGCGAGCGGTCCGTGTTGCGCACGCCAAGGTTGTGCCAATCCTGCAGATACTTGCGGGTGTCCAAACCGATCAGCGTGGCATCGAATTTCTTCGGTAGGCGCACTTCCCGACCCCAGGTGTATTTATTATTCCAGCCGGACTCATGTAAATAATTCGCGATGGACGCCATCACGTCCTCGGTACTGCGCCAGATGTCCTTGTGCCCGTCGTTGTCCTCATCCACGGCAAACCGTTGAAAGCTCGAAGGCATAAACTGGCACTGCCCCATGGCACCCGCCCAGGAACCGGTCATGAATTCCGCATCGATGTGACCGGCATCCAGAATACGCAAGGCGTGGAACAGCTCGGTCCGGAAGAATGCCGCGCGCCGTCCTTCAAATGCCAACGTCGCCAGCGCGCCGACCACGGGAAAACCACCCGTCAGGTTGCCATAGTCGGTTTCGATACCCCACAGCGCCACAATGAACCGGGCGGGCACCTGGTACTGACCGGTGATTTTGGTCAGGTCACCGTTATGTTTGGAAATGCGTTTCTGGCCCCGCTTTATCCTGCCCTTGGAAATGACCTTTTCCAGGTATTGGGCAAACGTCAGGGAAAATTCCGGTTGTTTGCGATCGAAATCGATGACTTTGGGAATAAAGTTGATATCGAGGAACACACCATCCACGGTCGCCTGACTGATCCCCTGGTCCAACGCCTCTTGTCTTGCCCCTGCAAGCCATGCGGTAAAGCGTTTTTGAGTCTCCAGAGCATCTGCGTCCGCCGCGCTTTCATCAGCGCCGGCAAAATTCATAAACACCATAAATATCATAATGTTAAGGACGGGCAATAAGAACCTGTGCATAGGAGATAGTGGCATAATCAGTTAAAATACATGAAAATAAACAGTTTTCTCAACCCAATCATTGTGATTGATTTCATCGGCAGCGCTAAAGAAATATTGAAGGTAACCACAGTGCCCGACACGACCACGGAAAAAAAACTTCTCCGCTATATGGGCAAAGCCATCGCGGACTTCAATATGATCCAAACCGGCGATCGCATCATGGTCTGTTTATCCGGCGGTAAGGATTCCTACACCTTGCTGCGATTACTGCACAAACTACGCCTGCGGACAAACAATAAATTTGAGGTATTTTCTTTTACCCTGGATCAATCCCAGCCCGGCTGGGATGACAGCGGCATGCGCGCCTGGCTTGAAGAGAAAAACTACCCGTACCACATTCTCACGCGCAACACCTACGCGGTCGTCAAGGAGAAAATTCCCGAAGGCAAAACCTATTGCTCCCTGTGCTCGCGCATGCGCCGGGGTAATATCTACGAATACGCGGAAAAACACGGTTATAACAAAATTGCTCTTGGTCACCATCGGGATGACGCCATTGAGAGCCTGCTGATGTCGGTGTTCTATGCCGGTGCCATCAAGTCGATGCCACCCAAATTACTCACGGATAATAAACACAATATCGTGATTCGCCCCTTGGTCTATTGTCAGGAAAAAGACATCATCAAGTATGCCCAGGAACAAGCATTCCCCATCATCCCGTGCAATTTATGCGGCTCCCAGGAAAATTTGACCCGCGTAAAAGTCAAAAAACTGATCGCAGAACTGGCCGCGGACAATCGCAAGATTCCCGGCAACATCCTGGCGGCCATGGGCAATGTGTCACTGAGCCAACTCATGGATCACAGTCACTGGAATTTCAAAGACTTAGAACAAAATCGAGACAGCATCCCCGATATTGCCGAACATCCTATACCATTTATGGACAAGATCCTCGATGTGGTGGTTTAAGGGTGCTTCAGCGCGATTTTCCCGGCATTCAGTGGTAATCTGATGGGCACAACGTTTGTGTTATAAAGTACAACAACATTACGACAGATGTATTCGTATATCTACACTAAAAGGGGGATTATTGGGATGAGCGTAGTCAACAGAAAAATCGCGTACTCGGGCTGCAGCATGCTCTTGGCAGCGTTGCTCATGAGCAGCTGTGCTTCGGAACAAGTCGCCGCACCGGCACCCGCTGCGGACGCCACCGCAACCTCGGCACCTGAACCCAGTGTCGCGACAACCGAAACCGCGCCGATCGCCGCAGAGCCGGCCGCGCCAGCCGCCGACGCCGCCACCATCGAATCCGCCAACCCCGTCATGTCCGTGGCGGCGGCAACGCAGGAAACAACATTGGACGAAACCATTGTCGTGGTGAAGAGTTGTGGCAAGGAACCGTTTGTGGACTATGAAAAGCAGGCCCGTGAAGGCATCAACAGCGCCTGGCAAGACACCCAGGCGGGGCGTTTTGGTTACGGCTTTGCCGGTAACGACGAGTACAAGAAATGGAAAGACGCCCACAAGGAATTATTCTCCGCCGTTTCGGTGTCCTGCCAGGTGTTAACCACCTGCGCCGATAAAGCCGGACGCAACGCCAAAGAACAGTGTGCCACCGAGGCGCGTAATTTCGCCGGCTGGCAGCGGACGAGCAAGGATTTCCTGGCCAAGGTCAAAACCATGGAATCCGGCATGGCGCCGAGCCTGTGCGCGATCACGCCGGAGGCCGGCGATTTGAGCGACTGTTATAACCGTCTGGCGGAACGCATCGAAACCGCCTGCAATGACGAATCCTGCAAGGAAATCAGTCAATGCTGGCGCGGCGTTGCCTTTCTGGACCAAGCTATCCGGCAGGCGGAATCGGCCTGTGGTTTTGTTCGGCAGGATCTGTCCAAATGTCGTGGTTACACGGAAGCGACCGGACGCCGGGAGGCTAAATTCCAGCAATGCCAGTCCCAATACAAATCCGCGAAAATCGAACATTTTCCGGTATTGTGAACCGGCTCCCGGTGACCCGGGTCCAAAGAGTGGTTTAGTATTGTGGCGTAAGCCCGCTGTACAGGACTGATGTAATGAGCAAATTCAGAACCCATTTTTCCCTGCCGGCATCCGCGGTACCGGCCACTCGTTCCATACGGGATTCTCAGGATGCACTGACGCCGATCGCAAGGGCGCGCCTGATCAAGCACATCAAAGCGCTATTGGTCAAAGAGCATGCCGTGCTGGTCGCCCACTACTATACGGACCGCGATCTGCAAGTGCTGGCCGAAGAAACGGGTGGTTATGTCTCCGACTCATTGGACATGGCACGTTTTGGTCATGAGCACCCGGCCACAACCCTGGTGGTGGCCGGCGTACGTTTCATGGGAGAAACCGCAAAGATTCTCAATCCGGAAAAACGCGTGCTGATGCCCACCCTGGAGGCGGACTGTTCACTGGACATGGGTTGTCCCGTCGACGCATTCAGCCAATTTTGCGATGCGCATCCGGACCGGACCGTGGTGGTGTATGCCAATACCAGCGCGGCGGTGAAAGCACGATCCGATTGGGTGGTCACGTCAGGTATCGCGCAACGGGTGGTGCAGTACCTGCACGATCACGGCCAGAAAATTCTATGGGCTCCGGACCAATACCTCGGGGGCTATGTGCAACAGCAGACCGGTGCGGACATGCTGTTATGGCAGGGCTCCTGTATCGTACACGAAGAGTTCAAAGGCAGAGAGCTGGCGTTAATGAAAGCACGCCACCCCGACGCGCTGGTGCTGGTACACCCGGAATCTCCCGCCGCCGTTATCGGTCTGGCGGATATCGTCGGTTCCACCACGCACTTGATCAATGCGGCCCGGCAATCGGACCGCACGGAATTCATTGTCGCCACCGACAACGGCATCATGCACAAAATGCGTCAGGTGGCGCCCGACAAGATATTTCTCGAAGCCCCCACCGGCGGCGCTGGCGCCACCTGCCACAGCTGCGCCCATTGTCCGTGGATGGCCATGAATTCCCTGCAACTGCTGGCGCAGGTTCTGGAACAGGGCAGCAATGAAATAGTGGTTGACCCCGCGATCGGAAAACAAGCATTGATCCCGCTGCACCGCATGCTGGAGTTTTCAAAAACGCAGGATATCAATTCCTTCGCCACCGGCAACGCATAATTATAATTACTATCATCAACGGGGAGATCTGGCGTGACACGAGGAACAGGCGTATTGGTGGCATTGACCCTGCTGAGCTGCCAGACCGGTTTCGCGGATGAGCTAATGCTGAATGATGCGAGCATTGCCCTGGAGCTGCAGGACTATGCGGTGGCCACCCGTATTTACACCGACCTGGTGGCGCAACATGAGCTGGCAGCCTACCTGCCCCTGGCCATGCTCTATGAGCAGGGATTGGGACAACAGGCAAATAAAAGCAAAGCCCTGCAACTGATTCGCGATGCCGCGCAGCTGGATTACGCCCCCGCGCAAACCCGTCTGGGTCAGCATTATGAACAAGGCAATGGCGTGGCGCGGGATTACCGGCAAGCCTTGCACTGGTATCAAAATGCCGCCGCACAACAGGATCCCGGAGCGATTACCAGCATCGGCGCGCTTTACGAAGCCGGCAATGGCATACCCCAGGATTACCAGCGCGCTCTGGAGCAATACACCCTGGCGGCGGAACAAAACTACGCGCCAGCCCAATACGCCCTGGGTTTCATGCATGAACAGGGACGTGGTGTTCCCCGGAACTTCGATACCGCCTATGGCTGGTATCTGCAGGCGGCCCAGGGTAATTTCCCCCCGGCCATGAATATCCTGGGTTTCATGCACCGGGTAGGATATGGCGCGAAAATCGACTACGCCCAAAGTATCCATTGGCTGCGTGGCTCATCCGGCCTGGGTGATGCCGGAGGTCAAGATGCCTTGGGCTACATGTATGAACATGGCCTCGGTTTGACGCGCAACTACGTTCTGGCGGAACGCTGGTATCGCAAGGCCGCAGAACAGGATTACGCGGACGCCCAGTTCCATCTGGGTCACTTGTATGCCGCGGGCTTGGGCGTTACCAAAAGTGAAAAAGAGGCTCTGCGCTGGTATCTCAAGTCCGCGGCGACGCGACACCCCATGGGCATGCATGCCGCGGCGGAATTTTTTGAGGAAGGCAGAATCGTCAAACAGGATTATCGCAAAGCTGCCCGCCTGTACCGCGCCGCCGCCGATAAAGGACTGGCACAAAGCCAGTACGCCTATGCACGCCTGGCGGAAAATGGCCTGGGCATGAAGGAAAATCTCAAGACCGCATTGCTCTGGTACCGCAAAGCCGCCGACCAGGGTTATGTCGCGAGTCAGAACAGTCTGGGTTATCTCTATGAAACCGGACAAGGCACCAAACCGGATCTGATTCAGGCCATGGCGTGGTACGACGTTGCCGCACGCACCGGCAACAATGACGCCATCAAGCACCGCGACATTCTGCGCGCCAAACTCTCCGATGAACAGGCAATGCGCGCCCTGGTCCGCGCGCGCACTTGGGAAGAAAACTCGTCGTTACTGACGTTGCAGCGGGAGCAACTGCTGACGACAACCCCCTGAGCCTGGAACGGGCGGATTTATTCGTACTTGGTTTTGGCTTCGCGAATCTTTTCCTTGTATTCCTGCTTCGTGATCTTGTCATCCTTGTATAAAGCTTTTAACGCGAGAATCTCACTTCGTTCCGCATCCTGAATCTCGCGCAAATGTTCCACATAGGTCTTCTTGTCGATGGACTTGGCGCGGTACGCCTGCTTGGCCAAGGTAACGGTCGGAAATTTAAGATTGGTTTGAAAATCGGGAAACTTGGACTCCGGTGCCGGGGGCGTCCCGGCCGGCACCACCGCCACGGTCTTGGACTCGGGCGTCGCATCGGGCTTGCCGGGCGCGCTCATCGGCGCGGATGTGTGCGGCGCTGGCGTGGTAGCTGTGGTTACCGGTTTGGAGGCAGCAACCGGTGCCTGATATCGAGTATTGTCCGGTGGTGGGGTACTGACCCGAGGCGCAGGTTTGTTGGGAACAGCGTTCACTGCCGCGTGTTCACTGCCGGTACGCGCGGCGCTCGCAGCCGCTGGCTTGGTGACGGACGGCGCCGGCGCCACCGCTTTGGCGGGAGGTGCGCTAGGCGCCGGGACTGGCGTCGCCACCACAATTTTGGGCGCGATCACGGGTGCCGTTTGCGGCGCCAGCACCGTAACATCCTCCGTCGATGCAGGGGGTGTGGTCGGCGCGGGTATCGACGCAGTCTCGTGCGGCGTCACCGTTTCCTGCAGTTCGACCGCCTGTTGCGGTACCGACGCCGGCATGCCGGTAACAAGATACACGTAGGCACCGGCACCCATCGCGCCCGCCATTACCACCAACCCAAGGGCCAGCCATGGCGCACGCGAGCGTTGCGCCGCGGCAGCAACACGGGGCGCCAGTTTCACCGTGGCATCGAAACTGGCATCGCCGCCGGGAGCGGCTGGCAAATTGCTGGTATCCACGGCACGTAACGCTTCCGCGAGTTCATGACCGGAACGAAAACGCTTTGCCGGATCTTTTTTCAATAGCTGATCGATGAGCTGCAACACTTGCAAGGGCAGATACGGTGCCAGACTCTTGAGCGGTACCGGTTCTTCGGTGGCAATCCGAAACAGTAAAGTGCCCAGGGTTTCCGCCTTGAACGGTTTTTGACCGCTCAACAATTGATACAACAATACTCCGGTGGAAAACAGATCCGTGCGCCCATCGATCTTCTGTCCCATCACTTGTTCCGGCGACATATACTGCGGCGTACCTAAAACCTCGGTGGTCTGCGTGTGACGCGGCAGATCGGGATCCTCGATGCGCGCAATACCAAAATCGGCAATCTTGATGACGTTTTTATGGGGATCGATGATGACGTTACTGGGCTTGATATCCCGGTGGATGATACCTTTGCTGTGCGCATAATCCAGGGCGTCCGCCAGCTGGATGCCGACTTGCAGGATTTGCTGCAGAGTCAGTTTCTTGCCGCTGCGCATGTATTCGTCGAGGGGAATGCCCTCGATCAACTCCATGGCGATAAACGGCCGGTCCTCCACCTCGCCTACGTCAAACATGGTAACGATATTAGGATGCGACAGAATCCCCGCTGCACGCGCCTCGCGTTGAAACCGCTCACGGAACTTGTCATCGGCGCTCATTTTTTCATTGAGGATTTTTACCGCTAAATCCCGTCCCATTTTCGGATCATGAGCGCGATACACTTCCGCCATCGCGCCTTCCCCTAATTTATTGCAGATTTGATATCGACCTACCTGTTCAAACATAGGGTATTCTCATTTGTCGCCAATGATGATAAGACGGGAAAGCGGGCATTATAGCGCAGATACTCATACAGTTTCGGCTATCATGAACACCTACGCCTGCTAAATTGAAACCACGCCATCAAATACTCCTCTCGCCAAAGCGCAAAGTCCGCCATACCGGTATCCGCCACGCACGGATGAAAAATCCCGGCACACTTTCGACTCCTTGTTCGTGCCGATCTGCTATCAGGCCTGAATCAACCCCGCGCTGATGTTCAGCCTTGGTGTGCTCAACGCCTTGTCGAGAAAAATAATGTTGTTTGTGGACATTCATCAATTAATATCGGTTAAGTCTATTTATTCATTAAACCGGAAACGGATATTAAATTAGGGTTGACGACAGGAAAAAACCTAACGTATAAAAGCAATCTTGACCATCGTAATCAACAATAACAAGGTGCGCGCCATGAAATTTCTGCTTACGCCCGGCTATCGTTCCGTCCTCTATGGTTCTTTCGTGTTGTTGGGGGCATGCGGCGATACCGACACCAGCGTATCCCGTAGCGGTGCCACTGAACGGTATTTGATTCAATGCAACGCTTCCTGTACCGACACGGTCCGGGATATTGAGGCATTGGGGGGCAGTGTCACCATCAGTTACCGTAACATTCCCGCGCTGGCGGTCAACATGCCGGAGCAGGCCATCGCCAAAGCAGAGAAACTCGCCAGCGTGAAACTGATGGTCAAAGATGCCCAGGTCAGTTCACCGCGGCCCGTACATTCCGAAAAGGTCGATTTCAATAAGCTAACGCAGGTAACTGCCGGCGACGCTCAAAGACTTACCAATCAGTTCATTACACGTCCCCATAATTATTTGCTGAACAGCGCCATGACCGGAGCCGCCGCCTTACATGAAGCCGGCGAGCTGGGCGCAGGTGTCATCGTCGCGGTCATCGACAGCGGCGTCTCCAACAATGCCGATGTCGTGCATGTGTTGCAAGATACGGTAATCGGCGGCGAAAACCTGGTGCCGGGTAGCGATGAACCCTCGGCAACCAGCACCCTCAACGACCCCCACGGCACCATGGTGGCCAGCATGATCGCGGCCCACGGCGGCTTTATCATGGGTCCTGACTCCTTCATTGCCGCCGCGGTCAAGATGTATGCGCCGGACAGCATCTTGGAACTGGAGGATGGTGACTACCTGCTCCCCATGATCGGTACCGCACCGGCAGCCAATGTCTACGCCCTTAAAGTATTCCCCGCCGCCGGTGACGGCGCGCCCTCATCCCGGGTGTTGCTGGCCATGGACCGGGTGGTCACTCTGAAGCAGAACTTTCTCGACGGTGTGAGCACCGATCCGATCGCGGGTGATGGCAGTGAAACCGATCCGTTCGTGTACGAGGCCCTGAATATTCAGGTGGTCAACATGAGCCTGGGGGGGCCGGCGCTGTTTCCCGGTTTTGAACTGGACGATCTGCTGACATTGCAGATGCTGGCAGTGGATATCACGGTAACGACCGCCGCCGGCAACGATGGACCCACCGCGCTTACCGTGGGCAGTCCCGCCGGTGGCTATGGCACGCTGTCGGTCGGCGCCGCCAGCTCACCGGTCCATGAACGCATCTTGCGCGAATTGCAGTTCGGTCCCGGCAGTCCGCCGCCTGAACCAAGCCCGCCACCGGTATCCGAGAACGGATTGGCGTTCCAGAACACCGCCATCGCGAAATTACCGAAGGGCGATCCGGGTGCGGGGAAGGTGTTCCGTCCCACAGACTATGTGCAAACCGCTTATTTCAGCTCCCGCGGTCCACTGGCGGACGGGCGTGTTGGCATCGATCTCATGGCCAACGGCGTCGCCTGTTATGTACAAGGCGCTAATGGTGATCTATTTCTGGTGTCGGGCACATCCTTTTCGTCACCCACCATCGCCGGAGCTGCCGCGCTGCTGCAAGCAGCCCTGCCGGAAACTCGTGCCGTGCAGATTCGTCAGGCCCTGCTGGAGAGCGCCAACCCGGACCTTATAGGCGCCATGCCCATGCCCATCGATCAAGGCCGAGGATTCGTTAACATCGCCAAAGCTCATGAATTGTTACAGCAAGAGGAACTGGAAGCGAGGTTGCCGCGACTGCCGGAATTCGACAATCCCATGCTGATCAGCGAAAGTATCACGCGCAGCGGCCAACAAACCATCGAACTGGAAAACGGCACCTATGGCGCGCATGTCAACCTGGTACCGGGACAGACCCGGCAATTCTATGTGCCGGTACGAAACACGACAGCGCACCTGGATGTGGACGTCAGCACGATCATGCCGGAACTTCCGCCGGAGGAACAAAATGCCATGTTCGGCGATGATCTTATCATCACGGTGGTGGACGCACCCACCTCCTACGGGGAGTTCCTGTTCGACGACTTCATTTTCGAGGACACCAATATCCCGGTGCCATACCCGCAACCCGGCCTGGTACGTGTGGCGGTCATGGGCGACTGGACCAATGCCGGCCCAGTGGAAGCGGATGTGATGATTTCCGTCACATCGATGGACAACGTGCGGCCTTCCGTACGCGGCAGGATCAAGGACGAGGAAGAAGATGTCTTCCAATTCGATGTTGGTGACAGCGTAACTCAGCTTAATTTCGTTCTTACCTGGATCCGAAACTGGTCTTACTCCCCCACACATGACATTGACATAGAGGTCTACGATCCCAATGGCGATCCCTACTTCGAGGGTGCCACTCTGCGTAGCCCGGAGATGTTTTCCGTCGACAGCGTTGTACCCGGTGTCTGGACCGTTAAGGTGGTCGGTTTTATGCTCCACGGCTTTGAAGACCGCTATGCGCTGTATGTGAGCCAACAGGACGGGCAAATCATGCAAACCAATACCCGGCGGTCGCAGGCGCGATCCAGCGACTGATGTGGCTTAATAATATCCAAAAACTAAAACAGGATTTGTTATACCTGCGATGAACTTACCCCCCATGTCAGGAACGTTTGGCGCCTTTAGGCGCCCCATATGTCTTATTCCCGACACTTTTTGGCCTGTTTTACCTCATCGGTCCCCATGCCTCGCTGAGCTGCGGATAAATCAGGGAATTTCGTTTCGCAACAGATGAATATCTGGGATCAACGGATAAATGATGCAACAATGACCTGGATACTGGCTTTTACCCCGCCATCCAATATGACATAATCCTTTTTTATAATCAGGATGAAGTGAGTAACTCTACCCATGTCCGGCGATCCAGCACAGCACCCTAATCCCCTTTCCGTAGACGCCTTTCTCGCATCGATGCCCGGTGCCGTGGTGGTGTTCGACGATCAGGGGTTGATTCAAGAAGTCAATCGCAAGGCATTGGCATTGTTCGATTACCCCAGGGACGCACTCATCGGCGCGGACATTACCGTCATCCTGCCTTACATCGATCAATACCTCGATGAATCTCTCAGCGACTTCTTTCTCCTGGATCAACCGGGCACTGTCAGTCCACTACATTACCAGGTGACGAGCGTGAATCAGGCCGGCGTCGAACGGCAGATGGATCTGTATCTGACCGTCATTCCACGCGACCATCACCTGATGTTTTGCGCCAACCTGCTTGAGGAATACACCTCCCACCCCAGCCAACACAACCCGACCCAGGAGAGCTTGACGACCATATTCAATCATGCGGCAATTGGCATGATGATTCTGGATCTGGAACAACATGTCATCGATGTCAATCCTGCGCTGCAACGCATGCTTCAGTACTCCAGGAACGAACTGTGCGGCAAGACATTCACTGACATCACCCACCCGGAAGACACCCAGTTGGGTACGCGTCTGTTCAACGATCTGGTACAGGGGAAACAGGACCATTATCAGTTGGTGAAACGCTATTTACGCAAGGACGGTGCCTCGGTATATTGCCGAATAACCGTGTCCCTGCTGCCAGATGAAAGCGCACAGCCATTGCATGTGTTGAGCATGATCGAGGACATCACCGAGCAGAAAAAGGCGCAGGAGGCGTTGGAGAACAACCATGCGGAACTGGAAAAACGCGTCCATGAGCGTACCGAGGCGCTAACCGCCGCCAATCGCAGCCTGATACAACAAATCGAGCAGCGCAAACTTACCGAACAAGCCCTTGGCGAAACCGAGGCCCGATTCAGCAGCGTGGTGCGTAATGCCCCGATCATCGTTTTTTCCATTGACGAAAACGGATACTTCACCGACATCGACGGCAAAGGCCTGGATCTACTGCACCTTAAGTCGGAGCAAGTCGTTGGCACCACAATGTTTAACCTGTTCACCCCGGCACAAGCCTTTCATCAGAGCATGACCAAGGTGCTGGCGGGACAAACCATAACACGCACCATCGACATCCAGGACAAGGTGTTCGATCTTTGGTGCGCCCCAACCATGGACAGCAGCGGTAAAATACGTGGTCTCACCGGCGTCATGGCTGACATTACCGATCGCACTCGCGCTCAACAGAAGATTAACGCATCGGCCAAAGATCTGAGCACCATCCTTAACAACTTGCAGGATACGTTTTACCGGACCGATATGCACGGCAAGGTATTGATGGTATCCCCTTCAGTAAAGCCGTTGCTCGGATACACCCAGGAAGAATTGATCGGCACCGCCATCTCGGACTTATATGTGGATGCGGCGAACCGTGAGCAATTTCTCAATTTGCTCAAACAAAACAACGGCTATGTCAATAATTATGAAACACCGCTGCGGCGCAAGGACGGTTCCATTATATGGGTGTCCACCAACGCGCACTGGTGTCGCGACACCAACAGCAATATTATCGGCATCGAAGGCATTACCCGCGACATCACCAAGACCAAGCGCACTGCTCAACGCCTCTACTATCTGGCGAATTATGATGCCCTGACCGAACTGCCAAATCGAACCTTGTTCCGCGACCGGTTAAAGCATGCTATGGCTCTGGCCCGTCGCAATCAGAAAATCGTAGCCTTGTTTTTTCTCGATATCGACCATTTCAAGGACATCAATGACAGTCTCGGCCACATCGCCGGCGACCAGTTGTTACAGGGGGTGGCCAAACGCATTCAAAGCTGCGCACGTGAAGGTGATACCGTGGCACGCATGGGAGGCGACGAGTTCACGGTGATTCTCGAGGGCTTGCGCGAAGCCAGCGATGCCGAACATGTTGCGGTCAAAATCATCGAGGCGATGGCGGCGCCGTTCGCCATCGAGAGCCACGACATCTACGTATCACCCAGCATAGGCATTGCGCTGTTCCCCAATGACGGCGTCAATATCGACAAACTGGTGCGCAATGCCGATACCGCCATGTATCAGGCCAAGGGATCCGGACGCAACAATTTCAAGTTTTTCAATCCTGACATGAAGACCATGGCAATCGAAAACTTGATGTTGCAGAACAATCTGCGCAATGCCATCGACAACCGGCAGTTCCTGCTGTATTACCAACCGCAACTGGATCTGACTTCCGGTCATATGATCGGCATGGAGGCATTGATCCGTTGGCGGCATCCGGAACACGGTGTCATGCAGCCAGTTGATTTTATCCCCATCGCCGAACAATTGGGTATGATAACGGCAATTGATGAATGGGTAGTGCGCACTGTTTGTCACCAGATCGTCGCCTGGCGTGAAGCCAAGCTGGCGCCAGTCAAGATTGCCATTAACTTGTCTTCCCTGCAATTTCAACAACCGGATTTCGCCAATACGGTACGCGCAATTCTTGAAGAAACCGGCGCTGATCCATCCTGTCTGGAGTTCGAAATCACCGAAAGTGTTCTCATCAGTGACGTTGACCAGGCGATTCGCACATTAAAAGAATTTAGCGCGTGCGGTATCCGGATTTGTGTCGATGACTTCGGCATCGGCTACAGCTCGCTGAGTTATCTCAAGCAATTTCCGCTCGACACCTTGAAAATCGATCGCAGCTTTATCCGTGAAATTGGCACCGGCGGTAACAGCGATGCCGTTACCGAAGCCATCATCGGCCTGGGTCACAGCCTTAAATTGAAGGTCGTGGCGGAAGGTGTGGAGCGTGAGGATCAGTTGTCTTTCCTGGTGCCCAAAGGCTGCGATATCGTACAGGGTTATTTGTTCAGTGGCCCCTGCACCGCCAACGACATCACCGAATGGATGGCACCGGCATAACTTCGGTATCAGGCTCCGGTCACCGCGCCGCAAATGTAGCTACGCAGCGTGCATGCATTACGATCCAGGCGCCTGAATATCTTCCGCGTTGAAGTAACAGAACGGTGCGTCATACGCACCCCGCGCACGGCATCGGCAATCGCGCGATACGCGGTGACGGGGCTTGATGTGCGTGAGACAAACCTAGTGGTCCATATGTGTAAAATACAGTGACACCCATACGTGCCGCGCGCAGTGAACAGTTTCGGTAGAGTGCGTTATGCGCACCATTAACAGTGCCGGCGCCACCAAGCGTATAGCGGTTGTTACCTAATCATACGCGTGCACCACCAGATATTATTAGGCGCGCAGTACGCAGCCAACACCGGGCGGCGCTGTCAGCAGCGCCGCCCGTCACTGTCGACTAAAACTCATCCCAGTTTTCGCTGTCATCACCGCGTGATGCCGGCCGCGAGGCGGGTTTGCGGGCCGGTGGCGCAGCGGCGTTACGGGCTTGCGTTGCAGGTCGGCGCGGCGCGTTCGACTGGGCTGACGGCCGTGACCGGTTTTGCCGTTGTGGTTCATCATCGCCCTGGCCGCCGTCTTCCTGCACCTGGAAAAATGACATCAGATCCTCAAGTTGCTTGGCTTGCTCATCCAGAGCTTCACTGGCGGCCGCCGCTTCTTCAACCAGCGCGGCATTTTGTTGGGTGACTTCGTCCATCTGGGTAACCGCCTTGTTGACCTGATCGATACCGGTGGACTGTTCCTGGCTGGCAGCGGCGATTTCGGAAATAATATCGCTGACCTTCTTCACAGCGGTGACGATCTCTTGCAGCGTTTTACCCGAGTCATCAACCAGGCGCGTGCCATCTTCGACCTTTTCGACGCTGTCGTTGATCAGTGCCTTGATTTCCTTGGCGGCAGCGGCGCTGCGCTGTGCCAGATTGCGGACTTCAGTCGCTACCACCGCAAAACCTCGCCCTTGTTCGCCGGCACGTGCGGCTTCCACCGCGGCGTTTAACGCCAGCAAATTGGTCTGGAACGCAATTTCGTCGATAACACCAATGATATCGGCGATTTTCTTGCTTGACTGATTAATCGCGCCCATGGCGCCAACGGCCTTACCGACAATGTCCCCGCCTTTCTCGGCCTGATTTCGGGCATCACTGGCCAGTTGATTAGCCTGCCGGGCATTATCGGCATTCTGTTTCACGGTGCTGGTCAGTTCTTCCATGCTGGACGCTGTTTCTTCCAGGGATGATGCCTGCTCTTCGGTACGTTGACTCAAATCCGTATTGCCTTGCGCGATCTCAGATGACGCGGAGGCGATACTGTTGGTGGTTTCGCGTACCTTGGTAACCGTATTGCGCAAACTGGTTCCCGCTTTGTTGATGGCTTTGGCCAATACCGCGAACTCGCCTTTGTAGTCCTTATTGATATAACTGTTTACAAGATCGCCCTTGGAACGCTGCACCATGACATCCATTACGTCCTTGATGGGCTCCACCACGGAATCCAACATACTATTGATGCCTTCGGCCAAATTCTTCATGAAGCCTTCATATTTCTCGGCGTCGATACGACTATCCAGCTCACCTTCCGAGGCTCCCTGAATCAGTTTTTCGATTTGTCGCTGTGCATCCATTTGCTCGGTAATATCCTTCCATTCAACGGTATTACCGATCTGTTTACCATCGCGATCGACAATCGCCGTCAATGTCAGGGAAAATTCCAAATCGGCTACCTTGATTTCAACCTGATGCGGCATGCGTGTCATGTCGCGCATGATGGCACGTTGATGCTGCGGATTCTTGTGAAATTGGTCGATGCACTGTCCGACAATATTGTTGATATCGAAACCGGGGAATATCTGGCGCAGCTTGTATTGGTGCTTGGACAGCATGTTAACCACCGAGGGATTGCAGTAGGTTATCCGGGCATCCATATCCGCCATCATCAGTGCCGTTGTGGAACCGGCAACCGCGGATGTCAAACGGGCCACTTCCGTTTCCTTGATTCGCAGCTCCGTGACATCGGCCCATTCCAGGGTATTCCCCATGTAATTGCCCTGCAGATCCACGATCGCATTGACCCGGATTCTGAAGACCAGCGGCCCGACATGAATATCGGACTCGTGCGGCAGATTCCTCGGGTCGGACAACAATTTACGCTGATGCGCGGGATTACGATGGAAAATGTCGATGCAGGTACCGATAAGCCTGTCGACACGAAAGCCAGGATAGATACTGGCGAGAGTTGCCTCGTGCTTGCGCAACAGTTCCGTGGTCTGCACATTGGCGTAGGTTATTTCGAGATTACGATTAATCATCATGATCGCGGTCTGGGCGCCGTCCACGGCGCGCTGTAAACGGAATGCTTCTTCCTCTTTCTTGCGTTTGGTCGTGACATCGGTCCATTGCACCACATAGCCAACAAGATTACCGCGCGCATCAACCAAGGCACGTGTTTCATGTTCAAATATGAAATGACCGGGTGTGATTTCACCATTGCGCGCGCCACCGCGATGCAGTCCGCGCAGGATTTGTTTGATCGCATTTGGATCTTTGTGGTAGCGATGAATACTGCCACCCAGCACATGACTGACTTTGAAGCCCGGCAAATAAGCGGCCAAATCACCTTCGATAGCAGTGAGAATATCGCGGGCCTTCTTGTTCACGAATATAATATTTTCGTCAGCATCCGCGATCATGATATTCATCGGTGCGTATTCTAGAATGTCGGCGAGCACGTGTATGTCATCCAATACTACGCTTCCTTCCTGCATTTCATTGATGTTCGCGCCACTAGTCACATTCTGTCTCCTGTTCTGATCTGTACTTTTATATGCTTGAATCATTACCTGCGCCACGGTGTCCAACGCGCGCACCCAGGCACTGTTAACTCGCGGACTCCACTTGTCGCCGGCCAGCTCCCGCATTACGTCCAACAATGTTGTCGCGACCGCCTTGTAGTGTTCCGGCTTTGCGCCATAGGCCTCGTGCCTGCGTCCCAAGGCAGTCAAAGCCTGGTGCAGCTTTTCCGGAGCACGCAACGCGCCGACGGTAAGTGCCAATGCGGCAAGCAGTTTTTTCTGCTGTTCCTGCGGATCCACTCCGTCAAACAACGGGATGACCTGTGGATATCGCTTAAATAACGAATCATAAAACCGGCGCACCAGCTCCTCGCCTTGCGGTGCCAGCAGAGCGAAAGACTCTTCCAAAACCGGCACATCCAGATCCGCACCCACGTCGTTCAAGTCAAAATCCTGATCTTGACCAGCCAGTGGATCGGATCCAAGCTTATTTGAGCGCCTAACCATAAATATCTCCGTTACTCATTTGTTTCATGCTTCACCAAACTCGATAATGCCGTCGATATCCAGCATGATCACCATCTTCTCATCCAGCGTGGCCATACCTGCCACACATTCCACCGTGACTCCACCGCCAAAACTGGGTGGTGGGCATATCTGGTTGGCGCCGATGCTGTAGACATCCGACACCGCATCCACAACGACGCCGATGGTGCGTGCGCGATCCTTGCTTTCCACACGCAGCACGACCACCACCGTCTTGTTAACTTCTTCTTCCCTATATGCACTCAGCATCATTTGCGAAATGGTCTTCAATGCATTGCGCCATGCCACCGCGTACGCTTCCTGCCATTGGTCGCCGGCTACATCCCGCATGGACTCGATCAGCAGCTCAGTAACGATAGGATAATGCTGAGCGGTGGCACCGTATTTCTGGTGTTTTTCGCCAAACGACTTCATGATTTTTTTCATTGCTGCCGGCTGCCGAAGATTTGCGACCACGGTTTTCATTGCCGTCAGCAGCTTCCGCTCCTGATCTTCATGTGAACTTGCAGAGAACAGCTTACGAACCTCCGGGTGGCGCTCGAACAAGCGGTTGTAAAATCCATGCACAAGATCGGCGCCTCTAGATGCCACAATTTGAAATGACGACTCCACAACGCTCGGATCAAACTCAAAAACTTCCGCGTATCGTTGCACCGAATCTTTCATTCCAAATCGTTTCCGCAAGCACACCACCGGTACAATAGTACCGCGCAGATTCATCACGCCCTTAATATACTTCGGTACATTCGGCAATGGTGTTACCGAATCCCATCCTTTAATTTCCTGGACGCGCAGAATATCGACCCCATACTCTTCGCCATCTAGAATAAATGTCAGGTATTGGTTCTCACCGGACGAATTTTCAATTTTCTTATTGATATCGGCTTGCGCCAATGCAGCACTTGCGGCCATGTCACAACCTGTTAACAATTATAATTCGTGGGTAGTAAAAGCTAACCGGTTAACGGCGTGTACGAAATTATTCTTTAAGGGAAATCTTGACAGCAACAACCTTAAGCGCTCTAACGTTGGTTAATTTTTGTTGACGACCAGAGCAACTGGTCGCGACACCGCCAGCATGCCCTGTTGTTACCGTGCGGCTACCACTATAATTTCACCATTCACTTTTATTACCGCCTGGTTTCGGCGCTGATTGTGCTAACTTTCAGAAAACGCTACCAAAGTTCCCGTTTGCTCCGGTATCCGAGCACAGCGGTAATTCGATGCCGTCACTGTTTTTCGCCTGCCAGATAAATCAATAGCGACAACCGATGGCGGAGATATTCGTAACCGTGACCTGGCGGCCGGCAACTGCTTGCGATACACCAGTGCGGCAATTCACCGGCTGAATTTGAATTTATTTAACAATTATTGACGCCCGACCCTGGCCTGCGCATACCGGCGGGAGATGAGATGGGCCACGCCGCTGCATCTCGATGACGGCAGCGCGGTAGTGATTATCAGACCGTCGGTGACCAGCCGATCTGCGTAATAGCGGGATATGCTGTATCCACATCAAGAATCCAGGGACGCGACGAACGGTATAAAAGGTTGCCTGGTGTTTGTTTGCATTACCTAGAACGCAGAATTCGGCGCACAATACCCGCCCTGCCGCGACTTATATTGACGCGAAACACGCAGATACATGCACGCGTATCATGATACGGCGTGCATCTGCCCAGTGGCGCGCAACTCTCCGATTCGTTCTTCGCCCATACGCAACAACGCAGGTAACAGCAGCAGCGTAAACAAGGTGCTGACCGACAGGCCGCCGACGATCACCGCCGCCAATCCCCGGTACAGTTCGGTACCGGCACCCGGCATCAGCAATAACGGCAGCATGCCGAAGATGCTGGTCAAGGTACTCATCAGGATCGGCCGCAGACGCAGGCGTACCGCCTGGTGCACTGCATCACGGCGCGCCAGTTGTTCACGTTCCGCGGTGCGTGTCTGATGCACCAGCAGGATGGCATTGTTGACCACCAGACCGAGCAAAATGATAAAGCCGATCATGGTAAGCATATCCATGGGTTGAAAGGCAAATAAATTCACCAGCGCCAGCGCCACTACACCGCCGACCGTGGCCAGTGGTACCGTCAGAATAACCAGCAAGCTATCGACAAAGGAGCGGAACAGCGCACTCATCAATAAATAGAGAATGGCAATGGCAAGCACAAAACTCTGACCCATGCTGCGCAGGGCGCTTTGCAATTTGTCAGCAGTACCGGTATAGCGAATTTCACCGTCCTCCGGTAACAGATCCAGAATTTTCGGCTCCACATCCCGCTTCAAAATATCGATCGCCTCCTCCAGCGAAATGTTTTCAGGTGGCGTCACCTGCAGAGTCACGGTGCGCCGTCGATCGTAGCGGCGAATTTCATTGGGACCCGCGGTGCGCACCACGGACACCAGCTCATTCAAAGGCAAAACGCCAGCCTTGGGAGTCGCCAGAGGAATGCTGCCCAACTCCTCCGGCGTTTGCCAAACCTGGCTGCGTAAAATCACGTCCAGACGTTGATCCCCATCGAAATAATCACCAACATACATGCCGTCGCCCACCGCCCGGATAATACCGGCCATGGTGGCGCGGTCCCAGCCGGCCTCCGCGATGCGCCGTTCATCGGGCACCATGCGCAATTCCGGCTCCGCCAGCGCCAATCCCGGAAATGGCCGCACCGAGGCACCAGGCAGACTTTGATGTATCTGTCCAAAAGCCGCTAACGCCGCGTCCAGCACCACACTCATATTGCGGCCCTGGATATTCATGTCGATGGTACGCCCGCCCCCCAAACCGCCAAACAGGGACGAACGCTTGGCGAAGGCCAAGGTGTCGGGAAAACCGCTGATCAATCGGTTGACCAGGGGCACCAGCTCCCCGGTTTTGGCATCGTCCTTGGCGCGGACGCCCATGAACACGCCGCCATTAAAGGCGACAAAAAAATAATCGCTTACCGCCGGCTCCTGACTGCCCGCCACATAGGGCTCCATCCGTTTCGCCACTTCGGCGCCCATTTCATGCTCAATGGTATCGATGTTCATTCCCGGTGGCGGTAATATGAATGCGAACACCAGATTACGATTGCCCTCCGGCAAGTAGTCCGCCTTGGGCAGCAACATAAAGGCCAGCAACACCGGCCCCAGCAACAGCCCCGCGATCCACTGCCAGCGTCGCCTGGGGGTATTGGTCAACAACATGACCAGCGCACTGATGCGATCCCACCAATGGGCGTGCGCATCACGCATCTCCTTGCCCCGCAACCATTGCTGAGCCGCCGCCGGTAACACGGTCACCGCGACGATAAGTGAAAGAATGATGGCGAACGCGATGGTCACCGCCAGATCGGCAAACAACTGCCCCGCTTCCTCGCGCATGAATACCACTGGCAGAAAAATCGCCACCGTGGTCGCGGATGACGCCAGCAGCGCGCCCCACACCTGCGTGGTACCTTGCAGAGAGGCGTGTTCGCTGGGTTCACCGGCTTCCCGCAGACGCACGATATTTTCCAGCACCACAATCGCGGCATCCAGCACCATGCCCACGGCAAAGGCGAGGCCGGCCAGAGAAATGACATTGATGGTACGTCCGGTGAAATCCAGAAAGATGAAAGCGGAAACCACGGACACGGGAATAGCCACGGCCACCATCAAAGTAGCGCGAAAACGCCGTAAAAACCACCATAGCACGCCAATGGCCAGCAACACTCCCAGGGCCAGGTTGGTCTGCACCATGGACATGGAGCGATCAATATACACGGTTTCATCATAAACCTGCTCGATCGACAGTTGCGCTCGGGCCAGTGGACCCTGCCGCAACTCGGTGACTGCCTCCTGCAAGCCGCGCATTACCTCCAGCACGTTGACGCCGGTTTCACGGTGCGCATTGACCGCCATGGCGCGGGCGCCGTTCTGGATCACAAAACTGTTGCGGTCCACCAATTGTACCTGGATATCCGCCACGTCACGTAACTGCACGGGTTTGCCATCACGCCATTCCAGGATCATGTCGCCGAGCTTGTCCACATCATACTTGCCGGCGAAACGCAGGGTATAGCTGCGCTTGCCCACTTCGGCGGCGCCTCCGGAAACGTCTTTGCTGCTGCCGGCGAGACGCATTGCGGTCGGCAGTTGCACACCCAGGCTGGCGGCCTTGAACGGATCAAAGGTGATACGCACTTCCCGCGCCCGACCGCCGCGCACTTCGGACAAGGCGACACCGGGTACGCGTTCGAAACGCGTCTGCACCACTTCTTCCAGAAAATCCTGATAGCCGGCGATATTGCGTTCATTACCCGCCGTGGGCTTGACGATGAACCAGGCAACGGGACGGCTGTTGCCGCCGATGGTGCTGATCACCGGCTCTTCGGCGTCATCCGGATAGCGCGGCACGCGATTCAGGCGATTGAGTATTTCCAGCAACCCACGCTGCAAATCCGTGCCCACGGCAAAAGTAACGGTGACATCGCTGCGCCCGCGACTGGATTTGGACAGCAACTCGGTCATGCCGGGTAATCCACGCAACACTTTTTCCTGGGGCTCGATAATATCCGCCTCCACCTCTTCCGGTGCCGCCGCCCGCCAGTTGGTGGAAATGGTAATCTCCGGCTTTTCCACTTCCGGCGTAAGCTGCACCGGCAGCCGGCTATAACTGATCATGCCGAACAGCAGCGCCAACAACACGCCGACCACTACCGCCACCGGGTTACTCAGGGAAATTTTCGTCAGGGTCACAGGGTACTGCCTTCCTTGCGCGCCTGATTGTCGGCACCGTTGACATTGAGAATTGTTACGCTTTGCCCGGGTCGCAGCCGTTCGCCGCCACGCACCACGACTTGATCTCCCGGAGCGATGTCGCCTTGAACTTCTATCCAGTCTCCGCTGGCGGCACCGGTCTGCACCGGTATATTCACCGCCTTGTTGTCCGCATCGATCTTGTAGATGGTGATGCCTTTGTTACGCAGCACCATGGCATCGCGCGGCACCGCCACCACCTGGCGCGCCGCCTCAATGGGCACCTCCACGCGCACGGTCTGACCGGACGAAAAACTGTGGTCTGTCAACACCAAACGCAATTCATAGAGGCGCGATTTCTCGTCACCCACGGGCACGAAGTTTTTTACCTTGGCCTGCGTCAGTGACTGATCGTACAGCACATTGAGGTCCATGCCTTTGCGCAGGTGATTGATCGATTGCAGGCTGACGTTGGCCTGAACCTCGAGCGCCCCGGGATCGGCGAAGCGCAGCATGACGTCACCCACGGCTATGCGCTCCCCCTGATATTTAAAGCGTTGCACCACCACGCCGGCAAACGGCGCGCGTATCTGGGTGCGCGCCATTTGATCCGCCGCCTGTTCCAGGCGAATGCTGGCGACATCCAGCTCACTGCTGGCAACGTCCCGGTCCGCGAACGCCAGATCCAACTGAGTCTTGGCGGCGCTGTTCTGGGCCGATAATTTTTCCAGCCGGTCGACCTCCCCGGCCAGAAACACCAGTCGCGCCTTCTGGCGCGCGACATTCGCCCTGGCCTCCGCCACTTGCAGCCGGGTATTGGTATCATCGATATGCGCCAGCACATCGCCCTGTTTGAACAGCTGTCCGACCTCCGCCACCGAGTTCACGACGCCCTCCACTTCCGCGGCGATGCGCGCGTCGAACCGGCTGATGACCGTGCCCGGCACCACCGCCGAAGGCGCCAACAAACGTGATTCCGCTACCTGCACCGCAACCGGCGCCGGCGGCGGCCCCTTTTTCTGTGCGTCATCCGCCACCGCGACACCGTGCGCGAACAACAGCAGCAACAGCCTGAAATCGCCTGTCACCGCCTTGCGCGAGGGTAAAAACCCGGAGAATTTTTTCATGTGTGCTACCACCACTTGCTCGCTGAAAAAACTATAAGAATACGGTCTATGGCGCCCCTGCGCTACCCTTGTGGCGCAGACGATGCGATTTCTCGACGATTCATTTATTCACTATTATTTTGTGGGATAATTGTTCGATTCACGAAAAGGTAAATATACGTTAAAATCCCCGGCGTCGCGTCGATATAGTAGTGTCATTATTGCCGCCATGGAGATCCTGGCCGCAGTACCAATGCCCTAACAAGACTTTCAGGATCAGGATATGTTCGAGTTATTACGGAACATGGACGCCTTTACGGAGGACATGTTCAACCGCATTATCGCCTTTCAGGAAAAGGAACATCCGGCGTGGGTAGCCGAGTTGCCCTTCGAACAACGCATCGCGGATCTGCCGCTGCATTATCTGCTGTTCAGCAACGGTGACCGGGACCCGGCGAAATACGGTCCGACGGTTGCACCCTTCTATCCGCTGCATTGGGAAATTCTGCGTTTCGCCCATTATATTCAGCAGTTAGGCGCTAATGCTCGGGTTTGCGATATCCATTGTGGTAACGGTTTCATCGGCAGCTTGCTGGGACGCGAAGGCATCAATATTTTCGGTGTGCGCGAACCGGGCAGCAAACCCAACCAGATCGAAAACTTTTATGATCCTGAGCGCTTTCAATTACACGTCGGTACCCTGGCCGCCATCACTTCCGGTTTCGATGTCGCCTTGTCCAGTTGGATGCCCGCCAATATCAACATCACTCCGGATATTCTGCGGCACCAACCGAAACTGGTCATTTATATTTATACCGACCATATCGACGAGCGCACCGGCCAACGGCAGACCGGCACCGATGGCGCTTTCGATCTGGCACGGCCCTATCACTTGCTGGACGAGTGGTCGGTCACACAACCGGAAAACCTGCTCAAGGAAATCTGGCCGGATCTGACCGGTAATATCGAGGAAACTCGCAAGGTACGCATTTACGGTCACCAAAACTACCAGTTTGATGCGCCGGCTACGACCGAAAATCCAATCGTCGGCTACGATTGGGAGAAGGAATTACAACTGATCGAAACCGCGCATCAAGCCAAAGCCTTGGTCAAAGCGCGGGGATTTCCCGCCTAGGCGCGGCAACGCGACGCGTTTGGGCGCCGCTTGTGTCGTCAGTTCTTTGATATCTGACGCAGCACCGGGGGTTGGTGCGCCGCGTCAACGCCTGCGAGACGACGATCATGAGCCAAGACGCGCCGGTTGCGGCGTATCCACCGGCTGGTTTGCAGTTCCTGGCGGCGATCGGACAATTCCCGGCGTTCGACCAGATAGGGGTTAAGTTTCTTGTGTAACAAGCGCCCGGTATGCCAGCAATGCATCAGACCGCAAAAATACACGGCAAATAATCCGAGAAACGCCAGGAACATGGTCAGTTCCGCAAAATGGTAAAAATGGCCGGCCAACCCCGCGCCCATGGCGATCATTGCGATCACCAGCATGATGGCCAGGGACTGGTTGACGGTGAATCCCGCCGCCAGCAACACATGATGCAAATGCTCCCGGTCGGCGTTAAAGGGGGAGCGCTTCAGCAGCAAGCGCCGCAACATGACACCTACGGTGTCAAATAGCGGCACCAGTAACAACCACAACGCGGTGACCGGTGCCATCAGACGTGTTGGTCCCTGCGAAAAGCCGATGACGTACCAGACCAGGGCGAGACCCAGAAACATTGCCCCGGCATCCCCGAGGAACACAGATGCGCGTTTCTTGCCGACACGTATATTGAACGCCAGAAACGCCAATAAAGTGCTGGCGAGCAGCAACAAGCTTTCGAAATTGCCATGATCATGCGATTGCCAGGCCACCACCGCCAACCCTGTTATCGCGACCAGCACCAGACTGCCTGACAATCCGTCCATGCCGTCCGACATATTGATCGCATTAATCACGCCCACTGTCGCGAACACCGTCACCGGCAAAGCCATCACGCCAAGGGTGAACACACTGCCATCCAAGGCCAGGGCACCCATGTCCCGCAGCGCCACGCCACCCCAGACCGACAGCAGCAGCGCCGCCGATATCTGCGCGGCAAACCGCAACCGGGCCGAAAGCTCGCGCCAGTCGTCGAATAAGCCGGTAATCACCAGCAGCAACCCGGCGCCAAATAACGCCAGCAGCTGGGTTGTCGGTACCTGGGCGCTGATACAACTGAAACCAAATGCGCCGTAGATCGCCAGCCCGCCAATGAGCGGTATATTTCCTCGGTGCAATTTTCTTTCATCCGGGACATCCACCAGACCGAGACGAATCGCGCGTGGGCGCATAAAGTAGATCAATACCGCGCATAACAGAAACGCCAATAAATATTCGTTTATGGAATCCATGGGATATTCTTCACACTATTGAGCGCCATGACGCAAGACAAATTGCAGGTGTTATGCATTGCCGTCACCACGCGCTTGAGAAATTTTCCTTATATCCTTACCCTGCCGTTGGCCGCTTCCCTGACTTCCAATCACTACCCCCAAAGATATCAGTATTATCAGATAGCATATATTCGCCGGTATTTGAAAATTGAAATCCACCGTGGCATGCGCCAGCAACGCCAACACCGCAGTAAGAATCGCAAACGCGATACTCACCGCAAACGGATCGCGCCGCGCCATTAATGCTTTGAGCGTATGTTTGCTCATCAGCAACAACACCATGCCGAGCAACAAGCCGCCTAAAAGCCCCTGCTCGGCGACTATTTCGAGAAAGTCATTATGGGCGTGTTCAAACGTGCCGGTACCGGCCGCGCTGACGCGATACAGTGGAAAAATGCTTTTCCAGGCACCACCTCCCACGCCAAACATCGGATAACGCCCGATTATCTTCGCGGATGATCCCCACACTTCAATGCGCAGCTCATCAATACCTTGCTTTGCGATCTTGTTAGTCAGTCCGGCGATCCCGAACCAGGTCACGGACACGAAAGCCATCACCAGAAACACCGGCAACATGCGCGCTTCATGGCTGTGCGGATTTCTGATCCGGGCGAATCCTCCTACCACGACACCGGCGAACAGCAGCGCGGCAACACCTCCCCGCGACGTTGTCATCAACAGTACGCCAAACATCAGCGTGGTCATGACTAAAACCAGAAATCTACGTTGCAGCAAGGTATCCGACACGTCCCGCAGTTTTTGACGCCATCCCGGCGCCACATATCGGTCTCGCCCCCGGTACCAGTACAGCCCCAACCCCAGGGGCAGGGTCATTTCCAGCAATCCGGCAAGATGGTTGCGATTGACATACGTGCCGGAAACGCTCCCTGGTGTCGGATTCCAAAGCAACACGCCGTTGACTGCCAACAAACCATAAATTGCTTCCGCGAAACCGGTGAGAAACAGCACCCACACCAGCATCTTGAGCCGTTGCCGAGATGTCACCAAGGTTAAGGTAAGCAAGCAAATACCGACATAGCTGGCCGCTTTCAACAGTTCCACCTGTGCCGCGCCACGATCCAGTGCCAGTGGTATTGTCGCCAAGCTTCCCGATGTGTAGTTGTATAAATCATAGCCTGCCGGACCAAGCACTCTGATCAAGGAAGCTGGCAATGGCAGCGATTGCAAGCCCAAGTACACCAGCCAAACGCCGCTCATCATCAGCGGTAGTTTCGCCATCGCCAGCGCGTCACTCCAAGGCCGGGGCCGAATCACCATGCTTAACAACATCAGACCGAATATACTCATGACCATGATTTCCAACACGGACCAGGCCCAGGGTCGATTACTCCCCAAGGGAATGGGCATACACACGACCAGCACCAGGAACAGCCTGAACGCGACATTCTCAATAACAAGCGCGCCATCACTTGCGCCATCCAATACCTGGGGTGACGAAGATATTGTTGGGCTGTGATGTATGGAATTCATAACATATGTCACTCATTGTTTTTGATAGGTGGCAAGCAAACCACTAAGCATCACCTGCTGCCGATCATCAAGCAAGGGTTCGACAACCGCATGACGACGCGTCCGCGCAATCAAATTCAAAGCGGGTCCGGCCTGTATGGCCAGGGCGCGTGTAATTTCGTTACGCACCATGGCACGCATATCGTCCGGCAGTTGATCCCAGATGTGCAATCCGCTCCAGATAACCTTGAGCTGCACATCCGCTTCCCAGGGGGCCAGCACCATGGCCTTTTCCAATGCGTCTAACGCATCCTGATCCAACCCCTGGTTTAGAATCTTGCTGTAGGCATACTGGGCCCACATATAGCCCCAGGCCGGTCGCAGAGATACTGCATGTTGAAAATAATGTGTCGCCCGTGCGCGCATGGCTTGCGACTCCCGATGCCAAACCGGATAGCGTTGCGCGCCCCATTCATAGATACGCCCAAGGTCGGCCGCGTAGCCGGCATCGTCGGGATGCAATTGAACGGCGACGGTCATACGTTCGACAGCGCGCCGCCAGTCGCTATCGGTACCCACCGCAAGATCCTTCTCCCATTGCGTCATTAAGTTACGCGCACCCAGGGCCTGCAAGTCCGCCCAGCCCCAACGCGCCGCGACCGCAGCCATCAGCAGCACCACCAGCAGGCAAAAACCATAAAACACGCGCGTCGTCACCGCGGCCCTGGCGCCGGATGATGCAGTAATCTTCGTTTGAGTTCCAAGTTGCGTGGTAACCAACATATCAAGGTTCCTGAACTATATCCTGAGCAACGCGCCGTCAGCGAAACCGGAATACGGGCTCCGTAAAATTGTTATGCGGCTTCCTGGCGCCGCTCAAACAGACGTTGCGGAAACTCCGTCACCAGGCGCATGGCCGCATCCGCACCGATGATCCGTTGCGCCTGTGCCACGCCCGCCGCCAGATTCGGCGGACGATAGCGCAAATTGTGACAATCGCTGGCGAGAAAACTCACCAACCCGGAACGCAGCAAATCTTCGGCGCAATCCTTGGCCGCACGCCCGAACTGACCGAGCAAACTGCCTGCCGTTACCTGCACCAGACAGCCGTTATCAACGAAATCGCGTATCAACGCCGGCTTGAGCTGTAACTCCCGATTTCTTTCCGGATGTACAATAATGGGCTGGATTTCGCGCCGCACCAACCAGCGAATAACATTGACGCTGCCAACGGGCACTGCATTGTGCGGCAACTCCAGCAATAACGCTCGCCTGCCTTCCCAACTCCCCAACCACAGCATGTCGTCACGTTGCACCGTATCCAACAATTGCGGACACAAACGAAATTCAGCGGCGAGGCGCAGGGTCACAGGAATATTGCAGTCGGCAATGTTCACGACAAACGCGTCGAATTCACGTCGCACATCCGCGCAGGTGTTGGCAAAATGATCCGGATGGATATGTGGCGTGAGTATCTGGGTAGTGACGCCATCCCGGCAAGCCAGTCCGAGCATGTTCACGGCTTGCGACAAATCTCCAGCGCCATCATCGATGGCCGGCAAAATATGACTATGACAATCAATCATTGCCGGCACCCCACGAGTGCAACGCTACGCCTTGATCGCGTACCTGCAGCACAACACACCGGGTCATGCGGGCACCTCGTCACCGTAATATTTCCCATAGGCTTCACCGTAGTTTGACTTGTAGTAACGGTTGCCATAGTAGGCTTTCAGTTTGCGCATATCGACCATGGACAGCACCGCACCCAAAGGCTCGATGTTATTGCTGCGCAGACGCTTTACCATCTCCTCTGCCAGAGGATAGGTGGTGACGTCAAAACGCACGCTTAGTATCACCTTATCGACGAGATTTCCCAGCACCAGGGCATCGCTGACCGGCAACATCGGCGGCGTGTCGAAAATGATATAGTCAAACTCCTGTTTCAGCTTCTCGATTTGCTGCCGGAACCTGTTAGACGACAACAGCTCCAGGGGATTGGGCGGGATCTGTCCGGTGGTCATAATGTACAGTGTCGCGCATTCATCATCCTGACGCAGCGCCTGCTCCAGCTCCACGCTGCCGGCGATCCATTCCGACAATCCGGGTCTCTGCTCCCAGCCTAACACGCGTCGCAACGCCGGTCTGCGCATGTCGGCATCCACCAGCAGGGTGCGTCCCATGTGCGCGAATGACAACGCCAGGTTGGAGGATAAAGTAGTCTTTCCTTCCGACGGTTGCGATGACGTCACTACCAGGGTTTGCACCGGATCGTCGAGGTCGGAAAACAGAATTCCTGTACGTATGTGATTGACGGCTTCGGCGAACACCGAACGCGGCTCATGAAAAACGAATCGCTCCGGCATGTGTGCGCCCAGTTGCGCCGCATCCAATTGAACCAATTCACTGAGCACTGGCAACAACAGTTTTTCCTCGATATCAGCGCCTTTCTTAAACGTATTGTCCAAATTCGAGCGCAATAACGCGAGGCCGATTCCCAGGCTCAAGCCGAATACCAGCCCGAGGAATAGAATACTACCCCGGTTCGGCTTGAAGGGTAACACCGGCACCGCCGCCGAATCGATGACACGCACATTCAGTTGATCCGTCTCCCCGGCGCCGTCGATTTCCTTGAAGCGCGCCATGAAAGTCTCATAGATCTGCCGGTTGGATTCCACCTCACGTTCCAATTTCGCCTGTTGAAACCCTTTGCCCGCCACGTTTTGCATGTCCTGCTGCAACTCGTCGATCTGTCGCTGGGCTTCCAATTCCTGAGCCTTGGCCGCCTCAAAATCCTTGAAAATCACTTCCGCTACCCGGTTGATCTCCAGAACCAACCGCCGTTCCGTTTCGTCACGATCCGCTTTCGCGGCGATCATGCGTGGATGTCGATCCCCGTAACGTTCGCCGAGTTCGGACAGTTTTCGTTCCAGTCGCCCAAACTCCTCGAACAACCGCTCCACCAATGAATTGTTCGACAGCGGCACCAACTCCTCGTAGCCCTTACCCGCCAACTTCATTTCATGTACCTGCCGGTAACGAATTTCCGCCTCAGCGCGCGCCGCTTGAGATTTTACCAATAGGGACGCGAGATTGGCCATTTTGGTTTCCAGGATACGCCGCCGGTTACTGGAGTCCACCATGGATTCCCGATCCTGAAAAGCCTGTAACTGGCGCTCGGAATTTTCCAACTGCGATTTCAGATTTTGCAGACGCGCGCTCAACCAGGACGTGGCTTCTTTAACCATGGTTAAACGGGATTCCAGGCCGTACTGCGAATAGGCGTGGGTGACATTGTTGACGATGCGGGCCGCGAGCGCGGGATTCGGGTCTTCGTATTCAACGACGATAATCTGACTCTTCTGACCGCCTACGATATTGAGATGTTCCTGCAGTCGCTGGGTCGCCATTTTATTCCGGGTCGCCGGTTCAGTGTCTACCGCGTCTTCAGGCAACCAGTCACGCCATGTTTCCGGCCACAAATCCCATTGATAGGATTGTGCGGGATTTCGACCTCTCAAAAACCATTCGTTCGACGCCAAGCTCAGGTTTTGCACCACGGTTTCGGCAATCGCCCGGCTGCCGAGAATTTCGTATTGAGTTTCGTAAAAAAGAGTTAACGGTGCCGGCCCTTCCAGGGCCTGAATATTCACGAATTTCGGTTGCGCCGGCTCCACCAATAAAGTGGCGGTGGCCTTATAGATTGGTGTCGTGGTAAACGCATAACTGATACCAATCAACACACCGGCCAATGTCAGACCTACAACGCTCCACTTGTAGCGTATAATAATCCGCCAGTAGTCAAGTACGGTCAGCTCCGGCGGCGTCACCGACGGCGGCTTCGCGTACTGTTTTCTAAGCTCTGAAATCGGCACCGCTTTATTCATTTACTGACGCACCTTGCTTTCATGATCGATCAACACGCTAAAAGAAACTTTCCCCGACATTAAGAATGTCGCCAGGCCCCATGCCGGCTTCCATCTTTACTTGCACTTCCATACCATCCTGGTTTTCCTGAATCATATTCAATTTACTCTCGGATCCGCGCACTGTCAGGCCGCCGGCGATAGCGATTGCCTTCCGCACCGTCAAACCCACTATATAGTTGTACCCGCCGGGATTTCTCACCTGTCCGGTGACATAAAACATACGGTACTCCAGCACCGATACCGTCACCTTGGGTTTTTTCAGATAGCCATCCAACAGCATATCGGTAATCTTGCGCTCGACCTCTCCGATACCGAGATCGACGATGACGATTTCGCCGAGCAATGGCATAGAAATTTTTCCGCCACTGCCCACACGCACCTTCGGCAGGCTCATATCATCTTCACCGTACACCTGAACCGACAGCAAATCACCGGCATTGATGCGATAAGCGTCCGCACTCCAGGCCGGGCCGGTCAGCAACACCATGAAGATCACGCCGACGAACAGCAGTCGATGTTGCCGCCTTTCGCGCCACACAGCCTGCTGGAAAGCCAGCGCCCCAATGGCCAAGGTACCAACCGCCGCGAATCCGAGCGAAGCTTTCAGGATATTTTTAGATTTCGCGGACCGCGGCGCCATGAAACTCATTTTTGTCGCTACTTGGAAACATAGGTTCCGGTTAACATCAGCACATTGCTGGTAAAATCGGCTCCCGCCAGCGATGATGACTTGCTGCCATAGGTATAGTTGAACTCGAGCCGCATATGCTGGGTCATACCGTAGCCCCCACCCATCGTTACATTCGTCAACTCGTCGCTGCGACCGTCGCTGAATTCATCGTTCTGCGCGCCAATGCCGGCGTCAAGCGCAAACAGGGAAGAAAAATCATGGTGCCAGGCGATATTCAGCATATTGGAAATATAGTAGCTTGATGTTACCTCGGTACTTTCCCGTGCTTGCCGAGTCAAACCCAGCTTGAATCGATCTATTGGCTGCGGTGCCCAATCTACGGATCCTTCAGCGGTAAAACCGCTGAAATCCTCCAAAGAATTCCCATAATAATCCGTGGTCCCCTGGAGATCTTTCGACAACATACCCAGGCGCACAACACCGGTGGTAATACCGGTAAAATCCCAACGTGAGCCGAGCATATAGGAAAATTCGGTGCTATCCCGGTCCGAACTGGGTGCATCGGTATAGGTAATATTTCTTGAACGCATTTCCAGTAACCAGGAACTGCGCGCCGTCATATTATAATATGCCGTCAAATAGAGAGTGCCTGTATCGCGGTTGCGTGACGCCTGGTTGTTATTGGTAAATTCCCGACCGATACCTTCATACTTCAATTGCACCTGGGCCTGACTGGTACGCCGCCCGTATACGACATCCAGGTTGTAGGCTAATTCTTCCCAGGTATCCGGCTCCAGACCCGGCGTCATACTGGCTCCGGATGCGCCGCGAGAATCATGGGACCATGTGTACTTTGCGCCCAGGTTCATACTGAGTTTGGGTGAAAGATCCATCAAGAAATCGGCATTTACCTTACTGTCATTGTAGTTCTCGTCGGACTTGTCACTGTAAGCCGCATATGCGCCTGTATAACCTAAATCCAGCCGATGCTTGTTGAACACACTCATGTGCGTCAACGACGGCGTCAAAACAAAAGCCAGGTCGCTGATTTGATTGCTTTCAGTCCGGTAAATATTGTCATCGGACAGCACATGCAGCGACAACGTGCCAGCAAATCCAGGCTCCAAAGTGTCGGGAGTTTCCGCATGCGCACCGGCAACGAACCAAAGAATCATCGGCATTAACACCTGCCAGCGTTTCAATCCTGTGGGTAAATTAAACATAGGGCCCCCATACGTTCATGAGCCACTGACCACCACGCCACCACCATCACCACCGCCGGGAATTTGAACCGGCGCTATCGTACTATTGCTCGATGGAGACTGGCCGCCGGGTATGGCACTGGAAGGCACCTGGCCGGATGCGCTGGCCTGGGTGACGATTTGCGGATCAATGTTCAAACTTATCGCCTGTTGCTCGATTTGGGTGGCGAATTGTGGCGCAGTGGCCACCGCCGCGGTAAGCACATTGCGAACATAAGTTTCGTCACGATTGGCGGCGATCGCCCCGGCAATAATCAGCGACGTCTGATTGGGTTGCGCGCGGATCGCGGTGGCGACGATATCGCCCACCATATATGCCGGATCCAATACCGCGGATATCGCCCCTTTAACGATGCGATCGGCATTTTCCGGGGTGGAATTAACCGCCAGGGTAACGATGGCCAACGCCATGTTGGGTAGTATTCCCACCACGGTATTAACAATTTGTTCGGATAGCCAAGGTGCGATCTGGAGTGCGATTTGGGTGATTTGTTGTGTACGCTCCGGTTGTACCGCCAGCGCCGCACTGAGAATAATCACAATATCGTCGGGATAGCTGATGATTGATCGTTGCAGTTCGCTTTCGAAGGATTCGGCGGAACTGAATAGTTGTTGATAATGACGCTGGTGCTCATAGCGCTCGTCAGCGCCGGACGATAACGCCGGCAACGCAAGAAACGCTATTATAATAATTGATTTAATCCTGCCCGGTTTCACCTGTATGCTCCTTCGCCATCGACAATTTGTTAAAATTTACAAATCGTCAAAATTCGAAGCACAAACTATGCCGGGGTATTTCTCGCAAATATAATCAGGGATTGCCTCTTCAGACGCATGTCTGCAACGAACCGGCCGCTGCTGAAAGCAAGCAATGCCTTTGATCAAACAGGATATCGCGACTTAGCGCAAACGACTCCACAACGCGGCCCAGTGGCCAATACGCAGTGCCGGTCCCACCAGATCATTCCGGGATGCCGCGCGCGTAATCCACAGGGAATCGCCGTTGAATCCATAGACCGGCTCCAGATCATGACGTTGCTCCAGCGGCAGAATCGCGGCCGTCGTATTGTCCAACACCCACCAAACACTTTGGCGCAGCACCGCCAATACCATGTGCGGCCGGGAAGTTTCCCGCTGCTTGACGAATAGCAAGCGCAAATGGTTATCGTCGACACCGAGCACGCGTAAGGTGAAATACTTGGCTATTGCCAGATCTTCACAGTCGCCATGACCGGCGCGAAACAGCTCCTCCGGTGTCGCCCAATAGTCATTCTCGCCCCACTGCACAAGATCTTCGCGATACGGAATTTTATTGATGTAGCTGTTGACCCAATCCAATTGCGCCGGCAGCGATTCGGACTTGAGGTGTTGCACCAGAGCATACCAGTCCAGAGTAATACGCCGGGTCGCGACATCGTCCTGCAATGACAGTCGCTGCATGCTTTGCTGGAACCACCGGATTTCATGATCAGCCGCCGTGGCCATGCCCCAGCAGGCGCTGGCGACCAACAAGATCATGCCTCGAATCGGGAATTTCCTCCACTGCAACATCAAGCACCCACCACGATATTCACCTATTGCCATCAACACCCGGGCACCACCCGAATCACCAGGCAGGAACCAGACTGTTGTTCCCTGCCCGGTTGTCGGCCCCTGCGCGTTTGGTCACTTATCGCAAGCGTTAACATTGATGGCGGCACCGCAAACATTGGTCAACTGAAAATGGCGGTGTGGCCCAGGACACTTGCACCGGGTCATCCAACGGCAGTGACGGCGTCGCCGCGGGCTGCGCACCTCGCGAAGATGCCAAGCATAACAATATCCGCAATTATTAAGGAGTATTAGATCGGAGGTAATGCAAAAAAAACCGCAGCACTTTACATAACACAACGCTTTTTTACATAAGGCAGGCGTAAATCGCGCACAAGGTCTTTGCATCCTGGATCTCGCCCGCGCGGCACATGGCCAGCACCTGCTCCCGGGACAACCAATGCACTTCGATCACTTCATGATGATGATGCTCTGTGGCCACGGGCTGGAGCAACGTGGCTTGATAGAGGTAGATGCGCTCGGTGCAGAAGCCCGGCGTGGAAAAAATAAAACCCAGATCCCGCCAGTGACCGGCACTGACACCGGCCTCTTCCTGCAATTCGCGATGCGCGGTAGTAGCCGGCGTTTCACCGGGATCGATTTTTCCCGCCGGAATTTCCCAAAGCCAACCCCCGGCGGCATGGCGGTATTGCCGAATCAGACAGAGGCGATCCTGCGCATCCTGGGCCAGCACCGCGGCGCCTCCCGGGTGACGTACGATTTCAAGCTCCGCGCGATGACCGTTGGGCAATTCGACGGTCTCCAGGCCCAGATCCACGACCTGTCCCTGGTAAACGGACCTGCGCGGGGTCATGGGTTATTGCTCCACCTTGAAACGATCACCGGAAGCTTGGGTAAGATCGACTTTCACCTTTTGCTTGCTCCAGCCGTGCACCTTGTCATGGGCTTCCACAAATACCGTGGTGGTGCCTGAGGGAATCTCAAGACTGCTCAGCGAGCGCGTGAAAGGCTGCTCGGTTTCATGGGGATGAACCAGCGTCCGACGTCCCAGCTCCTTGCCTTGCGCATCCACCACCCGCCACGCATCCGCATAATGATCCCAACCGGCATCGTCATGACGCAAGGTGGTATCCACGCTCCAACTGCCGGCATCTTTATGAAAAACCGTTGCCACGATTTCCACTTCATTGGCCTGAGCCGTGCTGCAACTCATCACCCACATCAGCGTCAACAATCCTGCGCTTCTCATCATTTCCCTCCAGCATTTACGAACTGATTTTACGCACAACCACTTTGTCATCGGGATCGGCGATATTCATCACGGTAAGCGTACGGCCATAACAAGCGCCGGTATCGATAAAATACATATTGTCGATGACCAGCGGATCCTGCACCGGAGTATGGCCACAGAACACCCGCACCACGCCCGTCACCGGTGCCGTCGCCATACGTTGCAAGCGCACCCGGCTCCACAAGGCGCAATCCCGGAATTCTTTGTTACCGTTGACCAATTGCGACAGAAATGTATCCCAATCCACGTTGAGTGGCAAATCCGCGTGTACCAGCCCCACGGGACCGGCCACCGTGGCGATTTCCAAAGCGATGGGCAGTTGCTTCATGGCGTCGACAAAGGCCTTGCGTTGTTCACGACCCTGACGTAACCACCAGCCGCCGCCATTCAGCGAGGTCCACCACATCAACATATTGGTATCCCGCTCCGATTGCAGCAACATGAATTCATGATTCCCCAGCACTGAGTAGAACCACGGTTGATATAGCCACTCCAGCGCTTCCTCGGAATTGCTGCCACGATCGATTAGATCGCCGGTGGCGAACAACCGGTCCTTGTCAGTGTTGAATTTCAGCGTTTCCAGAGCCTGACGCAATAGATTGAATTCACCATGAACATCGCCGAATACATAATCCCGCCCGCGCTCATTGCGGGGCAATTTCAGCACCGGGAGGAAATCAGACTTAGGGGATTTGCGAAAAAACATGGGGGCCATGATACCAGACCTGGGGAAGGTCGTGGGTCCATGTGCCGGAAGACAGTAACCTGAATATTTCTATGGAACGGGATTTCTCGGCGCTTTTCAGCGCAGGCCGCGGGTTACCTGGCCCATTCCCGCTTTGGCAGTACGGAGCAAGCCTCAAGATTGCCACAGATATCTATAGTGACCTCAAGCCAAGCCGTTCAGGCGTCGACCGACCATCAAGAGCTTTGTTGGACTCTCTTCGGCGCTTAGATCGGGCGAGCGCGACCACCGCCGGAAAGATTGTGCTATGTATGTGTGCAGCTCTGACCGCCGGTGGACAGCATAGCAATCTTACATGCCACCCATGCCACCGCCGCCACCGCCGCCACCGCCCATGCCGCCGCCCATACCGCCGCCGCCGCCGCCGCCACCACCGCCACCGCCGGGCGCAGGCGCTGGACCGGGTGTTGGACCGGGTGTTGGACCGGGTGCCGGCCCTGGAGCAGGCGCGGTTGCAGGACAATCCGCGAAGTTATTCGCCCAACGCGCGGGAGAGGTCGTGGGCGCAGTATGGCAATTATCACAGTCCAAGCCCTGGGTATCGCAATGCCCACCGGGCAGGTTATGGCAATTGAAGCACCCGATGGTCAGGATTTCATTGTGATTTACGATGCGCGCGGGAATCCAAGGCTGTGGTGCTTTGTTATGGCAAGCCTCGCAGGTGTCCGTACTCGAAATGTGCCCACCCCCCTTGCCTTGAGCAAAGGTGCCGTTGTGGCAACTGATGCAGTTACTGAAAATATTCGCATGATTGACCGTCGCGCCCAACCAGGTGGTGGTGTTATGGCAGATGTCACACTCATCAAACGTTGGAATGTGATTGGCGGATTTGCCGCGCGCCGTGGAACCGTTGTGACAGGAACTGCATACACCCAGCACCTGCCCGTGATCTACGGTGATTACCGGCACCCAGGGCGCCGGTCCCGCGTTATGGCAGCTGTCGCACAGGGTGGTGGTATTGATGTGTCCTGCAGGCCGGGTATGACAGGTATTGCAGGTGCCATTGACCTGGGTATGGTCAACCCGGTTGGCCGGAACCGGTGTCCAGCGCGCCGGGAACTTATCGTGACAGGCATCGCACACACTACTGGTGCTGATGTGCAGCGCCGATCTGCCACTGGCGGTCACGCCGTTATGGCAACTGATGCAATTGCCGACGAAGGCGCTGTGATCTGGAGTCCCGCCGCCGCCACCACTTCCACCACCGCTGGCGCCCAGCCAGGTCGCTGTGGTGTGGCATACGTCACACTCGCCAGTGGTCGCGATATGTCCCGGATTCTTGCCGGTCGCGGTCGTGCCGTTATGACAACTGCTGCAAGTGCCGAAGGTTTGGGTATGGTCGACTCGGTTAGCCGCCACGGGTTTCCAGGTGGCCGGGAATTTATCGTGGCAGGCGTCGCATATATTGCTGGTATTGATATGCAACGGCGACTTACCACTGGCCGCGGTACCGTTGTGGCAGGTAACACAGTTCCCGACGAAAGCGCTGTGATCCGGCGTAACGCCGGCCGTGGTCAACCACGTGGTGGTGACATGACAGGTGTCGCACTCGGCGCTGGTGACGATATGCCCCGGGCCCTTACCCGCGGCCGTGGTGCCGTTGTGACAACTGCTGCAGGTGCCAATGGTCTGGGTGTGGTCCACCTGGTTCGGGGCTACCGGTTTCCAAAGCGCTGGGAATTTATCGTGGCACGCGTCACAGACATTTGTGCTGTTGATGTGAAGGGGAGACTTACCACTGGCGGTCACGCCATCATGGCAACTGATGCAATTGCCCACGAAGGTGCTGTGATCCGGTGTCGCGCCGATGGCGCCAAGCCAGGTAGCCGTGTTGTGGCAAGTATCGCATTCCGCGCTGGTGGCCACATGGGTCACGGACTTGCCCGACGCTGTTACGCCATTATGACAACTGCTGCATGTACCTAAAGTTTGCGTATGGTCCACGGCCGCCGGCACCACCGTCCAGTCTATGAAATTGAGATGGCAGGCTTCGCAGATATTGGTGCTGGCGATATGCGTGGCCGACTTCGAGGTGGCACGCACTCCCGTGGTATGACAGAGCACGCAGTTATCGACGATGCCCAGCAGATCGTGGGTAAAGAATGTCGGCACCCAGGCAGTAACCAAGTGGCATAAATCGCAACTGGCGATCGTGGGAATATGATCCAGGGGTTGTCCCGGAGCGACAGCGCCTTGCACCGGTACATTGAACGTATGGCAATCATTACATGACCCGCTGATAACCTGCGAGTGGTCAACCGCTTTGGTCACAGGCGCCCACGGCGCCGGGCCGACATCGTGACAGGCATCGCAGACATCGGTGGTTGACGCATGTAACGGGGATTTCCCGGGTACCGGCTGCCCATTGTGGCAACTGACACAGGAGCCTAATACATCATTATGGTCAACTTGATTGGCGGCCACCGGCGCCCAGGTTGCCGGGAATTTCTGATGACAACTGTCGCAAATATTTGAGGTCGACATATGCAAAGGTGACTTGCCGGTAGCCTGCTGTCCGTTGTGGCAACTGATGCAATTTGCAGTGAATCCACTATGGTCCACCACCGCTGGAATCCAGGCGATGGTGCGGTGACAAAGACTGCATTCCTCGTTGGTCGGCAGATGATTGGCACCCTTGCCCGTTGCATCTTTATTATTGTGACACTGCGAACACGGTCCCAGCGCTTCACTGTGGTCGAATTCCTGAGCCGCTACCGGTGTCCAGGCGATAAAATTGCGATGACAGGCCTCACACACATTTGACGTCAACATATGACCTGCTGATTTCGGCGTACTTGACCCGCCAAGGGTATGGCATTGCACGCAATTACCGCTAATACCGGTATGGGCGAATGTTGCAGGTAGCCAGGCGGCAACGGTATGACAAACATCGCAGGGCTCATTGGTCGGTAAATGATCCAACGGCATGGTGCGCCCGTTGCCACCGCGAAATTTTCCGGCATCCAGACCATGGCACTCGGCGCAACCACCCGGTGGTACTTCGCCATGATCAACCGCGGCGACGGGTTTCCAGGAAGTCGTCGAATGGCAGGCATCGCAGGTATCGGTGGTTGATGCATGATCCAGGGGTTTGCCGGTGGCGATACGACGATTGTGGCAACTGATACAGGAACCGCTTAATTCATTGTGATCCACCAGTACCGCAGGGCTCCAAACCACGGTATCGTGACAGGCATCGCAAGCATCACTGGAAAGGATATGCCGGCGGTCTTTACCCGTGGCTTGAATGCCGTCGTGACAGGCAGCACAGGCGCCCAGCACTTTATGGTGATTTACCGCGACCACGGGTGCCCATTGGATCGTTAGATGACAGGCGTCACAGTTATCCGTGGTGGGAACATGATTTACTTTCTTGCCTTTGGCCACCAGGCCGTTATGGCAGTTAACGCAGGCCGAGGTGATGGCAGTGTGATCAACCTTGGCGGAAAAAGCGAAACCCACGGTATTATGGCAAACACCACACCGCTCGGTGGTGGGGATGTGTTTCATCGGCTTGCCGATGACGTTCGCATTATCGTGGCAACCGTCGCATTCCTTGGGAGCTCCGCGGAACACGCCGTCAAGGTGACAGGTTTCACATTTGATGACTTCATGCTGACCGGTGAGCGGAAAACCGGTAATGAGATGATCGAAATCGGATTCAATCACTGTAGTTTCAACAGCGTAAGCAATGGCACACTGGAACCACAGCAAAAATAGAATTAACGCCTTAGCGCTTGAGAGCGACACATTCTTCACACACACCTTCCCAACTATACCCGAATAGTACAACTGTAAAACTCGTGAGCCTTGTGAACCCACGCCCCCTGACACTGGTGTTGTGTACGACGAGGACCTCAGCCCGACTTTTTATCCATTATTTTAATAGGCGAGTCCGTTACTAAGGATATTACAAGTGGTTAACAGAATGGAATGCTTTTTATATTAAGAAATTATTATTGGTTATAAACAAACCAGTTTTGGCATGTTAAGTCGGTTTCTAGTAACTACTCCTTATATATATACAGTGGATCGATTATTCATCTCATTGTTTAGTGTTATTGTGATTTCACCAGGTGAATGGCGATAGCCGGTAAGGCTGCTCTGAAAAGAGCAGCCTACATGCCACCGCCACCACCTGTGCCACCACCGCCAGTGCCACCACCGCCAGTGCCACCGCCGCCGGTACCGCCACCGCCGCCGGTACCGCCACCGCCGCCGGTACCGCCACCGCCGCCGGTACCGCCACCGCCCGTGCCGCCACCACCTGTGCCGCCACCACCTGTGCCGCCACCGCCAGTACCACCGCCGCCCGTGCCACCGCCGCCCGTGCCACCGCCGCCCGTGCCACCACCGCCAGTACCACCGCCGCCG
>JAHECY010000119.1 GCA_024641505.1 Gammaproteobacteria bacterium
TTGACATGTGGCTCTTGGCGAATGGCCTGACACCGTTGTCTGACAAAGCCGATCAATGGCAGGACCAGCCCTCAGTGCATTTGTTGCCGTTGACATTCTGGCAGCGCCTGGCGGTGCGTTTGTGGTATCCACTGGGCACGGGCATCGACAGCACCTATGAACGCCGTTGGGACGAGCAGGCAGGCTATTGGCTGCAAGCCGGTGTGCATCGATTGCATTTGGGTGGTATCCGCATTGAAACTCATACGGAATCCAGACTCGTCCCGGAAATCGGCTTCGCGGATTTTTTGCTCAGCAACCAAGGTAAAAAATTACATGCCAGGCTGGTGCAAAAAGGCATACGTGAAGATGCCGGCATCCCTGGTTGGCGCCTGCATGTGAATTCGGAGTATCAGGCGAAATCTCCTCATGATGTCAGACCCATGGAGTCCGCTCATGGTAAATGACAGGTTTCTCGCGCCGCACCTGATCTCGGGTTTGTCCGTGGCGCTGGCGCTGGTGGCACCCGGCACCGCCTGCCGGGCCGCGGATCAGGAATACCTGTTCACGCGTATATTATATGAATATCAACACACCGGCTACAGCGGCACACAATCAAAAGATAGCCTCATCGGCGACGGCATCATTCTATTCGCGGATTTGCTGGATTATGGCGGCCTAATCGTGGGCAAGGGCAACAAGAAAATTAGCTCTCGGGATGACGCACTACGTACCGATGAACAATCGACCTATTACAGCGGTCATGTCAATTTTTCGGTGGACCAACTTGCCGGTACCGTGGCGCTGCGTCTGGAGAGTATACAGCTTCGGGATGTTAACTCGGTTCGGACTCGATATTTCGACGGTAGCTCAGAACGTCGGCGTACCGATGATGACATCGAATGTCGCAGTCTGCTGCTGTCATATCTCAGTTATCGCAAAGACGTATACGCCGATATCGCCTATTCATCAACCCGGTTGCGCGCACAAGACGTATTGATCGAGGATTTGGATGTAAGCCAAGTGAGTCCGGCGCTGGGCGCGGGTTTCAATAACGGTTATGACTGGATGCAGGCGCGTGCCTTTATTATCGATCACGGCGACAGTAACCGCATTACCGGGGACCATCATAGTGATGGCTATCAATTCAAATGGACGCACTGGTGGCAAGCGACTAAATATTATCCTAATAATTCGCAAGTGGGATTGCGTACTGGAAAGGCGTTGATGTCTGTGGACTATGACGCCGGCGCGGTTTATACCGTTGCCGATGTGCTGACGCGCGCCTGGTCGCTGTCCGCAACCTGGAAGCTCAATCAATCCGTGCATGCGCTGCTGTTCGCGGGTTGGGAACACTATATTACAACTGATGGCAGAGACAACTATGACGGCCATACCCTATACACGAATGTATCAGTTCTCTGGTAAGGAGCACACAATGACACGATGTAAGTACTCAGTTTCGGTGATTTTGGCGGTGGTGCTGGTGCTGTTACCAGTGGCTGGATTCGCTGAGGACAGTTTCTGGAGCGAAAGCTATCGCCAGGAAGCCATGGGGAAATATGACGCCGCCATGGATTCCATCAATACCTGGATGAAAAAACATCCCAAACACGAATTTGGCATTATGCGCCGGGGCTGGTTGAATTATCTGCAGGGCAAATACAGTGATTCCATCAAGGATTATCAACATGCCATCAGTATCAACGATAAGTCGCTGGAAGCGCGTCTGGGCATGATGTTACCGTTGATGGCGCAAAATAAATGGCGGGAAGCAGCGGTATATGGACATCAGATTCTCGATGTGGCGCCATGGAACTATTATGCTCATGTGCGTCTGCTGCGCTGCGAGGAAGCGCTGGAACAGTGGAGCGCCCTGGCGGAACACGGGAACAAGGTTTTTTTGCGTTATCCCAGTGATGCCACGATTATTGTGTACCTGGCTCGCGCCCACGACAAACTGGGTAATGTCAAAGCCGCGGTAAAAGCCTATGAAGATGTTCTGGAACGGGTGCCTGGGCATGTGGAAGCCTTGCAGTATATCGCCACCAAACAGAAGAAATAAATCGCAAAAAAAATGGTGCGTCATACACACCCTGCAATCCGTGCCCTGATACCTACACACGGGCGCTTCTACACAGTATCACACCCTGCACCAGCGACGACCCCGCCGCCGGGTAAATAATACCCGGCTCTGCTGAGGGTTTTAACATCGTGGTACGCTCCACCACGTATCCCCTTGTCAGCGCCGATTTACTGTATATACTTACAGTACTTGAATCACTGCCATGAATCCTATGAAAGAAGCCCTCACCGTCCGGCAGGAAGAAATCCTGAATTTGATACGGGAACATATCCAGGACACAGGGTTGCCCCCGACCCGCATGGAAATCTGTGACCGACTGGGGTTTCGTTCCCCCAATGCGGCGGAAGATCACCTGCGCACCCTGGAACGCAAGGGTTACATCGAGATGTTGCCAGGCATGTCGCGGGGGATCGTTCTGGTGGCCGCCGCCGGTGTGCCGGTGGTGGGGCGCGTGGCGGCCGGCGCCCCGATCCTCGCCGAGCAGAATATTACCCGCCACTATGACCTGGACCCTCGGTTGTTCCGCCCCCGCGCCCATTACCTGCTGAAAGTCCAGGGCTTGAGCATGCGGGACGCGGGCATTCTGGATGGTGACCTGCTGGCAGTGCACCGTACCCGCGAGGTGCGCAAGGGACAGATTGTGGTGGCTCGATTGGGGGATGAGGTCACTGTCAAGCGATTCGAACGTAAACGCAATCAAGTACATCTACTGCCGGAAAATCCGGAATTCGAGCCCATCGTCGTGGATCTTAATCGTCAGGAACTGGTGATCGAAGGGCTGGCGGTGGGTGTTATCCGTAACGGCAAATTTTTCTGATGTGGATGACCGATAATGGTGCGCACCCCAGGACAATTGCCCCTGTTTGCCGGCCTCTGGCGTGGACGGGACGCAGCGCAGCATACCCTGCCGGTGGTGTCCACGGGCTTACCACTTCTGGATGATGCCCTGCCCCATGGCGGCTGGCCATTGGGAGCGCTGACCGAAATTCTGATCGATCGGGAAGGTATCGGTGAATTGCGATTGGTGATGCCGGCCCTGGCACGTCTCAGTCGGGAAGGCCGCTGGCTGGCCTGGATTTCCCCACCCTATATTCCCTATGCGCCGGCCCTGGCGCAACATGGTATTGATGTCACCCGCGTGATGCTGGTGCGGCCGAAAGCGGATAACGACCATTTCTGGGCAGTTGAGCAAGCCTTGCGCGCCGGCACCTGCGGCGCGGTTCTGGCCTGGCCCACTGCCGGTGATTCCCGGCGCTTGCGCCGTTTGCAACTGGCCGCGGAAGCTGGGAACAGCTGGGGTTTATTGTTTCGTCCGCTGCGCAGCGCTCGGCAGTCCTCCCCCGCCGCCCTGCGTTTGCAGTTGCATGTGCATGCCGATCATCTGCAAGTGACTATACTTAAATGCCGGGGGGGGTGGCCTCGAAAACCCCTGCAAGTCACGCTCCCGCTGCAGTCCGGCTGATGCGCGCGGGCGGGAAAGTGGTCTTCAGTTTAATCTGAAAACAATGCCTGCCAGTGGGGGCAGTGTAACCGCGATCGAATATGGCTGGTTCATCCAGCCAATCTCATCCGCATGAATCGTGGCGCCGCCATTGCCCAGATTACTGCCGCCATAAAAGGCAGAATCCGAATTCAATAATTCATGATAAACACCCGGCATTGGCACGCCCAAGCGATAACCATAACGCGGTACCGGCGTGAAATTCACCACTATGACATAGAACTCGTGATCCGAACGGCGCACGAAACTCAATACCGATTGTTCCGAGTCGTGGCAATCGATCCAGGTAAATCCGCGCCAGTCAAAATCATAGGTGTAAAGCGCAGGCGATTGCCGATACAACTGATTCAGATCTTTGACCAGGGACTTGACGCCCTGATGAGATTCATATTCCAGCACGTACCAATCCAGATTCCGGCTGCTGTCCCATTCCAATCCCTGCCCGAATTCGCACCCCATGAACAATAATTTTTTACCGGGGTGACAAAACATATAGGTGTAAAGCAGCCGTAAATTGGCGAACTTCTGCCATTCATCCCCGGGCATTTTGTTGAGCATGGATTGCTTGCCATGTACCACCTCATCGTGGGAAAACGGCAGCAGGAAGTTCTCGGTGAAAGCATACAACATGCTGAAGGTCAGATTGTTGTGATGGTATTTTCGGTGTACCGGATCTTCGTTGATATAACGCAAGGTATCGTTCATCCAACCCATGTTCCACTTCAGGTCAAAGCCCAGCCCGCCACAATACACCGGCCGGCTGACCTGAGGCCAGGAGGTGGACTCCTCGGCCATCATCAAGACACCGGGATGCGCCTCATGTACCACGGTATTGAGCTGGCGCAAGAAATCGATCGCCTCAAGATTCTCACGTCCGCCATACTGGTTGGGAATCCAGTCAGTGCGTGAGTAATCGAGATATAACATTGAGGCCACGGCATCCACGCGCAAGCCATCGAGATGCATCTCCTCCAGCCAGTAGACAGCGCTGGACAATAGAAAGTTTTTGACTTCCGCTCGGTTGAAATTGAAGATCAATGTTGACCAGTCCAGATGCTCGCCCTTGCGGGGATCGGCATGCTCATACAAAGCGCTGCCGTCGAAACGGGCCAGGCCATGCGCATCCTTGGGAAAGTGCGCCGGCACCCAGTCCAGAAAAACACCGATATCGTGCTGGTGCAGATAGTCGACCAAATACCGGAAATCCTCAGGTGTGCCATAACGCGCCGTAGGCGCATAATAGCCGGTGGTTTGATAGCCCCAGGAAAGATCGAAGGGATGTTCCGTAATGGGTAACAATTCTACGTGACTGAAACCCATTTCCTTGACATAGTCCACCAGTTGATGGGCCAGTGCCTGGTAACTCAGAAATTCGCCCTCGATCCCGCGCTGCCAGGAACTTAAATGTACTTCGTAAATGGATATTGGCTGGCGTTGCCAGTCGAATTCCCGGCGTCGATCCAGCCAGTCCTGATCCTGCCAAGCATAGGTGTTGTCGCTACGCACCATGGAAGCAGTTTTCGGCCGCAACTCGAATTGTTGCCCGTAGGGGTCGGTTTTTTGCAGAATCTCGCCGCTGTCACGGTTGCGAATTTCATATTTATAGAGCGTACCCGGGCCGATATCAGGAATAAAAAGCTCCCAGACGCCACTGCCACCTCGCGAGCGCATGGGGTGGGCCCGACCGTCCCAACGATTGAAATCACCAATGACACTGACACGTTCCGCATTGGGTGACCACACCGCGAACAATACGCCGGCGACGCCGTCCAGCGCGCGTGGATGCGCGCCCAGGATTTTGTACGCATGCCAATGCTTGCCTTCGTTGAACAGGTGCAGATCGTATTCCGGGATCACCGGAGGGAAAGAATAGGGATCATGGGTTACATGTTCCCGGAGTTCCGAGTCGCGCCAAACCAGTCGGTAACGATCCGGAACATCCGCGGCACTGCCTCGCCATTCAAAGAAATCGCTGTCGGGAAGACGAGTCAACGGTCGTTCCCCTTCCAGCATCATAACATCCAGGGCGTACGGCAGGTGCGCGCGCACGGTGATTTCATCACCCTCAAAGTGTTTACCGAGTATGGTAAAAGGATCGTGATGGCGGGCTTCCTTAATTTTTTTTAATTCGCTGTTTACCTCGGTCGGGGCCATGGATAGCTGTCTCCAGAAATGGATACATCAGTGCGGCAAGTTAATGGTAGCGTCATTGCCTAGTATAGTCGTTCTCTTGGTATCAGTCAGTCAATATTCGGTTTTTGAATTTTTATGGTGTTTTTTCTGGCAATCCAAACAGTGACATACCATTGCGATATGCTACGCGTTCAGCGATTTCCAGTGGCAGTTCCTGCAGCCAGTTGCGATAGTTGCCCAGGATATAACGAAATTGATACCAATACTCGTCGTTATAGGTGCCACTGCCCAGCAGGAACCGATCCGGGTAACGTAATATCAAGGCGCGCCATTGCGGTGCCAGTATTCCTTCCGGTGCCACATCGCCACGATGAGATATTTCTACCCACAATGTGGGATGGCGAAACAACAGATTGTCAATGGTGTCGGGTTGCGTGAACATTCCGGCATGTGCCCATAATATCTGCAATGACGGCTCCAACGTGAAAAGTTCTTCGATAGTCCTGGGATCGGAACGGGCGTGCAGTATCAAATGATTTTCTCTGGCCAGTTCAATCATGCGGTGGACTACCGGCGTGTCCACCTGCCCGTCAAACAAGTAAAATTCGCCGATACCGCGGTAACGGTGTTGACGGATTTCGGCTTCCAGATAGTGCAATATATCCTGGTCATTGAACCACGTGTCGCGGTCTTCGCCAGTGCGGTAAGGGATGAACATGGGGAGCACCCGCTGTGGGTCCTCTGTATACAAACGCCATGTACCTTCGTTGGGTGTACTGCCGACCAACATCCAGGGGACATTGAGTTCACGTGCGGTATTCAACACCGCCTTGACCGAAACGCGTTGCCAGGAGTCCTGGTTATAGTGAACCTGGGCATCGAAAATTGGGGGTTGATAATCCGGCTGCCGCAGCGTAACTACGAGCACCAATACCGGGAGGCTTAGCAAAGTCAGAAAACGACCGGCCACGGTGTGGAACAGAAGGTGTCGTAGAGAGTGCAGCCAACGGAGCATCGTACGATTTTCCATGCCAGCAATGAAAACGCGTGTGCGGCCGTGTAGGGTCACGATCACGAGATTCCGCAAACGTGTGTGAGTCGCCACGGATATCTGGTCATATTCCCAGTTATCTGCCGGGTACTCAAGCGGCAGGGCTTCCTCCCACCCATATACGTAATAAAAGTGTAGTTGTAGTGGAGTCCAACGACCGGTCAGAATACAATCTGTACAACAAGACATTGCGCTTTTTTAATGTGGACTAAAGGATGACCTTTTAAAGTAATGGAAAATACGAAGTCAACATTCGGGCTAACCTGCCAAATTGGATTGACCCAAATCACCACTGAAAGAGTACCTGGCAAATGAACAGACCAATTGTATGGGCAACAGTCGTTGCCGTCACGCTGGGATTGATTCCTGTGTTTCATTGGAACTGGCAACAGCAGGAACCGGTAGCTCCAGCCGACGTGCCGGAAGAAATCGTGGCGTCGGTGCCACAGGAAATCACACCGTCGGAGAGCCCGCCGCCGGTGCAATACGCCGTCCCTAAGGAAACCCCGACACCGGCGACGCCGGCCGTCCCACCGCTGCCAAGCGTCGACGAAAGCGACCCGGTAGTCCTAAAGTCTCTGGTACAGCTCATTAAATCAACGAAGGTGTTGAGACTGTTCAACATGAAGAACATCGTCAAACGCTTTGTCAATACCGTCGATAACCTGACCGGTCCCGCGATTCCTGCTCGTTTCAATGTGGCAAAACCGGTGCCCGGGCAGTTTCTCACCCACCAGGGCGGCAAAGACCGTTGGCTGATCAATCCTGAAAATTATCGGCGTTATGAAATTTATGTCGAATTGTTCTCCGCCCTCGATGTGGAAACCGTGGCGTCCATATATGTCCATTTCTATCCTTTGTGTCAGCAAGTTTATGAAGAACTCGGTTACCCGAACCGTTATTTCAACGATCGGGTCATCGAGGTGCTGGATCACCTGCTTGCGACGCCGGAAGTGGTCGTGCCCTTGGTTTTAATACGTCCCAAAGTGACCTATCAGTATGAAGACAAGCGCTTTGAAAATCTTTCCGCCGGACAGAAAATTCTGCTGCGAATGGGCCCGGACAACCGAGCGCGCATGCTCACGGTGCTTAAAAAGTGGCGCGATCGAAGTGCGGCATTGACGGCAGCAACATCGTGATTCTCGTCCAGTGGGGTGCTGTCGAATTGTCCCAAATGTTAAACATTACCTTTCCATGGCGAACAGGCTATTGGTAGAATCTATCGGTAAGTTCATGGCCCGATATTCAATAATATTAGTATGATAATAAGCCGCTGATCATGAATGTTAATGTTGTTCGCCATTTGCAATTGCTGACCGGATATACCTTCGAACAAATCAGCCAGGAATTGGAAAAACGCATCCCGCTGGAAATCGATCCTGTTTTATTGGCATCCGTCAATGATCAGCAGGTTCCCTTGCCGCCGTGGCTTGCCCAGCCCATTACCCAATGGATCATCGAATTGTGGCAAGAGGAACGGGCGAACTGCAATTCCCGGGAGCTTTGGTCGGTGGACAGTAAATACTCCGGCGCCTTGAGTGGCTTGACGGTAACGGAATTTGTCAAACTTACTGGCGCGCGGAGGCAGAGCCTGTAATCTGCCGCCAGCGCTCAACCACCGTTACCCACCTTCCGCACCGTCCAGCAAGAGCCGATGCCAGTCACCGGGAGTCAACGTGGACGAAAATATATCACCGGTCGTACTGCCCAAGGATCTCGGAGCTTACTTGCGTGAAGGTGAAGCCCGGTTTGACGATATTCGCCCTGGCACCGAAAAATCCATCGTCTGGGCGGATCAGAAAAATCCCGCGATGGCTGAATGGTCGGTGGTGTATCTTCATGGTTTTTCCGCTTCCCGGCAGGAAGTCGCGCCGCTTGTCAATGTTATTGCCCAGGATCTGGGAGCCAATGTTTTTTATACCCGGTTTACCGGCCATGGTCGCGATCCGGACGCGATGGGCACCATTAGTACCGAGGCCTTGTTGCACGATGCGCTAGAGGCTTTGGCAATTGGTAAACGCCTGGGTAACAAGGTTGTACTCATGGGGTCGTCCACCGGTGCCACATTAGCCACCTGGCTTGCAAGCCGTGACCAGGCAGGCGCCATCACAGCTTTGGTACTAATGTCGCCGAACTTTGGGTTGCACCGCTTCGAATCGGAACTGTTGCTTTACCCCGGTGGCAAGATGCTGCTGAAAATCATCGAAGGCCCCTGGCATCGTTTTGAGCCCCACAATGTCCTGCACCGCAGGTATTGGACTACACACTACCCCAGTAAAGCCTTGATTCCGTTGATGGAGGTGGTGAAACTTACCCGGAACAAGAATCTGTCCCGGGTGCAACACCCACTGCTCATGCTGTATTCACCACGGGATGAGGTGATCAACGCGCAACTCATTCCGAAATATTTCGCCCGGTTTGGTTCCCCGCGAAAAGCGCTCCACATCGTTGCCGATGTCACTGACCCACAGCACCATACCCTGGCGGGAGATATTCTGTCGCCCGAATCCACTCCCGGCGTAGCAAAGCGAATCCTGGAATTTATCGCGGAGAATACGGCCAAGGATTAACCTTGACCGTATCGACAAATCCTTAGACCGCTTCCGTGAAGATGCACGTCTCTAAAATTTGAGCATATTTTTCAGCGCATTTATACCTTCTTTTACGCCACTTTGCCCCGCTTCATCGTTGTTGGATTCATTTTCGGTATCGGCCGTCGCCGCATGCTCCGGTTGCGCCGCGCCTGACGACTGGCTCAAGCTTCTTTGTTTCCAATTTTCCTCGGACCGGCACCACTCGTAACGAAGGTGTCACGGGTGTAGTTGATTTCACCATTACCGGTCATCGGTGGCTCACCGCTGCATTTCATCTTGAAGGTAACTTTATTCGCCGACTGTTGCATGTCGCTCACCACGCAGTCCTCGGCTTTTTCCTTGGAGCGAAACGGCTGTGCGTGCTGACCTGTGGCGAGGCAGACCTTGGAGGGTCGGGCACCGGGCATCATGGAGGAAAAATCCGGCATCCCCGGCATTTCCATTTTTTGCGTTACCTCCCACCACTCCCCGGTTGCCGGCGCGGCCAAGACTAAAGGTGTGAAATTCGCTAATAACAGTAAAGTGGTAAATCCTAGGTATGTTTTTATAATTCCTTCTGTAGGCGATGGGTCCGGGTTGGAATCGCTGATACCGGGTCTGCGTATCCGCAATGCGTAAGCGTATCGTGGCAAACTTCGATTGAACTTACACGGTAAATTAATCCGGCAGCAGGAATTGCAGTCGCAAAACCGGGACCGGTTGCATCATGTACGGGTATAATCGCTGCAATATCAATCAGTTGCCGAGCCAGGCCACACGCTCTACGCATGCACAGAGCGCGTAGTTATCACTAGCAGTGCCGGTGCCGTAGTTACTCCCAATACCCACCATCCAATGGCTCCCAATATAAGCCTGCCCTGGGTATTAAAACGCCGGTAGTCGACCAAATGACCTAAATAAAATAATAGAGCGTTTCCCTACCTTCTCTATTGACGGATTACGCCTAGAATTCGCCGGTACCATAAGGAATTACTAAACAATATTAATAGTTGTTTAAAACATATTTGATGTCACAAAAGGCAAAAACAATGAAGATAATTTGGGGATGGGTTATCAGCTCGATGTTGCTTGTCGGTATTGGTTCGCAGGAGGCATTTGCCGCGACCATTAGCGACTTGACCTACAATAGTGATGGCACCGTTGTTGATTTCAGTTTGGCAGGACTTACTCCCGCAGGAAATCCAAACTTTTTTAATGACGTAACCGTTACCTGGAACAATGGCAGGCGCTACGACACACTCACCGCTGTTTCCAGTGCGGGTGGTAACATGTTCTTTACCAGTGGATTGACGAATGGGGTGCCGGATGTCTATCGAGTGCAGGACGGCAGTTTTAAACTTAACGCCAAATTTGACAATGCCGGCAACTTGCTCAGTGGTTCGTTATCCATCAAAGGCAGGTTGATCGGCCCCGATTTTGGCGGCAAGGGACGGCTGGTCAGCGCTGATCTCGATTTAAGCGCGTTTGTGCTTACCGACAACTTGATTGGCTCTAATACCGTGAACATAAACTGCCGCATAAAAGGCGTTGACTGCACCAAGAACGAATCCGTTTATTTGAGCCTGGGTGCGGGTGGATTCAGTACCGCTTTGAGGAGTTTTACTTCCACAGG
>JAHECY010000031.1 GCA_024641505.1 Gammaproteobacteria bacterium
TCGCATGCTGGCCGCGGGTACAATCGCGCGCGTGGATGACGCCTATGAAGTGTTAATGCGGGGCATGCTGCAATTACCCGGCTATCTGGAACAGTTGTACCACGGTCAGCAGGACATACCGTTGGTATTGCTGCCGTTGCTGAATGATTTACGCGCGCTGCAGGATGCCGAACTGCTGACTGAAAGCGCTTTTTTTAATCCAGATCTTTCCGTGTCGAGCCCTGACGCTCGGCAAGGTCCCGGCCAATCACCCTGGGATGCGCCGACCACCGGCCGAAAAATGCGTCCCGGCTATTTGGTGGCGCTGCTGGGCTTCATTCGTAATGAGGATGTCGACCGCAATTTACAGACGCTGCAGAGCGTCATCAACAGGATGGAGCAGGCGAGTCTTTGCGCCAAGCCGGCGCAGTTGTGGTGGATCGCGGACGGTATCGTGGCCTCGTTGTTTGACGGTGGCCTGGAGCCAACGGTCGCGGTCAAGATTCTTCTGGGTCGACTTGATCAGCAGATCAAGCGCGTCATTCGTGAAGGCGAAGAAAGTCTGGAAGCTATTCCGCCCAATGAACTGATCAAAAATCTGCTCTATTATGTCGCGCAGTCCAATTCCCAGGCCCACAACGTGCAAGTGATTAAGCACGCATTCCATCTGGATGTGTCATTACCGGACGAGCATGTGCTGAATCGCGCTAAAGAGGACCTGTACGGTTTTAATTCCAACTTGATCGGTAATATTTCCGAGCAGATTCGCGAGGAATTGTTTGCCATCAAGGACGCGCTGGATATCGCCATTCATTCCAAAAACGGCTCGACCGACGGCATGGAGCCGGTATTAGGGCACATGCACAACGTGGCCGACGCTTTGGGAATGTTGGGTCTGCCTAAATTCCGCAAATTGATCCATGAACATTCACAATTTCTGCGTCCCATCATCGAAAGCAAGGGTACGCTGGAAGACGACGATGTGATGCGCATCGCCGGCGCGATGCTGTATGTCGAATCCTCTCTGTATGACCTGTCAGCGCCCAATCTGGATACCGACCGGCCGGATGCCACACTGCCGGATGTTGAATACCGCCAGATGATCAAAGCGACGGTGGAAGAGATATTGAATGACTTCAAGATCATCAAGGATGCCATCAATCGATTCCATGACGCACCCGAAGATCATGACAATCTGAAATTACTGCTCCACAAAGTGCATGGGATCAAGGGTACGGCGCAAATGCTGCGTTATCCCGACCAAGTGAATCTCATGAACGCGGTGGAATCCTATATCAGTAATGAATGGTCCAACGAGCACCAGATTCCGGATCAATTCGCATTGGAACGACTGGCGGATGCCATCACGGGTATCGAATATTTCTTCGAAAGTATCGCGGAAAAGAGCGTGGCTCCCGAGCTTGGTTTACAAATCGCGGAACAAAGTCTGATTGCCTTGGGCTACCCACCGCGCAAGACCCTGGCTTCCCGGGTCGCCGCGAGCGTCGAGGCTCCGAAGCCGAAGCCTGCCCGCACATCATCGGCCGTGATTCGGGTAATTGACGGTAAAACCGGCAAGGAGACCTTGCACACCATTGGCGTTCCCGCCGTTGCCTCGCAGGTCGACGACAGTGAGCTGACAACGCAGTTTGTACAACCGGATGATGTCGATGATGAACTGGTGAAGGTATTCCTCAGTGAAGCCGAGGACGTCCTCAATAAAATCGAAAACGATATTGTCAGCTGGCAGCGCGATTCCGGTGACACCAAGCCGCTGCAAAAACTTATCCGTTCGTTTCATACTCTGAAGGGCGCGGGCCGGATTATCGGCGCCACATCTTTTGGTTTGTTGTCGTGGTCGATCGAAGAATTGCTGCGCAAGGTGGCGGAAGGGCCGGCGCGACCCACGGAGGAAATGTTCGTATTGCTCAAGCATGTCACTGATAGCTTGCGATATTTGACGGCGGAAATGCAAGGACAGGCCGCTGCTGAACCCGAAGCCGATATTCAGACATTGATTACCACCGCACGGGAAATGCGTCTCGTCGTGTAAGCCGGAAATTTCCGGTCTTCTGGTATGCGCAAACGCCGGATTTACGCCATGGCTGCGTGATTCGGCGTTTTGCGTTATGATGCTGCGAAATCGCGCGTCGTCATCCAAAACCGTCGCTTGGGGAGCACCATGACCATTATGTCCCGTCTCGTTTTAATATTCGTTATCGTGCTTGCCTGTGCCTGCGCGTCGGAACAACGACTGGAGGATCTGGACGCCACCCTCAATTTGTATCAAAACAAGTTCCGGTGGAGCAATTTTGATGAGTTGTTGCAGTTTCGAAGGCAGGCAAAATCCCTGGGTCTGGATGACTACAAGCGCCTGAGCGTTATTAGAATCACGTCCTACGAGGAAAAACAGCGCATTCTGACCGATGATATGTCGCAGGCGGAACAAATTGTCATGATCGGTTACTATGACAAGGAGAGCGGTACCGAACACCAGCTCCTGGACAAACAGCTCTGGAAATATGACGAGGAAAATCAGTCCTGGTTTCTCGACAGTGAATTGCCGAAGTTTGCGCCTTGACGGGGATCCGTATTCTAGCCGGCGCTATGCGCCGAAGCGCGCCCGCGCCCGCACCAGGTCTTCCGGTGTGCCAATATCGATATAGGGTTCCCGGTCCACCGGCACCGTCTGAATATCCAGGCCATGCGCCAGGGCGGCCTGCAGCACATGACCGATGTGAACATCATGGGGAGTTGCGCCATCTGCCGTGAGGCGCCGCAGGTGGGCATGCATAAAGTCTGTAAACGCCGGCCCCCAGGCGGCGATGCCCCAGGTAAGCGACAAGTCCGTGGCACCGGGCTTGATCACTAATTGCCGCAAACGATGGTGCATGTCGACTTCCACCATATCCATCTTGTCGGGGCGATCCGCGGGAAACAGCCCCAGGACCACGTCACAATGGATTCGGCTGAGCGCTGCCAGCACCTTTTGGAAGGCGTCGGTGGCGGTGAACAATATATCCGGAAAGCCCAGCACCACGGTGGCATCTTTGACCCAGGCATACGCCTGGTCCACGGAAAAGGGTGGGCCATAGGTATAGCGTGCGATCGTATAACTCAGGTTCATACCATATTTGCCGCCATCGGCGAGATACGCGGGGATGTCCCACTTGCCGGCGCGCAATACCAGCAGGGCGTCCCGGATTCCGGCGTGATGCAATTTTTCCAACAAGTGCTGGGTGACGGGTTTGTTGCCGATACTCAGCAGTTCCTTGCTGCCCGTCAGGGGCCCCAGGCGAGTTGCCTGACCCGCGGCGGGGATGACGGCAACGGTTCTGGAGGGAGTCATCCGGTGCGCACGCCTGGTTCAAGACACAAAAAAGCCCGCATGCGCGAGCATGCGGGCTTGGTATTTATTAATATCAACCTTCCGCAACTTTGCTTTTAGGTTGCTGTTTAGTCATGTAGTCATCGATAGCGGCGTTGATCGCATCTTCTGCAAGTACTGAACAGTGGATCTTCACGGGCGGCAGCGCAAGTTCGGTCGCGATATCCGTATTCTTGATCTGTTTGGCTTCCGCAAGGGTTTTTCCCTTTACCCACTCGGTAAGTAATGAGCTGGACGCTATCGCCGAACCACAGCCATATGTCTTAAACCGCGCTTCCTCGATAACTCCTAGCTCATTAACTTTGATTTGCAGCTTCATTACATCGCCGCAGGCAGGTGCGCCGACCATTCCGGTACCCACGGAATCATCACCTTTGTCGAATGATCCCACATTTCTTGGGTTTTCGTAGTGGTCAAGCACCTTGTCACTGTAAGCCATTTTCGTCCAATCTCCGTAAATTACATTCAGGCTATATTACTCGCAGCGATCTTAAAATTCGACCCCGGAGTCTTATTGGTAGAGATAAATTCGCGCGCTTTTTCTGACATGACGAATTCGGATAATTTGATTTCACCAAGATAACTGCACAGACGATCGCTTAATTCGTCCCACATTTCCGTGATCAATTCATGTGTTTGCGTACTTTCAGAAGCGGGTTTTTTGGTCCGCAACTTGTCTTCCACGGCATTGACGATTTCGGCAATGGAGATTTCGTTGGGGGGTTTTGCCAGGTGATAGCCACCGCCGGGGCCCCGAAAACCCTTGACCAGACCGCTCTTGCGCAGACGGGCGAACAGTTGTTCGAGATAGGAAATCGAGATGCCTTGTTCTTCAGAAATATCAGCGAGAGTCACTGGACGAACGTTCTGTTTCAGCGCGACTTCCATCATGGCTGTAATGGCATATCGACCTTTAGTTGAAATTTTCATGCTCAATCTCCCAATTTAAATTTGCGTATCGGCACTGTGGGAAAAAGTCTTAGTGCATTGATCGGAAATAGTATAGTCGTCAAAATGTCAAATCAACAAATTTTCGAGGTCATCTTACAGCATTGAAAAATTACGCCTCAACATCACCACTGATTTTACATCAATTTCTATGTTTTTTAACTACCTGAGTGAAATTCGAGGAATTGGCCAATATCTCGATAGGCTATTGTTTTAAAAGGAAATATAGAATAATTGTGGTATATGTACACAAAATATTTGTGTGATCTTAGTCACATTTTTTCCATTTTAAATGCGGCTAAATAGGATTTTGCACTTAGTGACATGCCATTTTTAGCCATTCAGACGCATAGGTTGACGGACGTTAGTGAACAAAATAACCGTTTTATTCGAATTATGCTTTTTAAGTCTTGTTGCAAGTTGCAGTCATTCGTCAAAACATATAAATCCAACAGATCCTGACGCAGTTGTCGTCACCCATACACTTTCGTTAAAGCAGGTCATGCGATCAGATCCGACCTGGAGTTCGCTTGCGAATCAATTAGCTGACACATCATGTGCTTTGGTGCGGCAATTAACGAACACAAACAATATCGTAATTTATGTCGAGCGGGCAGCAGCGCATCATGACACAGCGTATGCATTTCGATCCTTATTGTTAGCGCGCATCGCGCAACGGGGGTTCAGTATCGCGGTGGTGCCGGGAAATGTGGCGCACATTGCTTACCAGGTGCAGCCGATGAGGCACAGTGAGGGGGGCGCCGTGGACCAGACCGTCAGTGCGGGCCCGGATCATCGTTACCGCATACAGGTCACAGCACGGTTTCATGAACAGATCGTGGTTGCCAGTCTGTACCCTGATTCGGCGTCATTGGACGGCAATTTGCAGAAACTGTTGTAGTGTCTTTACTGAGGTTCGTGGCCGGCCTGGTCAAGGATCTGGGCCATCTGGAAACGTGCCTGTTTCAGATTTTCGCCCAAAATATTTTTTTGCTGCGTCAGGTATTCGATAGTGATCTGTTGCACAAAAGCTTTGCTGGTGCCCAATAATTTCGCGATCTTTGTTTGTTGAGTCACGATCCGGTTCATGTAGGATTCGCGAAAAGTGATCGACATGCCGCTGTACTTCTCCATGGCGGTGGTCCATTCCTGCAACTGATTTGCCAGGTAACGCAGGTCGCGGTAATCCTTATATGCTTCCTGGAACTGGTGCGTGGCGAAGAAATCCACGAGGTAGGATTGGGCGGGGATCTCCGGCAGTGCGGTCATCTCGCCAAACCAGCCGGCTTCGCTCAAGGGCGCATTGTCGAGCACACGATCAAGGAGCATGCCGTCCTTGACGGACTCGATGATGGAGTCGATGCGGCGCAACTCGGTTTTCATGATGACGCTTGATTTCTCGTATTGATCCAGCGCCTGATTTACCGCCGTGAGTTTGTTGTAGGCATAACCACTGGCCAGATAGCCTTCGAGTACCGCAGGATCGGACACGCTGTATTTCAACAGCTCACCCCACGCCACCAGCGCGGATTTATAGTTGTCCGCGGCGGCGTAGCTCCAGCCCATGCCCAGCAACGCCTTGGGCGCCAGAGGGCTTTCGAGCCGGATTTGCAGCAATGGCTTTTTTGCTTCGTTGGGTTCATTGTTTCGCAGATAATAACTGCCCAGGGCAAGATTGGCCTGTTCGACCAATGCGATGATCGCCGGGTCCAGGGATTGTATCTGGGCAACCTGGCGCAGGGCCCGGATGCCGTCCTCGGAATTACCGGTGCGCAGCAATAAAATTCCCAGATTGTAGCGCGCGAACAGCGCTCGGGCGCTGTCACCCTCGACCTTGCGTAATACGCGCGCCGCTTCTTCAAACTTGTCTTCCTGGCTCAACAACTCCGCTTGCAAGGCCAGGTTATCGTTTTCCAGGTCGCCATTCAGGGCGCCTCGGACCTGCTGGATCGAGGTGCGCGCCTTCGCCAGGTTGCCCTGCTGGAAATAGTATTTAGACAGATAAAACCAAAGCCGATTCTGCAGCTCGGAACCGACGCCGCGGTCCGAAAGGTCAAGCAGCACGTCCTGGGCGCGATCCGGCATGCCATAGCCCAGATAGAGGGTGCTCAGCAGCAGGTTACCGATATCCTTTTCCGCCCCGAGATCGATATAGTTGCGATTGGTTACCAGCCTGACAATGCCGGAAAAATAGCTTTGATCATAAAGATCATATAGCGTTTCACGGATACGGGGGTCTTTGATGCGACCCCAGTCGAGATCGAAATCCTCGGTCGCCTGGGCCGGGCACTGCGCCAGGAAGATAAGCAACCCGGCCAGCAGGGTGTGTGTCTTGCTAGGCATACGCGCGGCCATTATTGCCATTCCTCGATTTTGAATTCGGGTACATACTTCTGACGATAATTCACGACCTTGAGCTCGATGGTCTTGGGGGTGTCGGTTTTGTGCACCACAAACGAGATATTGCTGCGATGTTCCTTGCCTTTGCCCACCTGACCAATGAGTGCCGCCTTCAGGGTGTAGTCACCGCTTGGCAGGTTCTTTACATAGATGCGCCGAATGCCACCGGCAGTGAGTGCATTGAGGGTTTTCTCGTTGAATTCCCGGCGCGCCGCGAAACGTCCGTTCAATTCCAGGTCTACCGCCTGCAATTGAAAGCCTTCATCAACGTCCAGGGAGAGATACACGATCAATGGATTGCCGGAAATGGAAAGGATGCCGGAATCCAGTAAAGCCAGGTCGTCAGCCAGCGACAACACTTCCATCTTCATGGTCTGGATGTCCGCATCCAGTTTTGTGGCATCGATTCTGTCTACCGCTTGTGCGTTTACCAGGAGTCCTAACCAACCTAAACAGACCACTAACCATTTAGCAGGTGCGCGGATCATTTTCTCCCTCAGTATGTTGATTGCCGCGGGTAACCGTAGTTCGGCGTGCTGGCATTTAAGGCTCCCATTATGCAGATATTCCGCTCTTTATCCAGCAATTTATCCTTAGGTCCGGGGTTACAGTCTTGAATTATAAAGTTTTTAAATTCACGCATAGATAAAGTCCCTTATTCCCGTTGGGTTCTCCGGTGCCGGGATATCAGCCCCGCGACAATATTTGCAGGTACTTTCATCGGGGGGCACTGCAACTTCAAAGTAAATGGGGTAGTATGCCGCGTTTGACCTGACAAGGGCCTGACCGGTGACACTGCTTTTCTGGATAATTCTGTTCAGTATCTTGGGTGGCGTTCTCAGTGTTCTGGTGGCAGCTTTATTTTTGCTGGTACCGGAACGGACACGCGTGCGGTTAATGCCGCCCATGTTGAGTTTCGCCATCGGTACGCTATTGGGGGGAGCTTTTCTGGCCCTCATTCCGCATGCCTTGGAATCCCCGACAGTACATGATTTTCATGATGTTACGCTGACCATTCTGCTGGGCATCATGGCGTTCTTCCTGCTGGAGAAGTTTGTGTTGTGGCGTCACTGCCATGTGGAGCATTGCGATACCCATGGTATCGAGCATGTGCATTTTGAAAAACGCGCTAACGCCAGCGCCAATGCCAGCGCGATGATGATTATCATCGGCGATGGCTTGCACAATTTCGTTGATGGCGTGTTGATCGCCGCGGCTTTTATCACGGATTTTCATCTGGGTGTCATTACCAGTATTGCCATTGCCGCGCATGAAGTACCGCAGGAGGTGGGTGATTTCATCATCTTGCTGCAAAGCGGCATGCGTCGCCGCCGAGCATTGCTGCTCAATATACTATCCGGCATGACGTCGGTGCTGGGTGCGATCCTGGCTTATTTCACGTTGAGTGGTGCCGACCGAATCGTACCTTACGTATTGGCGGTGGCCGCGGCCAGTTTTATTTACATCGCAGTGGCGGATTTGATTCCAGGGTTGCACAAATCCCTGGATATGAGGGCGACCGTGCAGCAACTGGTGTTGATTTCCGCGGGGGTGGGGCTCGTTTATGTGGGGCACCTGGCGGTGCATTGAGCATGGCCGCCAAGCCGGTTAACTACATCTACCGCAGACGGGAAACGTCGTGGGTAACATTGCCTGGTACCTCAAACAACGGATGCGTGGTTTGCAGGGCGCGTATTACGCACCGCTCGATCTTGGATTTTTTTCGTGGAGGTAAAAAATCCGATGCGTAATGGCAGGGCCTGGCGGTAATACCGCCATCGCACGGTGCGCCATACCCACCCTACAACAGCTTTTCCAGAACTGGCCAAACATTGTCCACGATCATCGGTTGCGCCTCGGCTTTGGGGTGAATACCGTCGTCCTGAATCAGTTCCATGCGCGTTGCGATGCCATCCAGTAAAAAGGGTAAATAGCCGATTCGGTATTGTTGTGCGAGTTTGCCATATACAGTGTAGAAACTGTTGGCATATTTTGCGCCGTAGTTGGGAGGGATATGCATCCCCGCCAGCAGGACTTTGGCGCCGGCGCTTTGCACCGCGCCGATGATTGCGTCAAGATTGCTTTCCATGTCCGGTAACGGTAACCCACGCAGACCATCGTTGCCCCCCAGTTCTATAATCACGATCTGGGGTTGGTGTACTTTCAGCGCGTGCTGAATTCTGTTGCGTCCCCCCAGCGTGGTTTCGCCGCTGATGCTGGCATTCACCACCTGATAGCCGGGGTATTGCCGGGACAACTTTTGTTGTAACAGCGTCACCCAGCCGGTACTCTGGTCGATACCAAAACCGGCGCTGAGACTGTCACCGAATACCATGATGGTTTTACCGCTGGGGGCAGACTGTACCGGCCTGGGAACTATACCCAGGGCCAGGCTTCCAAGCAGGGCCAGGATAACAACATAACTATAATTTTTGTGATTGACCATGACAGATTCGTTTGTTTTAAGCATCGAGAAATTGTGTAAACAAGTACCCAGTACCGATGCTGATGATGCCACACCTCTGACAATTCTGCAGGATATCAGTTGCAATATCCGGCGCAGTGATACCGTCGCCATTATCGGCCCTTCAGGGTCCGGTAAATCCACGCTGCTCGGTTTGATGGCGGGCCTGGACAATGCCAGCAGTGGCAAAATATGGATCGAAGGCGTCGACCTGTTCGCGCTCAGTGAAGATGAGCGGGCACGCTTGCGGGGGGCCAAGCTGGGTTTCGTGTTTCAATCCTTTCAATTGCTGCCGAATCTTACCGCACTGGAAAATGTTATGTTACCCCTGGAGATCGGTGGCCGCAAAGACGCCCAGGAGGTCGCCGCGTCCGTACTGGCCAGGGTTGGTTTGCAGAAACGCTTGCGCCACTATCCACGGCAGCTGTCCGGCGGGGAACAGCAGCGGGTGGCCATCGCTCGTGCGTTTGCGCCCAGTCCCAGCCTGCTGCTGGCGGACGAACCCACGGGCAATCTGGATCAGCACACCGGGGAAAACGTCATCGAACTGCTGTTTGAATTGCACCGGGAGCAGGGCGCCACCCTGATTCTGGTTACCCATGACGACAATCTGGCGCAGCGTTGCCAGCGGCGCCTGGAGCTGATCAATGGCATGTTGCAGAGCACGGGCTGAGACGTGATGAATCACCTGTATTTTTCCCTGCGCATGCTGCGTCGCGATATTCGGGCGGGGGAGCTGCGGGTGCTGCTGATGGCGCTGGTGGTCGCTGTCGCCAGTGTAACTTCCGTGGGTTTCTTCACCGATCGCATTCAACAAGCCCTGCGGTTGCAGGCAAACGAATTGCTGGCCGCCGATCTGGTGGTGACGGCGGATCATCCCATACCCGAAGGTTATCTCGCGCAGGCGCGGCGCGCGAAATTGCAGTCGGTCATGCTGTTCCAGTTTCGCACTATGGTATTTGCCGGCAATCACAATAGTCTGGCCGAGATCAAGGTGGCCGGTAACGGCTATCCGCTGCGCGGCAAAGTGAAAATTACCGATGCGCCGCTGATGCTGGACCGGGAAGTCCAGGCGGTGCCCGCGCCCGGCACGCTCTGGGTTGAAGAGGATCTGTTGCGACGCCTCGAACTGAACGTGGGTGCTACCCTGGAAGTGGGCGCACGCCGGTTTGTCATCGCCCACATCATTACTTACGAACCTGATCGCAGCGGTGGTTTCTTCAGTATCGCGCCGCGCATTCTGATGCACAGCGATGATTTGCCCGGCACCGGTTTGATCCAGGAAGGCAGCCGGGTGCACTACCAGTTGCTGGTCGCCGGTACGCCGGAACAAGTGCGACGTTTCCAGGATGTGATCGGCACGAAACTGCAGCGCGGGGAGCGGATTATTGATGTCACCGACTCCCGGCAGGAAGTGAAGGAGGCATTGAACCGTTCCAATCAGTTTCTGGGACTGGCAGCGTTGGTCAGTGTGATGCTGGCGGGCGTCGCCGTTGCCATGGCCTCACGCAGGCACGTCTCGCGCCATCTGGACAATTGCGCGATCATGCGCTGTGTGGGTGCGCGTCAGGCGGATATCACCCGGGTTTATACCTATGAAATGCTGTGGCTGGGATTGATCGCGGTATTGACGGGGTGTGTCGTGGGGTATCTGGCGCATGCGGTGTTGATCGAGTTGCTGGCGGTATTGTTCGTCACGAAACTACCCGCCGCCACCTTGTGGCCGGTGGTCTATGGTTTGTTCACCGGCATGGTGTCCTTGCTCGGGTTCGCGGTGCCGCCGCTATTGCATTTGCAGAATGTGCCGACGTTGCGCGTGTTGCGGCGTGAACTGGGTATGCTGCGGGCGCCCACGCTTTCCGTGTACGGTATCGCCATCGTGTGCATGGTGTTGTTACTGCTGGTGCAGGCACGCGATCTTCGCCTGGGGCTGTTTGTGCTCGGTGGACTCGTGGCGACCATTGCGCTGTTGGTGGGCATGGCGTTGCTGATGGTGCGCTTGCTGCGCAATTTTACCAATGGTGCCGGCGCCGCCTGGCGTTTCGGCGTGGCCAATGTGGCGCGGCGCGCGCGCGGCAGCGTCATTCAGGTGCTGGCGTTCGGCGTAGGCATCATGGCGCTGATGTTGTTGACACTGGTACGCAGTGAATTGCTGGTGGGTTGGCAACAACGTTTGCCGCCGGACACGCCCAACCGGTTCATTATCAATATGCAAAAAGATCAACTCGCGGGCATGCAACAGTTTTTCAGTCGCCAAAATCTGGCGGTGCCCCAGACCTATCCCATGGTGCGTGGGCGCCTCACCGCCATCAACGACCAAGCGGTGTCCGCCGACAATTATGAGGATGCGCGCACCAAACGTCTGGTGGAACGGGAGTTTAATCTCTCGTGGGCCGAGGATCTGCAGGCGGATAATAAATTAGTGGCCGGCAAGTGGTGGCACAAGAGCGCGCGCTACGATGCGCAGTTTTCCATCGAGGAGGATATCGCCGGTCACATGGGGGTGAAGGTTGGGGATACGCTGACTTATGACATCGCCGGGGAAACGCTGCGTGCCCACGTGACCAGCGTGCGCAAGGTGCAATGGGATTCCTTCAAGGCGAATTTCTTTGTGCTGGTGCCGCCGGGTATCTTGGATGCCTATCCGGCGTCGTATATCACCAGTTTCTATCTGCCGGATGTGAATTTGCCGATGTTGGCGCAGTTGGTGCGGCAGTTTCCCAATTTTACGGTAGTCGATATCTCGGCGATCATGGACAAGATTCGCATGATCGTGCAACGCGTCACCGATGCCGTGGAGTATGTGTTCCTGTTTACCCTGGCGGCGGGTGTGATGGTGTTGTATGCGGCGATTCAGGCCAGTCATGATGAACGCGTAAAGGAAAGTGCGATAATCCGTACGCTGGGGGCCGGCCGGCGACAATTGATCAGTGGTCTGGTGGCGGAATTTTTTCTAATTGGCATGCTCGCCGGTGTGATCGCGGCGCTGGCCGCCAGTCTCATCAGTTTTGTGGTTGCGGATCGCGTATTACAGATTCCGTTTACCTTTAACCCCTGGATCTGGTTATGGGGGCTGCTGGGTGGCGGCGTTGGTGTCGGCCTGGCGGGGTTCCTGGGTACCCGGGGGATACTCAATCGGCCGCCACTGCAGACCTTGCGTAAAGCGGAAATGTGAATCTATACCATAAATAATAAGATGTAATGCACGGAGGCGGCGCTGGTGCCTGAGCCGTGCCTTCGGATTTCTGTGACGGATGATAATGTCGCCGAACCGGGCTACGCCAGTACCGGCGGGGCTCGGCACTGGCAAATGCACGTTTCCCCGGGGTTCTTTTAAGGAGAGCCTTGGCAAGTACCGTTTTAGGTCGCCCCCGGCTATGATTTTCTCGCGCGGATGCTCATTCTCCTATCATTTTTTGACCATTATGGCCGAAAAGCTAGTAGTCCATCCTTTCCGTGGCGATAGCATGACGCAAGAGTTAGCAGCCGTGACACCAGCGACAAATGAAGCTGAACCTGCTCGGCAGAGCGTGTCTGTTACCATTCATCGGGAGCAGGTTGATCTGCTTTATCGGCAAGCGGTTACCGCCATCGTGGCGGCAGTGGCTGCGGTAATAGGCGTGGTGATCGCTCTGTTGGGGCGGGTGCAGGATGAATATTTAATTGCTTGGAGCGCGGCCGCGCTGTTGTGCAATGCCTATCTCCTGATCCTGATCGTGGTGCGCCGATCCACCCGCAATAATCACGCTAAGGCACCGCTGTTCGACTGGTTATACAATGTTCAGGCGCTATTGCACGGCTGTGTCTGGGGAGCGTTGCCCTCTCTGGCGTATAGTGCCGGCTCGGATATGTTGCTGGCCTTCGCCATGATGGTGGTGCTGGGCATGGCTTCGGGATCGATCATCGCCACGGGATCCTTGTACAGAAATTTCCTCAGTTTTACCATCCCCACGCTGATCCCGGCGGGGGTGTTACTGACACTCTTCATGCATCACGGTATCTGGACCATTACCGGTTTCCTGGTCATCATTTACATTGTTTGCATCAGCATTATCGGTTATGGCTACTACCGCTCAGTCTACGATTCCTTTCGCCTGCGGTATGAAAACCACGAATTGGTATCGAGCCTGCTGGCGGAGAAATCCCGAGTGGAAGCGGCCAAACAACGCCTGGAACACGAGATTCAGGTGCGTATGGAAGCCGAAGGGCGCATCACCAAAGCAATGGAGAAAGCAGAAGCGGCAAATACGGCAAAATCCCGGTTTCTGGCCAATATGAGTCATGAGATTCGGACGCCATTGACGGCCATCATGGGATTCGCGGATACTCTAGGGGACGAGCGAGATACTCAACAACAACAGCAACATATCGACGCCATAATGCGCAACAGCCGACACTTGCTGCAAATTATCAATGAAATACTTGATTTCTCCAAGATTGAAGCCGATCGACTGGAATTGGAAAGGCTGCCCGTTTCCCTTTTCGGGTTTATCGGCGAGGTGGAAGCCACATTTTCCTATCTGGCCCGGAACAAGGGCATAGGTTTTCACTTGGATTATCATTACCCGGTACCTCGGGAAATCTACACCGATCCCACACGCCTGAAGCAGATCATGTTTAATCTGGTGGGTAACGCCGTCAAATTTACCGAATCGGGCTGCATTCGCATCGGTGTGGCCTATGAGAAATTCAACGGTGTTTTGAAGCTGGTTGTGGAAGATACCGGGGTTGGCATGAGCAACGAGGAAGCCGAGAAATTGTTTCAGCCGTTTACCCAGGCGGATGCGTCCACCACCCGGCTGTACGGCGGCACCGGGCTGGGGTTAGCGATTTCCCAGAGGTTGGCGCACTTGCTGGGGGGGCGTCTGGAAGTGTCGACAGCCAAGCATAGCGGCAGCCGTTTTACGCTGGTGATGAAATCCGGCGTACGTTCGGAGGCGGATCTGACTTACCAATATGAGTCGCCGGTGATCGCGATAGACCCGCCGGCGCCCACCAACCGGACGCTGCACGGTACGGTGTTGGTCACCGAGGACAACAAGGACATCCAGGAGCTGATTTGCAGTTACTTGCACAGACTCGGATTGCGCATGCTGGTGGCGAACAACGGTCGTGAAGCCGTGGATATGTTGCAACAACAGCAGGTTGATCTGGTGCTGATGGACATGCAGATGCCGATCATGGACGGGCTGACGGCGACGCAAATGTTACGTCAGCAAGGTGTCCGGGTACCGATCATTGCCTTGACCGCCAACGCCTTGCCGAAAGATTGTGAGACCTACCTGCAAGCCGGTGCCGATGACTTTCTTTCCAAACCCATAGATCGGGAACGTCTGGTGCGGGTCCTGGGGAAGCATCTGGGTGCCGCCTACGTCCCCGCTGCCGCGGTGGCGCCGCCCGAGCCGATAGGCACCCGGAATGCGGACGACGAGGCCGAGCTGTTTGCGGAATTTAAAGCGAAGTTTATCAGCAAGCTGCCCGAGTACCTGGCGCGCCTCAACGAGCTGTTTGGCAAACGCGATATTACCGGCCTGTTGTTCGTTGCCCACGACCTGAAAGGCATGGGTGCCAGCTTTGGTTTTCCAAAGATCAGTGAAATCAGCGCCGTTATCGAATCCTACGCCAAGTGCGCCGATCTGGAGCAGGTTTCCTGCAATATCGACGCACTCAATCGCTATTGCGCCAATATCGCCTGAGATCTGACACTCAGACCCCCATTTTTCGGCAATGCTTAGCGAGTGGTGGCGGCTTTCAGGTTCCGCTCCAATTGCTCGTTGCGGTTTTTCATGTCGGCACTGGCGTTGCGGGCGTCGTGAATGGCCGTGGCCATATTTCCCAACGGGCCCGCGGGAGCCGCCGGTTCAGCGTTAGCGGTCTTGGCCGGTGGCGCCTCGACGGCGTTCATCAAATTCTGATTGGAGTTGAAAGTCTTGGATTCCACCGCCGCGTTCGCGGGCGCCGCATTGCTGAAATGCACATTGCCCTGCTCGTCGGTCCACTTGTAAACGGTCGTTTTGGTGATTTTTTCGTCCGGAATCAATCCCAACTTGTCGACGCCCTGGGCCACGGTATGGGTGGCCGTGTGATAGGCGCCGGTGATGTTATCCCAGCGGTCATAGATCACCCAGCTTACCAGCAGGATCAGGACAAATGATAGTTTGTAAAAGATTGATTTCAATAGCATAGAGTCTTCTCTCCCCGGTCATAATCGCGTAAGCCGCGTTGGGTAACGGCATGTTGAACGTCAATGGGTGACGTGCAGCTTCCGGCTGCCATTGCCTGCATCCGATGTGGCCGGGATCGCGGCAGCGCATCAGAAAAGCCAGAGCACAAGAGCCGATCCCTTGTCTGAACTCATCGGTTTATGGCGTGCTTTCTTTAGTATTTGGCGATGCGCTGGTGCGCAATGGATGCGCGAATTCGTGGAGTAATGCCGGGAACGGGGAGTTCCGGGTGGTACCAGCCTCAGGCCACGTTGGCCTGGGGCAGGTGTGATTCAACCGGGTAGATAACAACAAGTTGGTTGGAAGTGGCAAAATGCACGATTTGATCAAACAAATCCGGTTGTTCATCCGCCAGGGTCATGGCGACCACCACGGATTTTACACCCTCATATTGCACCGGTTTTAACAGTGGTGAGTAAGTCATGCGTTGGCGCCGATCTTGGGTGGCCAGAAGTCCACACAAGCGTTCCGCCCAATCGGAAGGTCGGAACTTCCTGCCCTGGGCGGTTTGCCCTTGTATGGTCAGGTAAATCAGATTTGTCATGTTGGTCATTTACGTCCTCTCTATTCTCAATTATTTAGTGTTGGTGCAATCGCCAGCGAAGTCCCTTTATCGGCCCGATGATGCTGGTTCTTTAGCCTGTTTGCGCACCGCCTGATCACTCCATTGCGAGATACTCTACGGCAAAGAGATGAATATTTAATTAAAATGATGGGTTAATTAATGTGATCTATTACACATTCCTTGGGTATTATTTTGACTCGGAACTCTGCTATCCGTTCTCGAGATTACGGGCAGTAAGCAAGATAATTTCAAGGTAACGGTCGTCAATCTCGCCGATATAACATAATAGCAATGTTAAACAATGAGTTGGCAGTGGCATTTTTCGTGGCGGTCAGTGCTGGCACTGCCGGAGCATGATCCCGCCGACCGCTGTCAACGGCTGCCGGTTAGTCTTAAGAGTTTGTAAGTAAAGTATTTTAGTCAAATAAAAAATGTCCCGCGTGGTACGGTGTGGACCTTCCCGGCCATGACCGGGATAGAAATTAGTGAAAATCGGGGTTTTTACCCGGTGTCAGGCAATAACATATCCAATTACTATAATTAACAGTTATTTGCCGCGGCACTTTTAAAAATGATCGAAAAATCCGCCACTTCCCGGTATGATTTAGGGCCGCCCGTAGTCGGAGGAACGCGTTTCCCCAATGCGGGTTTTTTCATGGTTTGAGGTGGAGAAGATTGCGTGGAATTGACTGGTGCCGAGATCGTTGTCCGTTATCTCCAGGATGAAAGTGTAGAGTTCCTGTTCGGTTATCCCGGCGGGGCAGTGCTGCACATCTACGACGCCTTGTATAAGCAGGACAAGGTCAAGCATATTCTGGTGCGCCATGAACAGGCGGCAACCCACGCGGCGGACGGTTACGCTCGGTCCACCGGCAAACCCGGTGTGGTGCTGGTGACTTCAGGCCCCGGTGCCACCAATGCGGTTACCGGTATCGCCACCGCCTACATGGATTCCATACCCATGGTCGTCATCACCGGCCAGGTGCCCACCGCCTTGATCGGTAACGACGCATTCCAGGAAGTGGATGCCGTTGGCATCACTCGTCCCTGCGTAAAACACAACTTTCTGGTAAAAGACGTAAAAGACATCGCCCAGACCCTGCGTAAAGCGTTTTATATCGCCACCACCGGTCGTCCGGGTCCGGTGGTGGTGGACATTCCCAAGGATATCACCGCGGCCAAGTGCGCCTATCAGTATCCCGAGACCGTGACCATGCGTTCCTATAATCCCACGGTGAAGGGGCATACCGGCCAGATCCGGCGTGCCGTGGAAATGATGCTGGATGCCAAACGGCCCATGATCTACACAGGTGGCGGCGTGATCCTGGGCAATGGCTCAGAATCCCTGGTGCAATTGACCCGAACTCTGGGTTACCCCATCACCAATACCTTGATGGGGCTGGGCGCTTATCCCGCCACCGACCGCCAGTTCCTGGGCATGCTGGGCATGCACGGTACCTATGAAGCCAATATGGCGATGCACCATGCGGATACCCTGATCGCGATTGGCGCCCGTTTCGACGACCGGGTCACCGGCAACGTCAAAAAGTTTTGTCCCGATGCGCGCATCATTCATATCGATATCGATCCCTCGTCCATTTCGAAGAACGTCAAGGTGGACATTCCCATTGTCGGCAGCGTCGATGCGGTGCTCAAGGAAATGCTGCGCCTGATCAAGGACGGCGACGGCAAGCCAGACGCGGGGGCATTAAAGCAATGGTGGGCGCAAATCGAGGAATGGCGCGCGCTTAACTGCCTGAAATACGACACTACCGCGGAAGTCATCAAGCCGCAGTATGTACTGGAAAAACTCTATGAGATTACCAACGGCAACGCTTTCGTAACATCCGATGTCGGCCAGCACCAGATGTGGTCGGCCCAGTACTATAAATTTGATTTGCCCCGGCGTTGGATCAACTCCGGGGGCTTGGGCACCATGGGTTTTGGTTTGCCCGCGGCCATGGGCGTACAGTTGGCCCATCCCGACGCCCAGGTGGCTTGCGTCACCGGTGAAGGCAGTATCCAGATGTGTATTCAGGAGTTGGCGACCTGTAAACAGTACAAGCTGCCGATCAAGGTCATTACCCTGAACAACCGTTACCTGGGAATGGTGCGCCAATGGCAGGAATTCTTCTATGACCGGCGCTATTCCAATTCCTACATGGACTCTCTGCCGGATTTCGTGAAATTGGTGGAAGCCTACGGTCATGTGGGGATCCAGGTGACCAAGCCCGGTGATGTGGAAGGGGCATTGCGCGAAGCCTTCGGGCAAAAAGACCGCCTGGTGTTTATCGACTTCATCACCGATCAGAAAGAAAATGTTTATCCCATGATTCCCGCCGGTGCGGGCCTCAATGAAATGATTCTGGTGTAATCGTAATGCGGCATATAATTTCAATCCTGTTGGAAAATGAATCCGGCGCCCTGAGCCGGGTGGCGGGTCTGTTTTCAGCCCGTGGTTACAATATCGAGTCCCTGACGGTGGCGGTGACCGAAGAACCCTCGTTGTCACGCCTCACCCTGGTGACACGCGGTTCCGATGAGATCATCGAGCAAATTACCAAGCAGTTGAACAAGTTGGTGGATGTAGTGAAGCTGATAGACCTCACCGAGGGTGAGCATATCGAGCGCGAGCTGATGCTGGTGAAAGTGCGGGCCGTCAATGGCATGCGCGAGGAGGTCAAGCGGCTGACCGACATCTTCCGCGGCAAGATTATCGATGTTACTGAATCCACCTATACCATTGAAATGACAGGCGCTGGCGACAAACTCGATGCCTTCCTCAAAACACTGACCGGATCGACGATTCTGGAAACGGTCAGGTCCGGGGTGTCCGGTATCTCGCGCGGTGAAAAAGGGCTCCTGCTCTAGACGGCAACCTGCTAGAATGTCCGCCCCCCGGGTGCAGAAATCCGGGCAATACGGGGGGTTGGGTGAAGGCAAGCAAAAGGAAACAACCATGAAGATTTATTACGACAAAGACGCAGATCTTTCCATCATTCGCGGCAAGAAAGTCACTATCGTTGGCTACGGCTCCCAAGGCCATGCTCACGCCAACAACCTGAAGGATTCCGGTGTGAATGTCACCGTGGCCCTGCGGGCGGGTTCCGCCTCCGCGATTAAAGCGGAAAAGGCCGGACTCAAGGTGCAGGATGTGGCGGCCGCGGTGAAAGAAGCGGATATTGTCATGATTCTGGCCCCCGATGAACACCAGGCGCGGATCTACCGCGACCAGGTGGAACCCAACATCAAGAAGGGTGCAACCCTGGCATTTGCCCACGGCTTCAACATTCATTTCGGCCAGATCGAGCCGCGCGCGGATCTGGACGTGATCATGATCGCGCCCAAGGGCCCCGGTCACCTGGTGCGTTCCACCTATACCCAGGGCGGCGGCGTGCCCAGCCTGATCGCGATTCATCAGAATACCAGCGGTAAGGCCCGTGACATCGCCCTGTCCTATGCCAGCGCCAATGGCGGTGGCCGCGCCGGCGTCATCGAAACCACCTTCCGTGAAGAAACCGAAACCGATCTGTTCGGCGAACAGGCGGTGCTGTGCGGCGGCGCCACGGCGCTGGTGCAGGCCGGTTTTGAGACCCTGGTGGAAGCCGGTTATGCGCCGGAAATGGCTTATTTCGAATGCCTGCATGAACTGAAATTGATCGTGGACTTGATGTACGAAGGCGGTATCGCCAACATGCGTTACTCCATTTCCAATACCGCGGAGTACGGTGATATCACCCGTGGCCCGCGTATCATCACCGAAGATACCAAAGAAGAGATGCGCATGATTCTGGATGAAATCCGCAGCGGTGAGTTCGCCCGGGAATTCATTCTCGAGAACCAAGCCAATGCGCCGGTGCTCAAATCCATGCGACGTATCGCGCGCGAACACCCCATTGAGGAAGTGGGTGGCCGTCTGCGCGACATGATGCCCTGGATCAAGGCCAACAAGATTGTCGATACCACCAAGAACTAGTTTGGCGCGCGCGTTGCTTAAAACAACGCTCTAGTCAATAGTGCTATCGGTGCGGAGACGGTCGTGGAGGCATACCATCACAGCGTAATTGCCCGCGAAGGCTGGTGGATCATCTTCCTGAGTTGCATGCCAGCCCTGATCGGTTTTTATCAGGGCTGGTATGTCACTGCTCTGGTGTGTCTGTTGCCGTTGCCGTTGCTGGCCTGGTATTTTCGTGATCCCACCCGGATCGTTCCCGCCGCCCCGTTGGGTATCGTCAGCCCCGCCGACGGTAACGTCACCGCCGTCGGAGCAGATTACGACCCCTTTCTCGAACGTGAATGCATTCGTATCACAATCGACATGAACTGGTATGGCGTGTTCAGTATCCGCAATCCCATGGAAGGCAAGATCCAGCGCCAATGGTTCGAACGCCCTGCCGGAACAGCCCCATGGCTGCTCGGTATGCGCATCTTCAGTCACTGGGTGCAAAGTGACGAGCATGACGACGTCGTGGTCTGCAAGGAGCCAAAATTGTGGCGTCTGCAGAGTGTTTTCTATCAACAGCCCGGTGAACGTGTAGGGCAGGGGCAACGTTGCGGTTACCTGTATTTCGGCGCCCGGGTGCACGTGTTGTTGCCCGGTACGGCCCAGACGGCTTGCAAGGTCGGGGACCGGGTGCGGGCGGGCAGCGACCTGATCGCCCGGCTTGTCCATTGACCCGCTATCACAGAAGCGTATCATGGTGCCCATTCACCGTACCGGGAATGCACATTGCAAGTCATGCGGTATCCCTGACCTTGAGCGCACACCATGACCACCGAAACTGAAACTCCTGAAGCTGTCGAAGCCCCGGAAATCCCGGAAATCCCGGAAGTCCCCGAAGTTAAACGCCGGCGCGGCATCTATCTGTTGCCCAACCTGTTTACAACCGGTTGTTTGTTCGCGGGTTTCTATGCCATTGTCGCGGCCATGGGCCATCGATTCGAACCGGCGGCCATCGCGATCTTCGTGGCCATGATCATGGATGGCCTGGACGGCCGCATCGCGCGCCTGACCAACACCCAAAGCGATTTTGGCGCCCAGTATGACAGTCTCGCGGACATGGTGGCCTTCGGGTTGGCGCCGGGGCTGGTCATGTATATTTTCACTTTGTCCGAATTGGGTAAGCTGGGCTGGCTGGCATCGTTTATTTACACGGCATGCGCCGCCTTGCGCCTGGCACGGTTTAACACCCAGGTGGGGGTGGCGGATAAGCGCTATTTTCAAGGGCTCGCCAGTCCGTCCGCGGCGGCGGTGATGGCGGGTCTGGTATGGATCAGCACCGATTATGAGATCACCGGCATCGGCGTGATCGTGCCGGCGTTTATCAGCACCTTCCTGCTGGGTCTGCTCATGGTCAGCAATATCCGCTACCGCAGTTTCAAGGACCTGGATCTCAAGGGTAAGGTGCCGTTCGTTTCCGTGATCGTGATCATGATGATCTTCGTGCTGGTGACCATTGATCCCCCCATCATATTGTTCGCGTTTTTCGCGCTTTATGCGCTGTCCGGGCCGATTGCCACACTGATCGGTTTGCGTAAAAGGCAACGGCAGCAGGCTGCAGGCACGGCCGAAGGGGTGGCGCCCGACGCACCGGCAGCCGAGGTGGTCGATGCGACCGATGGTAAGCAACAGCCGGCTAAAGACACCAAACCAGCGCCGGCTAAAGACACCAAACCACTGCATTGAGCCGTGCGCCACGGCGCATGAAAAAGGCCGGTATCGCTACCGGCCTTGGCGATTTTCAGATTGCACGGTATCCGGATTACATACCGGCGCTGGCATTCAACACTGAGCGGTCCTTGCTGTTCTGCCATTGGGTAAAATACTTTTCTTTCAACTTCTGGCGCTTGGCTTCATTTTTTTCCGCCATTTGCTGGCCCATATCATTGGGTTCCACACGCTTCATGGCCTTGTGCAGTACCTCCAGTTTAGCCTGGTCCTGTTGGCCGTTCTGGGGACGGAACTTGAATCCGATGCCGACACCCATGGGGATGGTTTCCACGGTAACATAATATTTTTTGCCGGCCTGAACTTCGGCTTCCATGAAATCCGCGGTAAAGCCCGCGAGCATGAATGTGTATTTTCCAGGATCGACTTCATAGGCCAGCTGGTGCTTGGGCAGCAGTTGACCAATGTATTTGTCATCCTGATAGAGCATGGCGTAGGTGCCGGCGCCACCGGCGCTGCCCATCATAAAAGACATGCCACCGCGATCCGGACGTAAGAACACGATCATGGCTTTGCCGGTGACGGGGCTGGTGACGTTTGGCGTGACCACGTTATAAGGTGTGCTGCCGCAGCCGTACAAGGCTACCGCAAGAAAAGACAATACGGCAAAACGTAGAACTGTTTGCATGGGGTGGCTCCTTTTATTGCTTATATTTTGGGCGGGTACTGTTAGCGGTTATCGGCGAAAATCGGCAGGGCTTGAGTACCAATATTGCTCACAACACGGCGCAAAAGGCGCCGTAAAAAACTCCGTGCGAGCCGGTTTTATAAAGGGGGGTACTTAGTATCCCGATGTTGATTCCAGTGTCGGTCGCACGGGTTTTTGCAGCCATTCCGTATAGTAATCCAGTTTCATGCGTGCCCGTTGCACCTCGTTTTTGGCCGCCTGTTCGAGGGCATAGTCGCTGGCAACGATCTGCCGCATTTTTAGGTGCCAGTAGTCCAGGGTTTTCTGATTGATCTGGCCATTTTGCGGCCGCAGTGAATAACTGGTGCCATTGAACATAGGACGCGGCTCCACCACCACGAAATATTTCTTGCCCGTTTCCAGGTGCGCCAGCAGGAAATCCGCGGTGATGCCGGTAATCATGAAGGTATGCTCCCCCGGCGTTGCCTGATAGACGAATTGATGTTTGGGCGGGATATGGATCAGATAGTTATCGCCGTCGTACAGGGGTGTCGCTTCCGCACCGCCCAGAAAAGTTTCGAAACGTCGTGGTCGCAAGAAGATCACCAACGCCTTACCCGGTTCCGGTTGCGTCACCGGCGGCTGCACCACGGTGAAATAACGGGGCAGCGGTGTGCAAGCAACACTGACGATGCTTAAAGCCAGGATCAGGAAGACGATACGGTGCATAACGCTTTGCCTTGTCAATGGTGTTGGTATAAAAGCTCCGGTCGACAGCCAGTTTAACGCGTTTTTCCAAATTTTTTCAGCGGGTTATTGCCGGGATGAACACCACAGGCTTTCCCATCGGCCGCCACAATACGGTATCATGACGCCATTGTGGAGAATCTTATGACTGACAGATTGATTATTTTCGATACCACGTTACGCGATGGCGAGCAAAGTCCCGGCGCCTCCATGACCAAGGATGAGAAAGTACGTATTGCCAAAGCGCTGGAGCGCATGCGCGTGGATATTATCGAAGCCGGATTTCCCATCGCCAGTCCCGGTGATTTCGCCGCGGTGCAGGCGGTGGCAACAGCGGTGAAAGAGTCACGGGTGTGCGGTTTGGCGCGCGCCCTGGACACCGACATCGATCGCGCCGGCGAAGCCTTGAAAACAGCCGTGGCACCACGTATACACACCTTCATTGCGACTTCGCCCATTCATATGCAGAAAAAATTGCGCATGGAGCCGGACCAGGTGGTGGCGCAGGCGGTACGCGCCGTCAAGCGGGCGCGCCAGTTTACCGATGATGTTGAGTTCTCGCCGGAAGACGCGGGCCGCTCGGACCCGGATTTTCTGTGCCGTATCCTGGAGGCGGTGATCGACGCCGGCGCCGGTACCTTGAACATTCCCGATACCGTAGGTTATGCCATGCCGGAACAGTTCGGCGCCCTGATCCGCCAGTTGCGCGAGCGCATACCCAATGCCGATAAGGCGGTCTTTTCCGTGCACTGTCATAACGACCTGGGGCTGGCGGTAGCCAATTCCCTGGCAGCGGTCGCCAACGGTGCGCGTCAGGTGGAATGCACGATCAACGGCCTGGGGGAGCGGGCGGGTAACGCCGCGCTGGAAGAAATCGTGATGGCGGTGCGCACGCGTGAGGATTACTTCAAATGCAACACCAATCTGGACACCACCCAGATAGTGCCCGCGTCGCGCCTGGTGGCCGGCATTACCGGCTTCGCGGTGCAGCCCAACAAGGCCATCGTCGGCGTCAATGCCTTCGCCCATGAATCGGGCATTCACCAGGACGGCGTGCTGAAGAGCCGGGAAACCTATGAGATCATGCACGCCGAGGATGTGGGCTGGAGCGCCAATCGCATGGTGCTCGGTAAACATTCGGGACGCAATGCGTTTCGCACCCGGTTGCAGGAACTGGGCGTGAGTTTTGTCACCGAGGAAGAGCTCAATGACGCCTTCGGCCGATTCAAGGATCTGGCGGACAAGAAGCATGAAATCTACGACGATGATCTTCAGGCCCTGGTTACCGATGCCAATCTGGAAGCAGGTAATGAACGGGTAAAACTGCTGACCTTGCGCGTTTGCTCCGAAACCGGAGAAACCCCTGAAGCGCATCTCACCCTATGGTTCGACGGTGGTGAGCATGGAGCCCAGGCTCAGGGGGGCGGGCCGGTGGATGCTTCCTACCGAGCGATTGAATCGGTGGTAAAGAGCGGCGCCACCTTGTTGTTGTATTCGGTGAATAATATCACCACCGGTACCGATGCCCAGGGCGAAGTGACGGTGCGTCTGGAGAAAGGCGGCCGCATCGTCAATGGCCAGGGCGCCGATACCGATATCGTCATCGCATCGGCGAAGGCCTATGTGAATGCGGTCAACAAGATCATTGCGCCTGCAGCCAAGGCGCATCCGCAAGTCTAGGAGCGAACGTGCAAGGCCAGGACTACTATCTGGATCAGCTTGGTATTCAGCGCTGGGTCCGGCGGTCAACACCGACGGCGCCGGCCATTGCGCCGGAGGTGGTGCTGTCCCCTTCCGTTACCGACATCGGCGCAGGTAGCGCTGCGGCGGCGTCAGTGGCGCCGTCACTGGAGGTCGAAGCGCCTCGCCCGCGCACCCCGCAACCCACTCCGGCGACGGACCGTGGCAGCGCCTGGGAAACATTGCGCCGCCAGGTCGCGGCGTGCCAGGCCTGCGGGCTGGAAGCCACGCGCACTCAGACCGTGTTCGGGGTGGGTGCTGTCAGCGCGGACTGGATGGTGATCGGGGAGGCCCCCGGCGCCGAGGAGGACCGGCAGGGTGAGCCGTTCGTGGGCCGGGCCGGGCAACTGCTTAATGCCATGCTCACGGCGATCGGATTAGCGCGAGAACAGGTGTACATCGCCAATGTCCTCAAATGCCGGCCACCCAATAACCGCGATCCCCTGCCGGCGGAGGTGGCCCATTGTGAACCGTTCCTGCTGCAGCAGGTGGCGCTGGTGCAGCCCCGATTGATCCTCGCCTTGGGGCGTATTGCTGCACAAAATCTTCTCAAGACCGATATACCTATCAGCCGGTTGCGGGGCCAGGTATTCACTTACAGTGATAAGAATATACCGGTAGTGGTGACCTACCATCCGGCCTACTTGTTGCGATCCCCGGGTGAAAAACGCAAGGCCTGGGAAGACTTGAAACTGGCCCGACGCATCAGCCGTGACGGGACTCAGGAGCTAACCGAGCAGATTATTTCATGAGCGCGGTCCGAGAAACGCTTTTTCCAGCGCTACGTCCCATGCAGGTGGAGGACGTGGACGCTGTTCATGCTATCGAACTTCAGGTCTATCCTTTTCCCTGGACCGAAGGCATATTCCGCGACTGCCTGCTCATGGGCTATTGTTCCTGGGTGGTTGAACAACACGACACGGTTGTCGGCTATGGCCTGATGTCCACCGGCGCCGGGGAAGCGCATATTCTCAATCTGTGCATGCGCCCGGAAGACCAGGGTAAAGGTCTGGGGCGCCGCATGCTGGAACATTTGATAGCGTTGGCGCGGCACCACAAGGCGCAAACGGTGTTTCTGGAAGTGCGGCCGTCCAATGTGGTGGCATTCAATCTCTATCACAGCTTGGGGTTTAACGAGATCGGTCAGCGTAAATCTTATTATCCCGCGAAAAACGGCCGGGAAGATGCCATGATCCTGGCCAAGGAGCTCGTTTAGTCCATGACCCCGGCGCCCCGGGTCGTTTTCCTGATGGGTCCCACCGCCGCGGGCAAGACCGATGTAGCGGTCCATCTGGTGGAACACTTGCCCTGCGAAATTATCAGCGTTGATTCCGCTCTGGTGTACCGGGGCATGGACATTGGTACCGCCAAACCCGATGCCGCGCTTCTCGCCCGGGCGCCACATCACCTCATTGATATTTGTGATCCCACGGAAGCCTATTCCGCCGGACGTTTCCGTCAGGAGGCGTTGGCGTTGATTGAGGAAATTCAGGGCCGGGGACGGATCCCCCTGCTGGTGGGCGGCACCATGCTGTATTTCAATATTCTGGAGAAAGGCATCGCCGCTTTGCCTCGGGCGGATGCCATGCTGCGTCAGCGGCTGGAACAGGAAGCGGCACAGTTGGGGTGGGGAGGCATGCATGAAAAACTGCAACACCTGGATCCTGCCGCGGCTGCCCACATCCATCCTAACGATCCTCAGCGCATCCAACGGGCGCTGGAGGTGTATCTGCTCACCGGCAAACCCTTGAGCCAGTGGCAACGTGAGCAAGACCCTGTCGAACCGTTTCCCTACACGACCTTAAAAATCGCCCTGGCACCGGCGGCACGGTCCGTGTTGCACGAGCGTATTGCCCAGCGCTTCAGCGCCATGGTGGCAGCCGGCTTGGTGGACGAAGTCCGGGCGTTGCGTGAACGGTGGTCCCTGCACGAGGATCTGCCGTCGATGCGCGCCGTAGGTTACCGCCAGGTGTGGGACTATCTGGAGCGGCGTAGCGACCGGGAGACCATGGTAGAAAAAGGGATTATTGCTACGCGCCAGCTCGCGAAACGTCAACTGACCTGGTTGCGGGCCATGACCGGCGTGCAGTGGTTCGATAGCACCCAAAGCAAATTATGGCCGCAATTAAAGGAATTGATTGAAAAAGCCGAGGTCTCACCGTGAGCGCGTGAATCAATCTATGCTAGACTCAATGGTGAACGTGCTGGCAATTCCTCAAGGGAATTGCCGACGTTACGGGTGAATATCATGGAAGACTTCGTAAGTACTTTAAGCAGATGTTGATTTTAGAAGGCGTAATTCCATCCGATATTGGATAGACTCAATGACAATTTACAAAAATATTGAGAATTATAAACAATATAAATAATAAGGAGAGTACCCATGTCAAAAGGGCAATCGTTACAAGACCCTTTCTTGAATGCCTTAAGAAAAGAAAGAATTCAAGTCTCAATTTTCCTCGTCAACGGAATTAAACTACAAGGGCAAATTGAGTCCTTCGACCAGTTCGTCGTGCTCTTAAAAAATAGTGTCAGCCAAATGGTTTATAAACACGCGATTTCCACCATCGTGCCGGCACGCAATGTCAAATTACCCCACTTCGAAGAAGGAGCGGAACCTGGACCTGGTCACAGCTAACAGCGATTTTCCAATCCCGGGAGGTCTGATTGTTTGAACGCCCGAAGTCAGGTGAACGCGCTGTCCTCGTTCACATTGATTTTTCCGATGAAAATCAGAAGGAAGCATTAAGCGAATTCAAGGAGCTGGCAATTTCGGCAGGAGTGCAAGTAACTGCCGTGGTCAGCACCCAACGTCACCGCCCTGATCCAAAGTATTTTCTTGGCAGTGGTAAAGTGGATGAGCTGCGTCAACTGGTGGCCGAAGGCCATGTGGACGTGGCGCTGGTCAATCATGATTTGTCGCCATCGCAAGAACGTAATCTGGAACGGGAGATTCAGTGCCGGGTGCTGGACCGATCCGGTCTGATTCTGGATATATTTGCCCAACGGGCCCGTTCCCATGATGGTCGGCTGCAGGTGGAGTTGGCCCAGCTGGAGCATCTTTCCACCCGACTGGTGCGGGGCTGGACGCACTTGGAACGGCAGAAGGGTGGTATTGGTCTGCGCGGTCCGGGTGAAACCCAGTTGGAAACCGACCGCCGATTGATCGGCGGGCGCATCAAGCAATTGCATAAGCGCCTGAGCAAGGTACAGAGCCGCCGACAACAGGGGCGTCGCTCCCGGCAGCGGGCGGAGATTCCCACGGTGTCGCTGGTGGGTTATACCAATGCCGGTAAATCCACCCTGTTCAACGTGTTGACCAGCAGTGAGGTCTACGCGGCGGATCAGTTGTTCGCCACCCTGGATCCCACGCTGCGCCGGGTCGAGCTGCCCGACGCGGAACCGGTTATCCTCGCAGACACTGTCGGTTTCATTCGCCACTTACCCCATCAATTGGTTGCCGCGTTCCAGTCCACCCTGGAGGAAACCCGGGAGGCGGATTTGCTGTTGCATCTGATCGATGCCACCGATGAGGAAAGACAGGACCACCTGGAAGAAGTGCACAAGGTGCTCAGGGAGATCGATGCCTTTGAGGTGCCGCGCATCGAGGTGTACAACAAAATTGACATGCTGGAGGGATTTCAGCCGCGTATCGACCGGGATGAGCACGGCCGGGCGGTACGGGTGTGGATATCCGCGGTCAGCGGCGCGGGTCTGGATTTGCTGCGCCAGGTCCTGGTGGAAACCTTCCGCGTTCGGGTGTTCCGTACCCTGGTGCAAATTCCGGTCGATGCCGGACGGCTGCGGGCGCGACTCTACGAAAAGGGCGTGGTTATCAGCGAACGGGTGATTAATGACCAGATTCTGGAGCTGGATGTTGAAATGCCGGACAAATATTGGCATGCATTGCAGAAGGATTCGGAGTTCGCCGGGCATTTGATTTACCCAACCGACAGTAAATACCTTGCGGGCGCGGCATAAGGCCCTTAAAATTCAACGTTTTGATTGGGCGTTCCTGCGCGTTGCGGCTGGGGCGGCAGTCATTTTTCCAAAAACTCTACCTTTGGGGAGCAACGCATGGCCTGGAATGAACCGGGTGACGGTGGCAATAAGGATCCGTGGGGTAACCGTGGCGGACAAGAAGGCCCACCGGATCTTGACGAAGCAATTAAGAATCTACAGAAGAAGCTCGGTGCGCTGTTCGGTGGCGGCCGTACCGGCGGTGGTGTCGGTACCAGCGGCGCCGGCGGCGGTAAGCTGGCTTTGCTGATACTCATCGCCATAGGTGCGATCTGGTTTCTGTCAGGTTTTTATACGGTCGAGGAAGGCAAGCAGGGTGTGGTTCTGCAGTTCGGCGCCTATCGCACCACGACCATGCCGGGTCTCCATTGGTATCCGCGCTTCGTACAGAGTGTGGAGCAGGTGGATGTTTCCAAAATTCGTACCGTTGATATCGGTTATCGAGGTACGCGTGGCAAGAATACCCAGATGGAACGGGAATCTCTGATGCTCACCCAGGATGAGAACATCGTCGATATTCAGTTGGCGGTGCAATACCGGGTGAAAGATCCGAAAAATTATCTGTTCAGTCTGCGCGATCCCGACGTCACCTTGATCGAGGCCACGGAAAGCGCAATCCGCGAAATCATCGGCAAGAGCAAGATGGATTTCATGCTCACCGAGGGCCGGGGCGATGTCGGATCAAGCGCCATCAAAATGGTGCAGCAGATTCTGGATAATTATAATTCCGGTTTGTTGATTACCCGGGTTAATTTGCTGGACGCGCAACCACCGGAACAGGTGCAGCACGCCTTCGCCGATGCGGTCAAAGCCCGCGAAGATGAAGAACGCCTCAAAAACAAAGCGCAAGCCTACGCCAATGACATTTTACCCAAAGCGCGTGGCGGTGCCGCGCGGCAACTGGAAGAAGCAGCCGCTTACAAATCCCAGGTCATCGCCCGGGCTGAAGGTGAAGCCAGTCGCTTTTCCCAGGTTTTGAAAGAATATGAGAAAGCGCCGGCGGTCACCCGGGAACGTATGTATCTGGACACCATGGAATCAGTGCTGTCATCCGTAAGCAAAGTAATGGTCGATGTGAAAGGCGGCAACAATCTGCTGTATCTGCCACTGGACCGTATGATTGGTCAAGGGAAGGGACCGATGCTGGACGCGCAATCCCCGATCGATAGCTCCAGTGCCAATGTGGTCGACGAACCCAGCGACAAAGTGAAACGACAGGCGAATCAGAGTCTGCGTGATCGCTTGCGCAGTGACAGAGAGGGCCGGTAAATGAATAAGGCTATGACAATGGTCATCGGCACGCTGTTGCTGGGGCTGCTGATCGCGAATTTTGTGTTGTATACCGTGGATGAGCGCGACCGCGTGATCCTGTTTCAGTTCGGGGAAATCGTCAAGGATGATTCCCAACCGGGCTTGCACTGGAAAACGCCTATCGTCAATACCGTGCGCAAGTTCGATAAACGCACCCAAACGTTGGACGCGGAACCCGAGCGCTATCTCACCAGCGAGAAAAAGAACGTGATCGTGGATTCGTTCGTGAAATGGCGTATCGACAACGTTTCGGATTTCTTCACCAGTACCGGTGGCGAGATCAGTAATGCCAACCAGCGACTGTCGCAGATCATCAATGACGGTTTGCGCGAGGAGTTCGGCAAGCGCACGATCCAGGAAGTGGTGTCGGGCGAACGTTCCCTGATTATGAGCATTCTGACGGAGCAGGCCAAGAAGAGCGCCTTGGAACTCGGTATCGACGTCATTGACGTGCGTATTCGGCGTATCGATCTGCCGCAGGAAGTCAGTACTTCGGTGTATGACCGTATGGAAGCCGAACGTGAGCGCGTCGCCATGGACTTGCGCTCACGGGGCGCCGAAGCCGCGGAGCGAATTCGCGCCGGAGCGGATCGCGAGGCGACGATTATCAAGGCCGAAGCTTATCGTGACGCGGAACGCACCCGTGGCGAGGGCGATGCCGCCGCCGCAGACATCTACGCCCGAGCGTATTCCAAGAACAAGGAATTTTATTCCCTGTATCGCAGTTTAAATGCGTATCGCAGTTCTTTCAGCGGCAAGGATGACATGATGGTGTTGAAGCCGGATTCGGACTTTTTCAAATACTTCACCCAGTCCACGGCAAAGTAGGGTGCGTATTACGCACCGTGTTTTTATCGTGCGGACGACGGTGCAGGGTGCGGTGGGTTTAAGGCTGTAGGAGGCTGCACTTTGGAATGGCGGGATTTGTTCATGGCGTTGGCATTGTTGCTGGTTATCGAGGGTATTTTGCCTTTCCTCAACCCCGCCGCCATGCGCCGTTTGCTGCAGACGATGACGCAGATGGACGATAAAACGCTTCGGTTCAGCGGCCTTACCAGCATGGTCGCCGGTGTAATTATTTTATATTTAGTAAACTGATCATGACCCAATCCAATCGTTGGCTGCTGCCTGTCGGCATCATGGAATTGTTGCCCGCGCAGGCGGAACCCATGGAACAGTTACGGCGCCGCATTCTGGACATGTTCCACAGCTGGGGCTATGAACTGGTGATGCCGCCATTCATCGAATACCTGGATGCGTTGCTCACCGGTACCAGCAAAGACCTGGATCTACAGACGTTCAAGATCACCGATCAACTCAGCGGCCGCATGATGGGCCTGCGTACCGATATGACGCCGCAGGTGGCGCGCATCGACGCCCACCACCTGCGCCGCAACACTCCTGTGCGTTTGTGTTACCTCGGTACCGTGTTGCGTACTCTGCCCGACGGTTTTGGTTCGTCGCGCAGTCCCCTGCAAGTGGGGGCGGAACTCTACGGTCACCGCGGCGTGGAGAGCGACCTGGAAGTGATCAGGCTGATGGTCGCCATGCTCAATTTGACCGGCTTGACCCGCTTGCACCTGGACCTGGGGCATGTGGGAATCTATCGGGGTCTGGCGCGTCAGGCGCGGCTGAATGACACCCAGGAAGCCCAGTTGTTCGACGCTTTGCAACGCAAGGCACGGGCCGAAATCGATGAACTGGTGGCGGGGCTGGACGCGCCGGATCCGGTAAAGCAGATGCTGGCGGGCTTGATGCACCTCAACGGCAATGCCGAGGTGCTGGGCAAGGCGGCCACCCATTTACAGCCGGCCGAGGACAATGTCAAGGCGGCGTTGGCCAATCTGGTGGATCTGGGGCAGCGTCTGGAGCAGGTGTTGCCGGAGGTGGCGATCAATTACGACCTGGCGGAGTTGCGCGGTTACCAATACCAGACCGGTATTGTGTTCGCCGCTTATGTGCCCGGTCATGGCCAGGAAGTCAGCCGCGGCGGCCGCTACGACGACATCGGCGCGGTGTTCGGTCGCGCCCGGCCGGCCACCGGTTTTAGCGCCGATCTTAAGGTGCTGATGGAGTTGGGTGCGATACCCTTACACGAATATCGGGGCATCTACGCCCCGTGCGACGACGATGTGGCATTGCAGGCACTGGTGGACACCCTGCGCATCCAGGGCGAGCGCGTCATCCACGGCCTGCCCGGCCAGGTGGACGACCCCCGGGAAATGGGCTGCAACCGCCGCTTACAGAAAGATAAGGGCAAGTGGCGGGTAACTGAATTGTAGGGTGCGTATTAGGCGCCGCGCTTTCCCAGACAAACGATGAATTTATTAAGAGGGGCAGGGTGCACACCACAAGCACCCGAGTTTTTGTAACACAACATAGAGAAGCGTAACCGTGAGCAAGAGTGTCGTAATTATCGGGACCCAGTGGGGAGATGAAGGCAAAGGCAAGGTCGTGGATCTGCTCACCGACCGTGCCAGCATGGTCGCGCGGTTCCAGGGCGGTCACAATGCCGGCCATACCCTGGTCATTGGTGGCAAGAAAACCGTCCTGCACCTGATTCCTTCGGGCATCCTGCGTGACAACGTCACCTGCTGTATCGGTAACGGGGTAGTGCTGTCGCCTGCGGCCCTGTTGGAAGAAATCCGCATGCTTGAGGGCAACGGCGTGCCGGTGCGCGAACGCCTGCGCATCAGCGAAGCCTGTCCCCTGATCCTGCCGTATCACGTCGCCCTGGACCACGCCCGGGAAATCGCCCGCGGCGCCGCCAAGATCGGCACCACCGGCCGCGGCATCGGACCGGCTTACGAAGACAAGGTGTCACGACGCGCGCTGCGCCTGGGTGACCTGTTTCACCGCGAAAAATTTGCCGCCAAGCTCGGCGAAGTGCTCGACTATCACAACTTTGCCCTGCAGAACTATTACAAAACCGATCCGGTGGATTTTCAGCAGGTGCTTGATGAAGCCCTGGCCATGGGCGAGGAAATCAAGCCCCTGGTGGCGGACGTCACCGAATTGCTGTACCAGACCCGCAAGAACGGCGACTACATTCTGTTTGAAGGCGCCCAGGGCACCTTGCTGGATATCGACCACGGCACCTATCCCTACGTGACCTCGTCCAACACCACCGCCGGCGGCGCCGCCACCGGCACCGGTGCGGGCCCGACGACGTTCGACTATGTGCTGGGCATCACCAAGGCCTATACCACCCGGGTCGGTTCCGGACCGTTCCCCACGGAATTGTTCGATGTCATGGGCGAACACCTGGCGAAGAAGGGCAATGAATTCGGTTCCACCACCGGCCGGCCACGCCGCTGCGGCTGGTTCGACGCCGTGGCCCTGCGCCGCTCCAACCAGATCAACGGTATTTCCGGTCTGTGCATCACCAAGCTGGACGTGCTCGACGGCCTGGACTCAATCAGAATCTGTGTCGGCTACAAAGTCGGCGATGAGGAACGGATCACGCCCCCGGTCGGCGCGGACGCTTACGAGGCGTGTCAGCCCGTCTATATCGAAATGCCCGGCTGGAAGGAGTCCACCGTGGGGGTGCGCAACTATAACGACCTGCCAGCCAACGCCCGCAGCTATTTGAAGAAAATCGAGGAAGTCACGGAGACTCCCGTCGACATCGTCTCCACCGGACCGGATCGGGAAGACACCATTATCTTGAAGCACCCGTTCGCGTAATTCCCGTGCGGGAACAATGCGCGGGTGCGTGACTTTACAAACGCATTTGTCAATGACACTGCGGCATTGACTGTAGGGTGCGTATTACGCACCGTTGCTCTGGTCATGATTGCGACGTCGTTCGATATTTAAAACCGGTGCGTAATACGCACCCTACGCACCGAGCTGGCGTCATGTTTGAACAACGGTTGACTATGAACTCCACCATCAACGCACTCGTCACCGGCGGCGCCGGCTTCATCGGCTCCCATCTCGTCGATCGCCTGCTGGCGGACGGCGCCGCGGTCACCGTGCTCGACAATTTCTCCACCGGCAAACACGAGAATCTCGTGCCGCATGACAAGCTGCAGGTGGTGGCAGGGGATGTCGGCGATTACGCCACCGTCGAGCGGCTGGCCCAGGGCATGACCTGGATTTTCCATGAAGCCGCCGTCGCCTCCGTGCCCGCCACCATCGACGATCCCGTCGGTTCTCATCAAACTAATTATGTCGGCACCCTGAACGTGCTGGAGGCGGCGCGCAAGCATCGGGTGCAGCGGGTTATGTTCGCCGCATCCGCCGCGGCATACGGCGACTTACCGGAAATCCCGAAGACCGAGACCATGGCCGTCAAGCCCCTGTCGCCCTACGCGGTGGACAAGCTGGCCTCGGAGTACATCTGCCGCGTGTATCATCAGTTGTATGGGGTGGAAACCGTGTGCTTGCGCTATTTCAACGTGTTCGGTCCGCGCCAGGACCCGTCATCGCCGTATTCCGGCGTGATTTCCGTGTTTACCGACCGGGTGAGCAAGGGGCAGGCGCCGACGATCTTCGGTGATGGTGAGCAAACCCGGGATTTCGTTTATGTCGCCGATGTGGTGGCGGCGAATATCCAGGCGGCCACGGTAGCCGGGATCGGCGGTGAGACCTTTAATATCGCCAATCAGCGCCAGACATCGCTGAACGAGTTATTACGGCAGGTATGCGCGGTCTACGGGAAAAATCTGCAGCCCGGCTATGACGCGCCGCGCGCCGGCGATATCAAGCACTCCCTGGCGGACACCGGTAAGGCCAGAAACATTTTGCAGTGGCAACCCAAGGTGGGTTTGCAGCAGGGGCTGCAGGCGTTGATCGACTCGCTGCGCGGTGCGTAATACCCGCCCGACGTGTCTCGCTGCGTGGTGTGGGATACGCACCACGCATGTCGCCGTCAAGAGTGCGCGGGACGCAACACACCGTAGCCACCGATACTGATGATGCAATATGCCGTCGCCGCCGCGTAGGGTGCGTATTACGCACCATGTTCTTTATTTGTTCCGCACCGCTGCCTGGATGTCTCGGTGTGTGGTGCGTAATACGCACCCTACGCGGTTCTAGGGTACATGACCGGATGCCTGTGCACCCCACGCGGTTCTAGGGTACCTGACCGGATGCCTGTGCACCCCACACGGTTCTAGCGTACATGACCGGATGCCTGTGCACCCCACGCGGTTCTAGGGTACATGACCGGATGCCTGTGCACCCCACACGGTTCTGGCGTACATGACCGGATGCCGGTAGGGTGCGTATTACGCACCGTGATTTTTTATTTTTCCCTGCGCGCCACTATGGCACGTGCCATCCGCACCAAAGCCAGCGTCATCATTACCACCACCAGCATCAGCGGATCAAAAGCGCCGAACCACTTGTCCTTTTTCTTTTTCTTCTCTGCGACCAGTGGTTGCCCCGGATCGTTCACCGCCATACCGCTGACCGTCAGCGTTTGCTCGCCGGTGCCGCCGTCAGCGGCGGCGGGGATGCACAGGTGCAGGACGATGCGCGTGTCCTTGGCATCCTGAAATACGTCGGCGCCAGTACTGCCGTCATTGGCGTAGTCGCGCCACTGGGTAGTCGTGCCGTCGCCGGTGGTTTCATAGATATAGAAGCGATTGATCTGGCTGTTCTTGTCGAGATAAACGCCCACGTCGCCACAACTGCCGGATGCCGCCGTTATTTGGAAGCTCAGCATCGCGGACAGAGCGGTGACATGCTCCGGCAAGCCTTCCGGTACCGGCACAATGGTCTTCAGGTTGGCGCCCGCGAAAGCATCGGGATAGACTACTGAGATATAGGCGTCGCCGTTACGCAGGCTGACCACCTTGGCCTGGGTGCTGTCCGCAATGCCATCTCGATTACTGTCGCCGCCGTTGGGGCCGTTGTTTTCATCCACATCCGAAACCCCGTCCTTGTCGGAATCCGGCGGCTGCAGGGTATAGTTGAAGACTGCATCGTTATCGTCAAGGTTGAAATCCTGTTCCGTGGCGGCGATGTGCGTGCTGAGAGTAGCCGAGGTGAAATCGGCGCTGGTCGTTGCGCTGAAGTTCAGTACCGAGCCCTCGACATTGCCCGGCAATAACGTCGCCAGTGTGCATGTCACCTCCACGCTGTCCGCTACCTGCTGGCAGTTGTCGGGAATGCTCGTGATACTGAGCCCTGCCACCGGCGTTAAGGTTATGGTGATACCGCTGGCGCCGTTCGGCCCCTTATTCCTGGCGGTAAGGCTGAAATTGAACGTGGCATTCTGGCCGACAATAGTGGGCATATCCGTGGAGGTGATGGACAGGTCCGCACCAATCACGCTCACGGCCACCACCTTGCTGAACCAGCTTTCATGGCCCGCGATCTGGTTTTCATTGATGCGCGTCGCGCTGTTATCGGCGCCGGGGGAGTAAAGGTCGTCATAGGCGGTTACCGCGTAGTATTGCACGCCGCCGCTGTTGAGCGTGATATTCGTCGTGGTGACATTGCCGACGTCGCTGGCGTTCTCAAAGAAAATATCGTTGTTGTCGCTCCAATGCACGATGTAACCGGCGACATCCGCCTCCGGGTTCGCGTCCCAGGTCATCTGGATCTGGCTGCCGTTGCCCAGCGCTGAAAATTTGTTGGGCGGTGACAGCGGATTCAGCGTCAACCAGTCGTTGGCGATCGGTAGGATGCTCACCTGGGTCGGGTTGTTGATTCTGTTGGTAATGGCCGCCTCATCGACGGTGCCCCACCAGTTGTTCGAGGCATCGACAGTGCCGGTGCCGTTATAGGAAATGTTCTTCGTCACCGATTGCGCGACCATATTGTCGACGATGTTGTTGCCGGTGATCGTGTAACTGGTGTCGCTCAATTCGAACACGGCGGTTTCCGGAAAATTGCGCACGATGGTGTTGCCCTGCAGTGTTGACGGCGTGTACATGCGGAAAATATCCGCCGCCTTGTTGGCGACGAAAACATTGTCGGAAAAAATGTTCGGCAGGGTATTGGTGCCCGAGCTGCGCAACGCGCCCGCCTCAATGGTCGCGCTGTTGCCCGCCACGATATTGTGCGTGAAATTGATCTGGCCCTTGTGAATGTCGATGCCGCCACCGTGATTGACGTCGCCATATACGGAATTATCGGCGATGACGTTCTCGGAAATCGTGACCTCAATGGAAAAGGTATCGGGAACGTGGTTGAAATGCATCGCGCCGCCCATGGCGGAGGCGCTATTGTTGAATATAATGTTGCGCATAATGTCCACGCTGTAGGCGGTTTCGCCCTTGATGGGCATGGAGTACGGTTTGAACACCAGCCCGCCCCCCATTTCGGAGGTGTTTTCCGTAAACAGATTGTCGAGCACGCTCATGTGCGCGTCCAGGAAGTACAGGCCGCCACCTTCCTTTACCGCCGAATTGCGACTGAGGGTATTGTTCGCGACCTTGTTGATGTCTTTGGTCGCAATCAATCCCTGAATATGTATGCCGCCACCGGCAATCGCCGCATGGTTGCTGGTGACGGTATTGCCGCTGATGGCAACGCTGTCGAAACCGCTGACCATGATGCCGCCGCCGTTGGCGTTGGTGCCGTTATTGGTGATCTGATTGTTTTCGATGACCACCCGTGAACCGGCAAGGGTCAATCCCGACAGGCAAATGCCGCCACAGGCGGCCATGCTGTCAACATTATTGCCGGTGATCACCGAATCGCGCACCACGATGGTGTTGAGCAGGTTTTGGCCGCGAATACCGCCGCCGGTATTATCTTCCAGCGTAACGTTCTGAAAATACGGCGCCGCATAGGGCGGCATGAGATTCTGCGCACCCGACACCACCACCGCCGCACTGCCGCCATCGCCGGCCCCGGAAATGTGCGCATACTCAAGAATCGAGCCACTGACATAATTGCCATTGCCATCCACCGTCGCCCCGATACTGTTGCTGTCAAAACTGATGGCCTTCCAGCGAACGCCCGCTACCGACGCCCGGAAGACGACGGGGTCCGTGCTGTTGCCCCGGGCTACCAGGGCACCGATGATTTTAAGCGTATAAGGACCCGTGAACTCCACCACGGCTCCCGGCGCTATGCTCAAGGTGACGCCATACTTCACCGTGACATCCATACCTATGATATAGGGTGACCCGGCAGGGTCGAATGTAATGTCGCTGCCGATGGTACCGGGTACCGTGGTGGCGGCATGAGCGTAGGCAGCGAAAAAAAGGAAGCATAAGGTCGCACAAAGTAACAAATAGCGGGAAAACATTTCGCCTCTCCTTGGGCTGCATAGCGCCTGGCTTACTGAATGGGGGATCATAACAATAGAGCTATTCTGTAGGAAATAGCCATGAGAAACAACATTAAAGATGGTAATTAGGTCATCAAAAATGGCAGTATTTTATTTACCATGGAGAGATGGGGGGGGCCTTATGTTGTAACATGAAAATAATAATGTGTAATTGTAAGGCGCGACCCCGCTAACGCTTTGCGCTAAGCCGGGTACAGGCCTCCGCCATACGGCCTTGTAGAACCCTGTGAGACTTTTCCAGTTTTGCGTCAGGTTTGAATGAAAGTATTTGGCTGGCAAGAACCAAAATGAGTTAGCTTTAATTGCAAGAGCTCGCGCCTTCTATGGGAAAATTCAAAATAAATACAATCAGTTAGCTTGGTGTCACGAGGTCTTGAACGCTTAGCGCTCCAATAAACTGTTGATTATTAATAATGCATTTATATTGACATTATCGACAATATAGATGCATTATTAATGCATGGACAATGTGACCCAGTTGCGCGAAGTCTTTCATTTTTGCTTTCTGGAAAGACTTCTTAAATTATCCGATCCAAATATGTTCGTTCTTAAGGGCGGCGTGAACCTGCGTTTCTTCTTTAACAGCCCCCGGTATTCTGAAGACATGGATCTGGACGTACTGGCGGGCAGTGTTACCACCTTAAAGAAAAACGGTTTCAAGATCCTTGAGGATTCCGCGTTCAAGCGCAGCTTGCGTGTCTACGGTATTGCCGACCTGGACATCAATGATCCGCAAAAGGCGAAACATACGGAAACCACCCAACGTTTTCGCGTAGGTTTGTTAACGCCGGGGGGGGTGCGCTTGCCTACCAAAGTGGAGTTTTCCCGGCGCAACAGCAAGGCTGAGAATACAGAGATCGAGATGATTGATCTTGAAATCGCGAGACGCTATCGCAAACTCAGTTTTCGATGCCGGCACTACACGGGAGAGATTGCGGTTGTGCACAAGATCAATGCCCTGTGTGGCAGGGCGGTTACCCAGGCTCGTGATGTATTTGACCTTGGTATCTTGTACCAAGGTGGTTATGTGACAACGGAATTATTGCACCGGAACTTTGATGCTGCCCAACGAGAAACAGCCATGGCGCATCTTTCAGGCTTAACGTTTGATGACTATGCAGGACAAGTGCTGGAATTTCTGGATGAGCCGAGCAAAGCGCAATATGGTGGCGAATCGGCCTGGCTCGATCTGCAGGCAATGTTGCTGACAATTCTGTCCAGCGATGCTTGACATACTCACCAACAAGGAGTTCGTTGTTTTCAGTACCCGGGACTACGCCGGATATGCTGAAATTTCCGTGCCGGCTGCATCAAAACAACTCTCCCGGCTGGCGGAAAAAAAGACTCTGGTGCGATTCAGTAAAGGATTGTGGGCCAATGTCAATCATCCCTATTTCAGTCCGCTGGCATGTACCCCCTATTTACTCAACAAAGAGCAAGGCTATGTGTCTTTTTTAACGGCTTTGCATCTTCATGGTGTGTTGTCACAGATTCCCAAAACTATTCAAATTGCGACTACCGGTCACACCCGGATTCTGGATTCATCCTTGGGATATTTCGAATTCTTCAAAATCAAACCGGAACTGATGCGCCACGGGGTAAGCTGGAGTGAAACGCGGCTGCCCTATCAACTGGCCACGGCGGAGAAAGCACTGATAGATGTTATTTATATCGCCACCCGCAGAAACCGGCGATTTTCGCGCTTGCCGGAACTCACGCTGGCTCCTGGCGTATTCAACAGGCGAGAATTCAAGCGTTTGTTTGAGCAACTCCCTCTCTCCACACGCCTTCTCAATGCCATGGCAAGGCAGGCGGAAGCGCTGGGGGCCATGTGACAAGCAAAGCAGCGTGATATCGCAAGCGGTGCGTGTCAAGCAAGACGCAACTCCCGCGGCCGCGCGGATGCGCGCGACGGGCTCAAAAAAAGCGTCAGTGTCTTTGGTTCCCTGTGCCGAGAAAGTTACCGCTACGATCCATGCCTTGTGTTGGGCCCACACCCGCAGGGGGTTTGAGAGAGCGCAGGACATGGAGCCGCAAGCGGTGCAGGAAGCACTGACCCTGATCGGCGCTCTGTACCATCAAGAGAAAATCATACGGGATAAAGCACTGGTGGGAGAAGAAAAACTGGCCTACCGCAGCAAACACAGTGAGCCGATCGTCAAGGCGTTTTGGCACTGGTGTGAACAGCAATGCCAACGACCGGATTTACTGCCGCAGAATCCTTTGTCGAAGGCATTGAAATATGCCATGTCGCGACGAACAGAGCTGCAAGTATTTCTTACGGACCCGGAAGTGCCGCTGGACACCAACCACGTGGAACGAGCGTTGCGCTCCATTCCGATGGGACGCCGCAACTGGCTCTTTTGTTGGACGGAACTTGGCGCGAAACAGGTGGCGATTATTCAAAGCCTGATAGTGACGTGCAAATTACAGGGTATCGATCCCTACACGTACCTGGTGGACGTGCTACAACGCATCAGCCAGCACCCGGCAAGCAATGTGATTGAACTGACCCCCAGGGTCTGGAAAGAAAAATTCGCCGACAATCCGATGAGATCAGATCTGGATCTCTCTGTCTATAGCTCCGCGGTTTGAACGCTTACGTTGCTCAGCACCGCATGGGCACAAAGGTGAATTGCGAAGCTGCCCAACAGGTGGTCAATTCTGTCGATCAACCATTGCTTGCGGTGGCTGTAGTCCTTGCCAGTCAGCTTATCCCATCCACACAGGAAACTCCGGCTAGCGTGGATCGGGTGGGTTGTCAATTCGGTGAGTGTTCGGCTGTTCTGCAAAAGGTCGCTTAAGCGTGTGTCTGGAATTGGTGGGTAAGATCACTTACCCAGCAATGGCTATTTTACTCCATAATCCTCTAGTGAGAATTGGTAAGATAATAAATCCAGCTATCAAAAGATAAAGAAATAGCAAATCGCCTAAATTTCTTGGTGGGAAAGAGATGAATGCTTTTTCTATTTCTCCATTTTGTAGAGGTTTTAGGTTGTAAATTGATCGAAAAATGGTCTCGCCAGAGTAGAAAGCTATTAGGGCAACCGTTGCAATGAAGAGAAAAAGAAGATGATCTGCTATTTTTGCATTTTCATAGGTATTATATATGGCCATTAAAGAAGAAATAGCTATTAAAAAGAAAAATATTTTTCTTTGTATTTTTTTAAGAAACTGAAGGTTGGTTAGATAGAATGAGCAAATATAAAAATATATGTATATGAGGACTAGTTTTAAAAACGAAATATAAAATATAGACAAATTACTAAATGGACTTTCTTGTAGTATTTCAAATCTTATAATACTAAAAAAAATAGAAATAATTAGAGCGGCGACGAGTATCATGAAACCTGTCCTTAATTCTCGAATTCATTTATTTGCCCATTATGAGCGTAATTAAGAAAGCAAAAGAAATCCCAATAAATTTCGCAATTTTGTCAATTTTTATGAGGCCAAGTACTCCGACGAGGAATTGTCCTGCCAATGCGCGATTATAATCATCATCACTTTTAGCTGCGTACCCTGCGAGAACAAATTGAGTAAAGCTATAAATCTCGAATCCGAATAAGAAAAGACCGCCGAGTGCTACCCAAAATACTCCAGAGAAAGCCATTGCCAACGCAAGAAACATGGCGACACCTGTCAGGGCGACTACAAAAAAGAAGATTGCCCCATTCATCCCCCCACCAATCAAATACGCCCCATCCCCAACTTTGGGGTCGAGGACAATGTATCCTGCACCAGACCACCCAGGCACACTAACGGTATCGGTATGGGTAATCACCATCTTGCCGGCATTCAAGGCATTGACGATG